>DASRMS010000180.1:0-1239 GCA_035647835.1 Oscillospiraceae bacterium
ATACATAAAGATGCGTTCTCCCTTTCTCATTTAAACCTCCCAAACCTCAGTACTGTTTACATGAGATTCAGGATAGCCTTATTTTAGGAAGTGTAAAATCTTATTTAGCAAAATTTGTAAAATTCAGTTTAGCACCCACAACTCCTGAGTACAGCCTTGATCTGTCGGTCTACGGACAACTTCTGGGAGGTGCAGCATGTCTAAAGCGCTAATTTCAGAACTTTGCCGGCAGCTGCGTCTGGGAACTTACATTGCTGACAGCTATACAGAGGTTGAGGCTGATAGCCACGAAGAGTTTTTGATTAAGCTTTTGACAGAGGCTGTCGCTAAGCGCAGTACTGAGCGACGCAAGCGTTATATCCAGCAGGCAGGTTTCGACCTGATGAAGGGCTATGATGATTTTGATTTCTCGGATCTTGTTTTACCTGCCGGACTTACACCGGAGAGTTTGCGTACTTGTGATTTTGTGGAAATGCAGCAGAATCTGATTCTTTACGGGAGGCCAGGAACAGGCAAGACACACCTGGCTATTGCTCTTGGCATAGAGGCTTGCAAGCGTGACTACAAAGTCCTTTACTGCAAAACAAGCCGCCTGGTTAACCTTTTGTCGCAAGCCAAGGAAGAGATAAGCGAAAGCAAGTTCTGGCGAAAACTAAACACAGCTGATTTGTTGATTTTGGACGAGTGGGGCTACATCCCTTTTGAACGGGTAGGTACACAGCTTCTCTTTGAGGCCATTTCTGATTGCTATGAGAAGAGAAGTGTGATTATTACAACTAATTTGCCTTTTGATGAATGGAACACAATATTTTACGACCAGAAACTGACTGCAGCCATCTTGGATCGTTTGATCCACCATGGACTGCTGCTGATGCACGATGGACAAAGCTACCGCTTGCAGAACTCACAAATGCAATAGCGGAGCACAGGATTATTCGAACGATGCGGGTGGAAATACTCTTAACTTCCGCAGTGGCGGGTTTTTAACTTCCGCGCTGGTAGACTTTTAGCTTCCGCGCTGGCTGCTTTCATGCTTGCCAAACACAGCGAGCCACAAAGAAATTAGAACAAGAATATAAAAACCGTCAGATTTGACCCTCTCCCAAGGCTACTAGGTAGGAGGTCAAGACCTCCAAAAAAACACAAGGAGGTAATTCGAATGGAATTACAAGTTTACAAAAATGCAGAGTTCGGCTCTGTACGTACTACAACGATTGGCGGTCAACCTTATTTTGTCGG
>DASRMS010000181.1:0-9255 GCA_035647835.1 Oscillospiraceae bacterium
ATATTAAAAGAGGTGCTAGTACTCTCTTAAATGCACGTCTTATCCCCGTGATTGATGACTTTCTTAAAGCGATTAAGAATTCGCTGCAAAAGAGAAATATTACTGCGCCGGTAGTAATTGTCCGCAGTGATGGTAGTTTGATGTCAGAAAGGTTTACCACTGTGCGTCCTGTGGAAACCCTTCTATGTGGTCCGGCTGCCAGTGTGATGGGTGGCATCGAATTAACAGGAGAAAAAGACTGTCTGATTGTAGATATTGGTGGTACCACCACCGATATGGCACTTGTTAAGCATGGTGTACCTGTGAAAGCAAAGGATGGCGTTAATGTCGGCAAGTGGCAGACCTTTGTCAAAGCTGTTTATGTTGATACTTTTGGTCTGGGCGGTGATAGTGCTGTACGCGTAGACCGAAACGGTACTATGAGCTTGGGTCCCTCCCGTGTTGTCCCCTTTGCCATCGCGGCCGAACAGTGGCCAAGCATTACTGAGGACTTAAAGCGTTTGGTTAAGTCAAGAGTAAGTTTAGTGAATCCTACTTACGAGTTTATTTGCTTGGTGAAAGACATCGCCGGTAAAGACGGTTTTACTAAAGATGAGCAGGTTTTATGCGCAGCTCTGCAAGCTGGACCGCTGATGCTTAATGAAGCCATGAAGGTTATTGGTAAGCGTATTTTTACTCCTTATACTGAACGTTTAGAAAGAGAAGGAATTATCATGCGCTGTGGTCTAACGCCTACCGATTTTATGCATATACGCGGTGATTTTAACCGCTTTAACACGGAAGCAGCTCGCTTAGGTGCAGAGTACTTGGCAAATAGGCATGATCTGACAGTGGAAAAACTGACAGAGCAAGTTTTTGATAAGGTTGAAGGGACTTTGTATTTCAATATCGTCCGCATGCTGCTGGAGGATCGCTATCCACATTATAAAAAGAATGGTTTAGATGAGGAATTAGAGCAGTTAATCAGAGACAGCTGGCAGCAAGCGAGAAACGGTGACCAAGAGGAGTTCTGCCACATTAATTTCCGTACACCAGCTACTTTAGTTGGTGTGGGTGCCCCTACACATATCTTTTTACCCAACGTGGCCAAAGCTTTGGGTACGAAGTATATTGTGCCGGAAAATGCTGGCGTTGCCAACGCCCTAGGCGCCATTGTGGGAAATATTTCCGTGACAAGTGAAGTGGAAATTAGAACTCAATATGCAGTTGGTGGCGGCAGCGGCTTTGTCGTGTTTGGCTACTCAGGCAATAGTCAGGCGTCAAGTATGACTGAGGCGATCAAAATAGCAGGTGAGGAAGCTAAACTAGAGGCCATTGCAGAAGCCAAAAGACGTGGTGCCTCAGGCGATATTACAGTGACAGTTGATACAAATGGCACTGAGGGAAAGCCAGGCATCATGCTCTCTGCCACCATCTCAGCCACAGCCATTGGCCGGGTTATTCTTTAGGAAACACTAATAAGCACTTGCAGCGTAACGTAACTACTGAATTATATAATTGGTTCAGTAAAAAAAAACCGGAAAGCTTAAGGCTTTCCGGTTTTTGTCATGCCAGTGAGTTTTGCTTAGCCCAAGATCATGGCCAGGTCTTGCTCTGGCGTGGAGATGGGGCGAAGGTTGTATTGTTCTACGAGAATGTTTAAGACATTGGGGGTAATAAAAGCAGGGAGACTAGGTCCAATGAGAATGTCTTTAATGCCTAGATGGAGCAGTGTCAGCAGGATGGCAATCGCTTTTTGTTCATACCAGGAAAGGACAAGGGTCAGCGGTAAGTCATTAACGCCACAGTCGAAGGCTTCTGCTAAAGCTAAAGCAATTTGAATGGCAGAATAGGCATCATTACATTGACCGACATCTAAGAGGCGGGGGATACCGCCAATATCGCCCAGCTGTTTGTCAAAGAAGCGGAACTTGCCACAGGCTAAAGTTAAAATTACACTGTCTTGCGGCGTTTTTTCCACGAATTCGGCATAATAGTTACGGTCAGCTTTGATCCCGTCACAGCCGCCTACGAGGAAAAAGTGTTTGATGGCACCGCTTTTTACAGCTTCAATCACTGTCGGTGCCAGCCCTAGTACTGTTTTACGCGCAAAGCCCACGGTTACACTGTCTGCATCCTGCTCGCTGGTAAAGCCGGGTAACTCTAAAGCTTTGTTAATTACAGGGCTAAAATCATAAGCTTCAATATGTTGAATGCCAGGCCAGCCCACATTACCGGCAGTAAAAATATTATCAGCATAACTCGGCTGAGGTTTTTGTAAGCAATTTGTGGTCATTAAAATAGCACCAGGGAAGTCAGCAAATTCTTTTTGTTGGTTTTGCCAAGCCGTACCAAAATGTCCGTAGAAATGCGGGTATTTTTTTAATTCTGGATAACCATGAGTAGGCAGCATTTCTCCGTGTGTATAGATATTGATCCCTGTACCTTCTGTTTGTTTTAATAGTTCAGCTAAATCTTTTAAATCATGGCCAGAGACTAGGATAGCTTTACCTGCCCTATGACCTAAAGGAACTGGTGTCGGCACTGGGTGGCCATAGGTGCTGGTATTGGCGGCATCAAGTAGTTCCATGGCACGAAAGTTTATTTCGCCACATTTTAAAACTAGCTGCAGCCATTCCTGCATAGTTAAATCTTTATTCGTGAAGGAGGCCATCGCTTCATGCACAAACGTATATACTTGTTCATCTTCCTGCCCCAGCGTTAGGGCGTGATCAGCATAGGCAGAGACGCCTTTTAAGCCATACAGCAGGATTTGCTGCAGTGATTGTAGATCGGGATCAATCGTTTCATCGGCAGTAAGATTAACTAGTGTGCCTTGTGCTATCAGACCCGCAAGATCTGCAGCAGGGGTAAAGTCGGCTGCCGGATGAGTAACGCTTATTTCCTCAACTTTGTTTTTTAGTTGTTCACGGAGTTGAACAGCCTGATTAATCCGGTTAGCAAAGTTTTGTGGGTCAAAATCTACATTCGTCAGGGTGGAAAAGATGGCTTTAACGGTAAATTGATTAATTGCACTGTCAATACCAGTATTTTTCTTTCTTGCCTCAACGGCATATAGGGAAAGTCCCGTCACCGCGTGGAGTAATAAGTCTTGTAGAGCTGAAGTTTCAGCATCTTTACCGCAGACCCCATGTGCTGTACAGGCTATACCCTTTGCAGTTTGTTCGCATTGATTACAGAACATCTTCAATTAAATCTGCCTCCTTGATCTTGTTTAGTGGTTGGAAATTATATCGCTGGCCTGAAGCAAGCGGCTTTTGTCGCCAGTACAAAAGCTTTCTGTCAAATTTCTTGTGTCCTTATTGTAATCAGATGCCAGGCGGCAGGACTGTGATGGATATCACGGTATAAAACTTTCTTTCCCCGCAAAAGAACACCAGGCTCCAGTGCCTGGTGTCAATAATCTTTATGCTGTTATTGATCTTGCTCCAATAAATATGCCACAACAAGCTCATATTCTGCTGACGTCAGTAAATCTGGTGACTTATCTAACATCCGCTCTGCTAGCTGGTGCCATGCAGCGTCATCTCTAGGTTGACTTGTAAGACGATCAAGCGTATGGCATCTTACACAACTTGCCTCCACTAGTTCAGCGCCTGTCAGTGTTGGTTCATTCACAGAAGGTGAATTAGGGGGGGTGTCCTCCGGTGTATTGTTGCTGCCGCTGCAACCTGTCAGCCACATAGCTGCCAGTATTAAGAGGGCGAAAACAAGTAAATGTTTTTTACCAGTCATTAGTATATTCACCTCCGAGTCATTTCTACAATACATTACGTTCTTCGGTCTGGACAAATTTCCTTCTTTTCCGGCAGAAAAATACAACATAACAAAGTGGAAATAATAAATAAAGTTTTGGTGATAAAGCAGGAATTTACCAATTAATGCAGAATAACGTAGAAGGGATCTACACGAAAGGTGCGGTTAGTCAGCTATTTTACGTGCACCTATAGTACAGAACATACACCGGTGTGGGGCCGGTAATTAAAAATTCGGTAGGGGGTCTCCTATCCGACAAAGGCAAACTTGCTGAAAAGCAAGGACGCAAAGCCATGGGTCTACGGGCTGCTGCCTATGATCGCCAGGTTGCCGAAGAGCGGAGTTTTTTGCTATCTAGCTTCAGCTCCGGCTGAAGCTTTTTTGATTCGGCTGTCGCAGGGCTCCCAGAAAATGGGGGAGAAAAATGAATAAAGGTTTATCAAGAATTCTAACAGTGATGGTGGCGGCTATCTTGTTTGGCAGTAGTGCATTTGTCGTACAATTTTGGCCGCAACTGGACAAGCAGTTTAAGTCTGCAGCAGCGGAGCCTGTCGTGTCGACATTGGCTGCCGCAGAAGGTAGGGCCTTAACAAATATTGCTGAACTGCAGGCAGAAATTAGACAGTTAAAAGTGATGGAAGCTGTGCAAAACGCAGCGTCCGCAAAAACAGAGCAAGAAAAAGCAGCAACGGAAGCACCAGCAGAGGCTAAAAAAACAACTGCTAAAACATCTCCTAGAACTGTTGTCTCTACGAGACAGACAAAAGCAACGGTTCCTGTTACAAAAAAACCAGATACTGCAGCACCGGTCTCAAAAAAAACAGAAGCTACCGCACCGACGAAGCCGGTTACAGAACCTCAAGTCAAGGCAACACCGGTACCAACACAAACCACGGAGCCTCCCACTCCGCAGGCTTCTGAAACAGAAGCCTCTGTCCCGAAGCCTGAACCTGCACCAAAGGTTGAGGAAAAGAAAACGCCGGCTAATCCTTATAGTGTCGGCTCCAGCAGAGAGTTCCGTGTGCTCTCACAGGCCATAGTAAAAAATACCGGTGATGCACTAGCAACTAATGTGCGCATTCAAGTCCCGTTGATTACTACTAGTTCACTGTATTATAGTCGCCGCGGGGAAAGCTTTTCCCTGGAGCCGACAGAGATAAAATCGGTCAATGGTACGAGGATGGGTGTCTTTAACCTGGGAGAGTTGGCACCAGGGCAGGAAGTGTCTATTGCTGTGCATACTCGCGTCAGAACAGCAAATATCTCCTTTTATGCCGACTATGTGCCAACTGGCGGCAAGAAGGTTACTTCCTATTTAGGTAGTGCCAGTGGTATTGAAACCACAAACGGGAAAATAGTCAGTTTAGCCAATCAGCTCACCTCTGGTCTGACAGCAGATTGGGACAAGGCTCGGGCCATCACGCGTTGGGTTGCCACTAACATCAGCTATAATGCTAGTGCAGCTAACCGCAACAGTGGGGCCTTAACGGCACTTAATAGCCGTACTGGTGTCTGTGAGGATTACGCAAAGTTAAGTGCTGCTTTAGCCCGTGCTGCCGGTATTCCCGCTAGAGTGGTTTATGGCTATACAGATAGTGGCAGTAAATGGCCCAGCAGTGGCTCCTTAGCCTTACGTGGTTACAGACATGCTTGGGTAGAGTTTCATCTCGTGGGTCGTGGTTGGGTTCCCGCAGACCCTACTCGCAGCAGTTCCTCTAAATTATATTTTGGTAAACTACCGCATAATCGCTACATCATTCAAAATTATAATAATCAATCCTTAAAAGGAAACTATAGCGGCGGTAAACTATCTATCAGTTGGGCAGATTCACTTGAATAAGGAACCCCTATCACCCCCCAAGTGATAGATCCCAAAGAGCCGGACAGTTAAATGTCCGGCTCCACTTATTAATACGGGTAAGCAGCTTTAGTTTGGTCTTGCTTTAGGGCGTGTCTTCACCTCAGTTACTTTTACCAAATCGGCCTTAACGATCAGGCGTTTTGTAGTTGTTGTAAATAAGCAGGTGGTTAGGGTTAACTCTGCTTGCTCTGTGGATTCAACTACACTCCAGTCACGGCTGTGGGTGACAAACTGTTCGCGGACTTGATACTGATAGCAGTTGGTGCCGAGGGTTAAAGAAATCGTATCACCAGCTTCAAGACGGTCAAGATGGCGAAACCAGGAACCGTACACACCTCGGTGTGCAGCAATAGAAACATTGCCGACTTCCGGATGTTTGCTTTGCGGGTAAAACCCGGGACCCTTCTTTAAGTCTTCTTCTGCAACACCGTGCATGACAGCTGCCTTGAGATCAATCTTGGGAATTTCCAGCAAACCCAGGGCAGAAGGCAGCTCATCTTTGCTCTGTTCCTGATTGGTGTCCAAAGGAGGCGTTATTTTATCGTCTACTTCTGCTTGTTCCTCCAATGTACTTAATGTTAAGCGCTGATAATAAATACCGGTTCCCCAGCGATAGAGGGGGGCCGCGACAAGCAGTAAGCCACTGAGCATTAGCAGTAAACCGATATGTTTGGCCAGGCGACGCATCGAAAACACCTCACTTTTGCACTTTTAAAGCCAGACATATTATACCATAAGTAGCTGCAGGTATATGAAGATTAATTTATCATTTTGATATTATCTGCCATTTTTACGTTAGTCCTACTGACGAAAAAGCAGGAACCCTTGAGCAGGGTTCCTGCGAATTTGTTTTATTTGCGCTTCCGGCGCAGTGTCCAGCCGCTTGTTGTGACTAGGAAGCCGAAGCCAAGCATCCATAGATCAGCAGCATTAGTTTTCGGCAATTCTTTTTCTTTTTCATCTTCATCCTTATCCTCATCATTACCACTGGGATCTTCTGGTTCAACAATTATTTCCTCTAATTTTTCGTTAGTGAACGTAATAGTTGAATTTTCATCGGCTTTAATTTCTACGATCTGGGCAGCAATATCTTGGACATAGTCCTCAGGAATCCTAATTTCCTTAATTGTGTAGCTGCCAGCAAGCAGGGTAATAGCCTTCTTGCCATTACCATTAATCGTCACGGTCTGTTCTTTTTTGGTATTGTTATCGGTAATAACAAAGGTGAACAGCCCCTCATCTGCAGTCAGCAGTTCATCGTCTCCATCGATTACCCGCTTGTTAATGGTCAGCGTACCTTCCTCACCATCGCCACCGGCTGGTGGTGGGTCAATGATGATTTCCTCTAATTTTTCGTTAGTGAAAGTAACAGTTGAGTTTTCATCGGCTTTAATTTCTACGGTCTGGGCAGCAATATCTTGGACATAGTCCTCAGGTATCCTAATTTCCTTAATTGTGTAGCTGCCAGCAAGCAGGGTAATGA
Organism: Oscillospiraceae bacterium; assembly: GCA_035647835.1. Taxonomy (GTDB): domain Bacteria; phylum Bacillota; class Dethiobacteria; order Dethiobacterales; family Dethiobacteraceae; genus UBA9865. Next base: position 7,101 of record DASRMS010000181.1, read on the forward strand.
TCTCCTTGCCATTGCCTTCAATCTTTACGTTTTGTACTTCTTTAGTATCATTGTTGGTCAGGACAAAGGCGAACAGTCCATCATCTTCGTCCAGCACACTACCGTCCCTGTCAACTACCCGTTTGGTTAGTGTTAATGCGCCGTTTGTTTCTTCTATTTCATCAAGCAGGGTATTGTTAAATGTAAGACAATGCTCTTCACCGGCTATAATGCTAACTTCTTGAGCCTCTACTTCATGTTCGTATCCATCAGGGATATTTACTTCTTTGACCAAGTAATCTCCTGCAGGGAGCTCTACTGTGTTCGAACTGCCAGCGTTTACAGTTACCTCTTGCTGAACAGGGGTGCTAGACATTGGTCTGACTGCTGCAGGTGATATCGCAAACTGAAATGCTGTGTTGTCATCCTCCTGTACAGCACCTTCGCTATCTCTAACTACTTTGGTAATGGTCAGGGTGCCCGTGGTTATTGGTTCTGCTTTTAACTTGTTGGTAAAAGTAAGACTCTTGCTGTAACCATTTTCTATGATCACAAATTGTGCTTCCACATCATTTTCGTATGCTTCAGGGATGTTTTCTTCTGCAATGCTGAATTCTCCGGCAGGAAGATTAATGGTTTCCGAGCTACCGCCCTTGACAGTAATACTCGACGGCGAGGCAGAGGAGCGGAAAATGGGCGTAATGCTAAAGGTAAATTCTGTGTCGTCATTAATCTCTTCGTTGAAACTGTTTACTACAGTTTTATTAATCGTCAGAGTGCCCGTGGTTGGTGGTTCTGCTTTTAACTTATTGGTAAAGGTAACTGCAGCAGTACCCCCGGAGGCAAGTGTAGCTGTTTGTACAGATACATCTTGCTCAAATTCCTCGGGAATGTTTGTTTCCGTAACTGTGTAATCTCCAGCAGGAAGTGTAAGGTCTGTGGAGCCATTGCCTATGATTGTTGGTGTTTGTACCGATTCACCTTCACCATTAAGTACCGCGAAGGTAAATTCAGTTGTATCATCCTCTATTAAGTTGCCGTCACTAGCTTCGACTCTTTTTTCAATTGTCAGCGTACCCTCACTTGGTGGTACCACATCTTTGCGATTAATAAATATAACTAGTGTGGTTAAATGTTCTTTAACCTTTACTACTTTTGTTGATTTAAATGGTTTATAGCCTTCAGGGATGTTTATTTCCTTAATCGTATAAGTACCGGCGGGTACTTTTTTGATGTCACGCCCATTGCCCCTGATGGTGAAAATTTGTTGTTCCTGGGTAGAGCTGATGCTGAAAGTTTGTTGTTCCTGGGTAGCCTGATTGGTAGCAACAAAAGTGAATTCTTCTTTATTTCTCCAGTCGATATGCCCTCTACTATTTAGCACAACATTTTTGACAAGCAGAAAACCTTTTCCGCTTTCAATTTGTGTATCGTAGATGAAGGTCACATGACTGAGACCATAAACTTTGCCTGAACTTGGATTCATTGGTGCATGCAAGCCAGTATCGCTCTCTTTGTTTGGGTTATACCGATAGACGTTTGCGCAATTTCCACCTTTAACAATAATCGCTTTTACGGGAATATTAGCTGTCCAATCAAAGTGGTTACCGTTGGCGTTTGTAATTTTTACAATTAAAGTGCCATGCTCATCATAATAGGTACCATTTTGCGGTGCAGCATCAATCTTATAACTATTACCGCTTATCCCCAGATTATCAGCATCCGGGTTCCCATCTACATACTCAGGGCGAACACCTTTACCGCTGGCTTCCCCTGGATTTCCACCTCCACCTTCAGCAACTGCGGAACCGACTAGAGTTAAGAGCATCGTTAAGATTAGGAAGATTGCTAGGAGTTTTCTTTTTACATCTTTCATCTTATTAAACCTCCTTTTTTTACCCTGGCCCCCTGCTCCCCCCAAGCAACATGCCAGAGTCAGATTGAACCGATTTCTTTCTTTCACCTGTCAAAAATTAAGAATTAATGAGTTATCGTACAGAAATTGTTGTAATTTGTGCGGATAAGTATTGTAAATCGTCAATTTTTGGCAATAAAAAAGCACACGGGTGTAAAACCCGTGTGCAGCCGGTATCACTCTATCTCCCACGCCTCATAAGTGACCTGATCACGAAGCGGTGTTCATTGAATCCGCACACTACAGCAACAGTTATTGCTA
>DASRMS010000182.1:0-1138 GCA_035647835.1 Oscillospiraceae bacterium
GTTTATTCTGTTTACGGTAGGAGTCGTTTTGCAAAGCCAGCGTGCGCGAACAACTTTATTGGCATCCTCAGGAGAAAACAGAGCGGCTCTGGCTCAGCGCTATTCACAGGCGGGCATGATTTTTAGCGCAGATGGCGAAAAGCTGGCTTACTCAGATACAGACGGACACAGGAGCTATAGCAGCGACCCATTGCTGGCTATGGCTGCGCTACATGTGGTCGGGGATTATACACATAATATAGCATATACGGTCGAGTCCTTATGGCAGAATGAACTTTTGGGTGAGGGGAGATCCTTCGCAGAGCAGCTTAAGTTGGATTTGCTGGGCCAGGGCCTGCAGGGCAACGATCTGATACTAACTTTGCGTAGCGATCTGATGAAAAAAGCTTATTCGTTGCTGGATGGCAGACGGGGTGCTGCAGTAGTATTAAACTATGAGACCGGAGCTATTTTAGCCTCGGTTTCTTCGCCCTCTGTGCATCCTGATAAAGTTGTAACCTGGCAGGATATACCAGACACGGCTCTTTTTAACCGTGCTTTCAGTGGCGAGTATGTCCCTGGATCTACTTTTAAAATAATTACAGCAGCAGCTTTACTGCAAAGTCCTTTTTCTACAGAAGACACAGTCATTTGCCAGGGTACTACGCCGCTTATGCCCGGAGGGGTGAGCGAAACTCATATTAACGCAGGTCACGGTGAAGTCAGCCTACAAGCTGCCATGACGCAGTCATGTAATCATTATTTTGGTTTTATGGGGTTAAAAATGGGACCCAAAAAAATAATCAGTGCAGCTGAACAAATGGCATTTAACCAAAAGATTGAATTGGATCGCTTTCATCTGGCGAAAAGTAAATGTTTGATTGGTAGAGAAGATGATCCGGCTTTGACCTGGGCTGCTATTGGCCAGGCCGCAGGTGAAGACGAAATCACAGTCAGCCCCCTGCATCTGGCCTTGATATCAGGAATGATAGCTAATAACGGACGTATGGTAGAACCTTACTTGGTAGAGTCTATGGTTTACCCTTCAGCTGTCGAAACCAACGTCAGCAAGCGTGGGAGTTTGATGGCACAGATTGATCCGGGCTTGGCTCAGGAACTCACAGAATTGCTGCGCCAGGTAGTAAGCAGTGGTACAGGT
>DASRMS010000183.1:0-116274 GCA_035647835.1 Oscillospiraceae bacterium
GTGCCAATACTACTGACATCGCCTTGCTGGAGCTTGGGTAGGGTAAACGCCATAATCTGGTTAAAGATGTCACCGGCAGCAATTAATTCTGATAAAAAATATTCACCGGCTTCAAACAGTCTGCCAACCTCTTCCATCGCCTCTTTGCAGGTCTCCAAAACCGCCACTGGGCCGCCATCGGTCTCCACCAATTCTTTAGCAATCCTTACTGCTTCTCGCTCGTCCATATCGACAAAACTCTTTAGCAACTCTTCCCGCATTAAAAACTCCACCTCCGATTTTTTGTCTACAGCCTAAAAGGGATACTCCCTTCAGCTAGCTTAATGACTACCCTTACTTCCTAATGTAGTCTAATGTAATGAATCTAGTACTTACCGTATTTCTCCACAGCTTCGTAAACGGCTCTGATATTTTCAATGGGGGTTTCACGTGGCAAAGTGCCAATATTCGGCGAAAGGATAAAACCACCACCTGGCATCATTTCACCTAAAAGCTCCTTAATGTATTCATCTAGTTTGGCAGGAGTACTGGTAATAATCATGCCCGTATCAATACCACCCATAATGCAGGTATGACCTTGGAGCAACTTTTTCGCTTTGCGCACATCTGTCTTTTCAAAGTAGCCAATACCCCAGCCAGCAGGTAAGTCTAAAATTGTCTCCAGATGAGCATCATGATGACCCTCAAAGAAAACTTGTGATTTCATGCCTTCCTGCAGCATACCTAAAATACCTTCCTTAAGGGTAGGCCAATAAAACTCATGGTAGAGCTTTGGTGATAGATACTCATTTAAATGCAACGGAATAAAGGAAATATCTATACCTCTTGCTTTACCACTTAAAACCATCTTCAGTAGTGGCTCTAAAAGTGCTTCAGCTGCTGCTTTGACTTTGTCAGGATAGCGACGTAGATCCTTAATTATATTGGGAATATCGCGTAGTTGGTCACCAATAAAGTCTAAAGGAGCTATAAATACTGCTCTCCCCGAAGGAGCATAGCCTAACTCTTGCAGTTCCTTTATCATATTTTGCATAGCAGCTCCCTGTTTGGATTTCTCCAAACCCAGCCTGGCCATCGCAGCTAAAGCAGTAGGTGACCCCAAGTTTTGCAGATTAGTGGTAGTGCGGGGCACCACTTTTTCAAACATAAATTTTGCCGGATCTGCAATTAACTCATCGTACTCTTCCGGTTCCATATAAGCGCTGCCAATAAACTGAGGGCTGCTGTTCTCATCTAGTTCCCGCCCTGGGAAACGGCAGTATTTTACGCCCAATATATCATTAGTAGGACCATCTACACTGGAGACCAGCGGAGCTAGATCAGGATAATCAAAAAATGCTAAAGATGTTACGCTATTACCTAAACTCGGCATCCCGAGCATCGGCAGATCACTGGGAAAGTCTTTTAAATATTTGAGTGCGGCTTGATTGGCCAGTTCATAGTCAAAGCAATATTGATAGCCGGTAATGCCAGCATAAGCAGCTACTACATCGCCACCAAGACCCGTGAAAGGCACTCGATCAGGCTCTTTTAATTCCACAGCCGCTTTATATCTTGCTGCACGTTCTGCAGCCAATTTTTTTGCATCAAACGTCATCCTCATCACCCCTTATTTCAATAATCTTTTTCTAAACGCGTACCGCGAGTGTATCATCAGCCTTGGCACATTATTGACTGCTATCAAAAGTAAGTAGATCTGCTTCAGTGAATCACATACCTCTAGGCCCACGGTGGGTTGATGGTATGCTGACAGGGGCTTACTCCCCTGTCAGCATATTTATCTAGTTTAGTACTTCCCGTATTTCTCCACAGCTTCGTAAACGGCTCTGATATTTTCCATGGGGGTTTCACGTGGTAAAGTGCCGATATTAGGAGAAAGAATGAAACCGCCGCCTGGCATCATTTCACCTAGCAGCTCCTTAATGTATTCATCCAGCTTGGCAGGAGTACTGCCGATCACCATCCCTACATCAATACCACCCATAATACAGGTGTGATCCTTGAGCAGTTTTTTCGCTTTTCGGACATCAGTCTTTTCGAAGTAGCCGATACCCCAACCAGCTGGTAATTCTAAGATCGATTCCATATGCGCATCGTGGCGACCTTCGAAGAATACCTGCGATTTCATGCCTTCCTTCAGCATTCCTAGGATACCTGCCTTAAGAGTGGGCCAGTAAAACTTTTGGTAAAACGTTGGTGAAAGATACTCATTTAAATGTAGCGGAATAAAAGCGATCTCCGCGCCGATATTTTTGCCAAACAAAGCCAGCTTTAACATGGGCTCAAGCAATGCTTCAGCTGCTGCTTTGACTTGGTCAGGATAACGACGTAAATCTTTAACTAGATTAACAGTGTCACGTAGGTTATCACTGATAAAATCTAAGGGGGCTAAGAAGAAGGAACCAGCACTGAGTGGATAACCTAAGGCTTGCAGTTCTTGGACAAATCCTTGCGAGGCAGCTGCCGCCTTAGCTTTCTGCATGCCAAATCTGGCCATGGCAGCCAACGCAGTAGGCGAACCCAAGTCTCTTAAGTTCGTGGTAGTGCGGGGAACAATCTTTTCATATAAAAACTTGGTTGGATTAGCGATCAACTCATCATATTCAGCCGGTTCCATATAGGCTTGGCCGATAAACTGTGGGCTGCTGTTTTCATCTGTTTGCCGCCCTGGGAAACGAATGAAGTTTACTCCTAAGATATCGTTAGTAGGGCCATCAATCATACCAATTTGCCCCGCTAGATCAGGAAAATCTAAAAATGCCAACTGAGCAACGGCATGACCTATTCCTCCACCGCCCATGATAGGACGATCACTGGGGAACTCTTTCAGATACTTAAGGACTGCCTGCTGAGCCTTTTCCGGTTCAAAGCAAAACTCATAGCTGGTAATGCCAGCATAGGCTGCCACCACATCGCCACCCATACCTGTAAAAGGCACCCGATCAGGTTCTTTTAACTCCACCGCCGCTTGATATCTTGCCGCACGTTCTGCAGCCAGTTTTTTTGCATCCATCGTCAAACTCTTCACCCCTTATCTAATAATCTTCTATTTGAATACGCTTTTAAATAATAATCATTCGCGGGAATATGTTCACCCCTAGCACTTTACACTGTAATCAATTTATATATCTTGCTTGCTGACAGAAGAATAATCCCCTGTCAGCAAGCTTAAATAAGCTAATATTTACCGTACCTTTCTACAGCTTCATAAACGGCTCTGATGTTTTCAATGGGAGTTTCACGAGGCAAGTTGCCGATGTTAGGGGAGAGAATAAACCCGCCGCCTGGCATCATTTCGCCTAATATTTCCTTGATGTATTCGTCTAGTTTCGCCGGAGTACCCGCGATTACCATGCCGACATCAATACCACCCATAATACAGGTATGTCCTTGCAGCATTTTTTTCGCTTTACGCACATCTGTTTTCTCCATGTAAGCAGTACCCCAACCAACGGGTAGATCTAATATTGTCTCCATATGCGGGTCGTGACGACCTTCAAAGAAGACCTGTGATTTCATACCGAGTTCAGCCAACCGTAAAATACCTTCCCTTAAAGTGGGCCAATAAAATTCATTATAGAGGGTTGGCGATAGGTATTCATTTAAATGGAGAGGAATCATCGCTGTGTCAACACCAGGACCCTGGGCATTGGCTGAGACCTTTAGTAGGGGCTCCAACACTGCCTCGGCAGCTGCTTTAGCCTTGTCAGGATATCTCCGCAAATCTTTAACCAAATTGGGAATGTCACGCAACTGATCGCCAATAAAATCTAACGGCGCAAAAAAGATGGATTGACCACCCGGACCGTAGCCCAATTCTTGCAATTGCACAAACAAATCTCGCATAGCAGCGGAAGCTTTGGCTTTCTCTAAAGCGAGTCGAGTCATGGCTGCATGGGCAGTCGGTGATTTCAAATCTTTAAAAGCAGTTACCATACGGGGGAGAACTGTTTCATAGCAGAATTTCACAGGATCAGCAATTAATGCATCATACTCCTCCGCCTCCATGTAGGTAGAGCCGATAAATTGTGGACTGCTGTTTTCACCAAGTTCCCGTCCCGGAAAACGACAGTAATTAACTCCCAAGATATCATTAGTCGGGCCGTCTACACGGGAGATAATGGGGAAAATATCAGGATACTCCAAAAAGGCCAGTGAAGCGACATGGTTACCTAACCCCGTCATACCCATCGCTGGCCGATCACTGGGAAAATCTTTAACATACTTGAGAACCGCCTGAGACTGCTTTTCGTAATCAAAGTTAAACTCATAGCTGGTAAGGCCGGCATAGGAAGCTACGACATCGCCACCCATGCCTGTAAAAGGAACACGATCAGGTTCCTTTAGTGCGATAGCATCCTTCATCCTTGCTGCACGTTCGGCAGCTAGTTTTTTAGCATCTATTGTCATTCTCTTCCCCCCTTACGCTAGTAATTCTTTACTTAAGCGAACACCACGAGCGGCGTCATCGGCCCAAGCATCAGCACCCACGTGTTCCATCACAGCTTCGCTGACCCGGCCGCCACCGATTATAATCTTAATGCCATCACGCAAACCTGCTTCTTTAATCACTTCTACTGTCTGCTTCATGGAATCCACACCGAGGGTAATTAAGCAGCACATGCCAACAATGTCGGGCTGATGCTCCTTGATAGCTTCCACGAACTTTTCATGCGGTACATCAATCCCAATATCAATTACATGAATACCAGAGGCTTCTGCCATTACTTTAAAGATGTCTTTACCAATGTTATGTACGTCACCCTGAACAGTACCTAAAACCATGGTACCAATACTGCTGACATCGCCCTGTTGGAGCTTCGGTAGGGTAAACGCCATAATCTGGTTAAAAATGTCTCCAGCAGCGATTAACTCTGATAAGAAATACTCGCCAGCTTCAAACAGTCTGCCAACCTCTTCCATGGCTTCTTTACAAGTCTCAAGCACCGCTACTGGACCGCCATCGGTCTCTACCAATGCTTTAGCAATGCTCACTGCTTCAACTTCGTTCATGTCAACAAAGTTCTTTAATAGTTCTTTCCGCATAAACTAGTCCACCTCCAAAATAATTTTAAATGCTCATACCTACTTGCCTACTTAGATCTGACAGAGGGAATACCCCTGCTAGCTATTAATCTAGTACTTTCCGTACTTCTCAACAGCTTCGTAGACAGCTCTAACATTTTCGATGGGAGTTTCGCGTGGTAAATAGCCAATATTTGGTGAGAAGATAAAACCGCCACCGGGCATCATCTCAGCAAATAGTTCCTTAACATATTGGTCAAGCTTCGCTGGTGTGCTGCTAATGATATCACTAACATCAATACCACCCATGATGCAGGTATGCCCCTGAAGCAGTTTCTTTGCTTTACGGACATCCGTTTTTTCAAAGTAGGCAACACCCCAACCAGCAGGAAGTTCTAAAATGGTCTCCAAGTGGGGATCCTGCCAGCCTTCGAAGAAAACCTGCGATTTCAATCCTGCCTCAAACAGCTTGAGGATAATCTCTTTCAAGGTCGGCCAGAAAAATTCGTTGTAGAGTTTAGGGGAGAGATATTCATTTAAGTGCAGCGGAATAAATATATACTTTGCCCCCACATCTTTATACATCAAGGACATTTTCAACAATGGCTCCATCAAAGCTTCAACCGCAGCTTTAACCTTATCCGGATGCCGCCGTAAATCTAGAACTAAGTTAGGAATATCTCGCAGTTGGTCACCTATGTAATCTAGAGGAGCCCAACCTAAGCCTCTAACAACAGATGGATAACCTAACGCCGCTAGCTCCTTACCTAAAGCTCGACTAGAAGCTCTATGCTTGGCCATCTCGATACCTAATCTTGCCATAGTAGCTAAAGCGGTAGGTGAAGACAAATTTTCTAAATTTGTGGAAGTGCGTGGCACTATCTTCTCATAAGAAAACTTAACCGGGTCGGCGATCAATTCATCGTACTCTTTCGGTTCCATATAAGCACCACCAAGGTATTGCATACTGCTGTTATCAGGTAGCTCTCTGCCCGGAAAACGACAGAATTTTACTCCTAAAACATCATTATACGGACCCGTAGTAAAAGCAATGCTGGTAGAAAGATCGGGAAAATCAAGGAAAGCTAGTGACAGAAAGATGTTGCCAATGCCTGCACCACCTGAAGCAGGCAAATCACTGGGGAAGTCTCTTAAATACTTCACAGTAGCCTGGCGTTGCAAGTCATAGTCAAAAGTATACTCTGCATTGGAAATGCCACCATAAGCGGCCACGATATCGCCACCCAATCCGGTAAAAGGAACCCGATCTGTCGCTTTTAACTCCATCGCCCCAAAGAACCTTGCTTCACGCTCCTCGGCCAGGCTTTGTGGGTCCTTAACTGTCAAGTTTCTCACCTCTATTCCGATAATTCGCTTAAGCGAGCAAACGAGCGGCATCAGCTTTCGCTGACAGGTCGCCTCTAAATAGTTAAAAATCCAATATACTGTCTACTAAGAGCTGACAGGGGGGCGTCCCCCTGTCAGCTTATTAAACTAATACTTACCGTACTTCTCTACAGCTTCGTAAATTGCCCGCACGTTTTCGATAGGTGTATCACGTGGGCAGGTGCCGATGTTGGGCGAGAAGATAAATCCGCCACCGGGCGCCATTTCATCAAAGAGTTTCTTAATTTGTTCGTCAAGCTGAGCCGGTGTGAGGGCTATGATGTCACTAACATCAATACCACCCATAATGCAGGTATGCCCTTTAAGCAGCTTTTTAGCTTTGACGACATCTGTCTTTTCAAAATAAGCAGTACCCCAGCCGGCGGGAAGTTCAAGAATTGTCTCTAAATGGGCATCATGCCAACCTTCAAAGAAAACTTGAGCTTTCATGCCTGCTGCGACCAGCTTGAGAATAACTTCCTTCAAGGTTGGCCAGTAAAACTCGTTGTATTGTTTGGGCGAGAGATATTCATTCAGATGCAGCGGAATAAAGCATTCCTTTGCTCCCGCTTTTAGAGCCATCGTGCCCATTTTAAACATCGGCTCGACCAATGCTTCGGCAGCGGCCTTAACTTTATCGGGATAGCGGCGCAAATCCAGAACTGCGTTGGGAATATCACGCAACTGGTCGCTGATCAAATCCAGAGGAGCCAAGCAGACACCTCTGGGAGAAAACGAATAGCCTAATTCCATCATGGCTTGGACCGTTTTCGCCATTTCAGCATCCTGTCTGGCTTTTTCTATGCCAAAACGAGCCATGGTTGCCAGAGAAGCAGGAGAACTTAAATCTTTTAAACTACCGGAAATACGCGGCATGATGACTTCGAAACAGAATTTCTGCGGATCGGCAATCAACTGATCATACTCTGATGGATCCATATTGCTGCCACCAATGAACTGCCGAGCACTGTATTCATCAAGCTCCCGGCCCGGGAAACGCACGAACTTCATTTTGAGAATGTCATTCACAGGGCCGTTAATCGCACCAACGCCACCTGCGATATCGGGATAATCTTGAAAAGCTACAGACATTGACTGGTTATCTAACCCTCCGACACCAACCCTGGGAGCACTATCACTGGTAAATTCAGAAAACCATTTAATTGCTGCCTGACGATTCTTTTCGAAATCAAACTCATATTCATAGGAAGAAAGCCCAGCATAAGCAGGAATTACATCGCCGCCTAAACCTGTAAACGGCACACGATCAGGCTCTTTTAAATCTGTAGCTGCCTGCATTCTGGCCGCACGTTCTTGTGCTAACTTTTTCATTTCAGGACTAACCATTTAGTTCACTCCTTATCCTAGTAGTTCTTTACTTAAGCGAACACCACGCGCGGCGTCATCGGCCCAGGCATCAGCGCCCACATGTTCCATCACAGCTTCACTGACACGGCCGCCACCGATAATAATCTTAATACCGTCGCGCAGGCCAGCTTCTTTAATCACTTCTACAGTCTGCTTCATGGAATCCACACCCAAGGTAATTAAGCAGCACATGCCAACGATGTCGGGCTGATGCTCCTTGATAGCTTCCACAAACTTTTCATGCGGTACATCAATGCCAATGTCAATTACATTGATGCCAGAGGCTTCTGCCATTACTTTAAAGATGTCCTTGCCAATGTTGTGCACATCACCCTGGACAGTACCTAAAACCATCGTTCCAATACTGCTGACATCGCCTTGCTGGAGCCTAGGTAGAGTAAACTCCATGATCTGGTTAAAAATGTCACCGGCAGCAATTAATTCTGACAAGAAATACTCGCCAGCTTCAAACAGCCTGCCAATCTCCTCCATAGCCTCTTTGCAGGTTTCTAAAACCTTAACCGCACCACCATCACCCTCAACCAATTCTCTGGCAATTCTTACTGCTTCGACCTCATCGATATCGACAAAACTTTTTAATAACTGCGTTTGCATTATCACTTTCACCTCCAGTTTATTTTGCAATAGTGTACAATCTCAGACATAATACACTTTTATGCTCAAAATAGTTACGATATACCCGTTTGTCTTACTGACAACAACTAATTTGACTGGAGTAAGTGTTTATTTGATTAATGTTGGAAAATTCGCAACTTGTCCACGACTTAAACATACCATAATCTGCATTTGCTTGCAAGAGTTTTCTGAATCTTTTATATTGGGCAATAAAGCAGATTAATCTGCCATGATGCGAAACTGGTTTTAGCTAAAGGAAAAGAGGATAGGCCTACTAGCAACGGCTTATCCTCTTTGTTTATCATGTATATTTAGTTATATTTGCTGTTCCTTATGCAAAAGCTGCTCTTTAAAACTCTCCGAGCCTGATAATCTGATTGGCAATATCGATTGCTTGACGGCTGTTCATGGTTGTGTCGCCATCAAGAGCAACGACAATTACATAATGATCAAAATAACACGCATACCACCCCAACTGCCTCTGTCCGGAAATTTCAGCCGTACCTGTTTTACCCTTTATGTCCAAACCTTCGAGATTGCCGGCACCAGCCACAGCACCTGGTTCCTGAATAGCTGCCCTAAGGGTCTCGTCTACTAATCTAATATTCTCCGGTGCATAGCCGGTATCAAGCCATGTTTGCGGCAATTCTCCTAAAAAAAACTGCGGTTTTGGGATAGTGCCATCTCCTCTGGGAAAAAGTGAAAACATTAAGGCTAAATGCAGAGGCGACATCTGTAGTTCTCCCTGGCCATAACCACTATCGGCCAGTAAAACATCAGAGAGCGGCTTTGTATTTATTTTGGAGCTGTGTACAGTTAAAGGAAAAGGAATCGTCTCTTCAAAGCCAAGCAGCTTGGCATGTCTGGTAAATTTATCTGCGCCCAGCTTCACGCTTAAAGCAGCAAAGTAGACATTATCCGAGTACACCATAGCTCTACGCAGATTAACGGCTCCGGCAGGTCTGCCGACCCGGGTCACATAATGGTTACCCCAGCCTGAACTTGCCTGCCATTTTTGCGGTGTATCCCAGCTTTCAGCAGGGTCAAAGATATTTTCTGCCAAAGCCATTAAGGCCGTAAATGGTTTAAAGGTTGATCCGGGTGGCATTTGACCCGTCAAGGCCCGATTGGCAAAGGGACTGTTTTTTTCTTGGAGTCTGCTGTATTGGGCCTGAGTAATACCCAAAGCAAATAAGTTACTGTCATAACCCGGATTACTGCCCATGGTTAGAACTTCACCGCTGATGCTGTCCAAGATAATAACTGAACCGGTTTGTTCAGCCAATACCTTATCCGTTACAAACTGCAAATCACTGTCTAATGTAGTTATAAGATCCTCACCGTCAACTACTGCTGTTTCAGCCACCGTTGCCGCCGCGTTATTAGCTGCATCATATATTGTAATTGCAAAGCCAATTGTACCGGCAAGAGTCGTCTCGTATGCTGCTTCGAGACCTGTAAAACCGATATAATCACCTGCTCGATAACCCAGGGGTCGTAAATCCTCTAATTTCTCTTTGGTTATCTCTGAAAGATAGCCAACCGTTTGCCCCAGTGTTGGCGGAACATCATAAACTCTGCCTTGAACCTGTTTAATCATGACACCCTGCAGAGCTAAAAACTGTTCACTCTTTTCCTGCCAGTAAGCCTCAGAAATTTTTTTGATGGGTACATACATCTCAGGCATCACCCAAGACTGAGTGTAAGCTTTTTCTATTGCCTCCGGGCTCAATTCTAAAAGAGACGCCAAACTATTTAAGAGGAAATTCTCGTCACCAATTTTGCCTGGCACTACGCCTATTTCACGGACTGTGCCTGAATAAGCTAAAGGTTTATTGTTGCGATCTAAAATTGAGCCTCTTTGGGGAAAGTGACGTGTTACCCTCGCAGCGTAGGCTGCCTCTAAATCCGGAAATACGAGATTATGATCCCAAGCTAAAAACCAGCTTTCTTCGCCCTTATGTAATGTAGCCTGGTAATGATGAGAGAAACGTTCAACTGTACTTGTTTCAAACTCCAGGGTATAGCTAACTGTAACCTGCTCATCAACAATTTCACCAACCTCGACCTCGTGAATGGTAATTGCTTTAAGCCCAATACCGCTGGAAATATTATTATATCTGCTGATAAATGTATTTTCATCATGAATTGTTTTTGCCTCATCCGTTAATAACTGATACATTGACTCGTATTCTTCGCTATTCCAGTGCTGGATGAATAACTCAATGATTTCATCCGGTTCGGGGAAGCTGCTGCCGGCACAACCCACAGCAATCAGCAGTATCATTAAAATGTACATGAGGAAAAACAGTTTCTTTTTCATTTACCATCAACTCCTAAAGTAATTCCCTTCATTATATAAGTAACAATTTCTACAGCATACTGAAATCTCCTTCAAAACACACAGGTACGTCATTCAAGAACCCTAGAGAAGTTTCACGGCAAATAAACAGCCCAACTGCCAGTTAAAGACTCGCGGTTGGGCTGTTGAGTATTTTTTTCAGCTAAAGGCAGCCTTTCCCCCGTGCTTGGAGCCACAGGACACAAGGGTTTCCTAAGCTGTGCTTACTCCAATACTACGGTGGAAACGCAAGCTGACTAAACTCCCGCTTGTGAAGCTGAGTCAGCTTCTCTGTTAGCACGAAGTTGATTTTGCATGTTTAGTACAGTCTCAATAGTAAGCTTGTTAAAGAGAGTTGTTATCACAAGGGCAACGGCAATAAAAAGCATCGGTACTAAATGAATAATAGCACGAATATTGGCAGCCAATTGCGGAGTATACTCCATCTCCGCTACATAGCCGATTGCTGCAAGAGAGAAGCCAATCACACCACTGGAAACAATTTTGCCTAGTTTGGGAGAAAGGTTAGTTAGATTCATGATAAATGGCGTGGCAACTTTGCCTGTCTTAAGTTCTCCATAGTCGCAGCAGTCCGAGAACATGGCAAATGAAATCCCCATCATAAAGGAAACGCCGACCTGATTGATGCCCATAAAAATAATAAATGTGATTAAATCTCGGGCAAAGAGATAAGCCAGTGTGTGTCCAACTAAACAAAGGACTAAACCTGCCGTATAGATATGCCTTTTATCCATGTACTTACTGACAAGTTGAACCAGCAGAGATGCTACGACACCTATCACGGCTATGGAGGACATGAAAACAGGCATTAAGGACATGTTTTGTATAATATAACGGAAGTAATAGGCAATAGTGTAGGTTAAGGCAAAAGCAGCGACATTGCGGGCAGTTTCGCCAAAAATCAAAGCCAGCAGCGGGGGACTCTTAAAAAGCTGCTGCAGCATTTCTTTGCCTGATATATTACTTTTCTTTTGCTGTGCCGCACTTTGGGAGTTATTACGGGTTTCATAGGGTTCCGTGACTTTAAATACAAGCCAAAACATAGTTAACATGACAGAGGAAAGAACTAGTGAAGTAAAGGTATAGCCGCGAACTGCCGGCACGGTCGCACCTCTGGCAGTAAAAAAGAGCAGCATCGGCATGGAGATTGCGCCAAAAATAAAGCGGCTAATGGAGCTGAACTGTAATCTTCTGATGGAAAGGATGGCTCTATCTTCAGGAGTTTTGCCCAAAATAGGCAGGATTGCACTAAGCGCACCAAAAGAGAGATTGTATGAGCCATGGGCGATAGTATAAATAATGATGATCCAAAGGTAACGAAATACTCCTTCTAAAGGCGGATTAGTAAAAATTAGCGTAAATGTGATTAAGGTGATGGGTGGCCCAATCAGCATCCAAGAACGGTTTTTGCCCCACGGTAGGTTTGATTTTTGCATAATTACACCGGCGGTTGGCACAGTTAACATATCAAATAAGTTCAAAACCATCATCAGCGTAGCCATCACAGCGGCAGGCATCAATAGTACATCGGTTAGAAAAAAGGCATAGTAGTTCGAGGTCATACTGACCATGAGCGAGAAACCTAAATTAGCAAGTCCATAGGTATTAACAACTACATTTGTAACTCTTTGCGGTGCTGACATCTTATTCTCCTCCTTGTTTGAGCATGAACCACAACTTCCTGACGATCGTTCCTTAAGGCAACAGCACTCATTATTGGAAAAAAACTATTACTAAGGTATAGGAAGTACTTATATTAGCGCGAATGTTAGATAATTCGATATTATCACACCATTTAGGCGATGTAAACTGTGTTTCCAGGCTTCTTTTGGCCTAACAGCATCACAGCACTGATGTAAAGGATACAATATTTCTGCTCTGTTAATTCTAGATAAATGTAAAAATGAGCAGACACATCATGCCTGCTCATTTTTAGGGAAATCTCTCGTACTTTTGGTAAAAGGTACGGCCATAATTATCTGCTTCCTCGTTTAACCATTTTACTCGTTCGGGATTTCTTTCGGTAGCGCCACTGCACCAGAAAACATACCTGCCTGTTGGTGCATAGGAATCTAAAGCCAGCCGCACCGATGCTCGTACCGCTTCTTCATCTGAATCAGTCTGATTCCCCGGGCCAAAAGCGTCCCAGCCACCGATACAGACAATGCCGTAATCCCGCTTGTCCTTTTCAATATCATTAAAGACTTGGAAAGGTTGAATCACTGAAACACCCATGTCTACAGAATCAGCAATTAAAGGATCAACATAACCATCAACATGGGCGGCGTTTACTGTTAATAAGCGCTGAAAATCTTTACTATCTAAACTTAGCGGGAAGTTTAAGAAGCACCAATTCCCGCAAAACCTAACTGTGCAAGTACAGCTTTCGGAAACTCAAAGCGAATAGTGAGCTCCGGGTCCACAACTTGACAGAACTTCAAGTTGCCCACAAGGCTCATCAAACGGCCGGCATCCCCTTGGCTCAAACCGACGATACCCGTCAAGAAATCGAACATGTTATCCACGGCCTCTTTGAGCGCTTTGTCCGAGGTTTTTGCTGTGGCAATGGTCGCATATAGCTCGGCGGTCTCAACAAAAGGTGTCGGCAGCTGCGGCTCATCCACTACAGCGGCCGCAAGGGTGATCTGTGCCGGTGTTTCGGCTCCACAGACCAAAACCTCACCATCGCCCATCAAGGCGTGGGCATCACCGCAGCCAAACAGTCCGTCATCGACAGCAGCGTGCAGGTAAAGCGAGGCGCCCTCACCGATTAAGTTGCAATCCATATTGCCGCCGTGTTTGCCCGGTGTGCCATTGGGGATGCTTCCTTCCTGCGGGGCCAAGCCGATTACACCAATCATTGGTTTTAACGGCAAATGCAAGTCCCCCTTCTCCGTCGAGACGGAGAGCACGCCATTATCATTGTCCATCACCCGCGTTGAAGCCTCAGTGATACCGCTAACCATTCCGGCGCCGGGAATAGTGGTCATGACTGATTTACCAGTCATCTCCAGCTTCTTGATGTCGATACGAACCAGATCGCCAGGTTTAACACCTTCGATTGCGACTGGCCCGGTTGCAGGATTGATTCGATCCCAATCCAATTTATCTAGGGTGTCTGCATCGGAGCTCAATTGGTTGGCAAAGCAATCACAGGTATTAAGTATAAACTCCTCATGTTGGGCGACCATCAAAAGGGGCTTCAGGGTCGGTGCAAAGGCGTAGAATACCTGATCATGATTTAGTAATTTCATGCCTCTTCCTCCTGTTTCTTATTTTTTATCATTTTATCTCTCTTTTTCGAACCGCTGGGTAATCTGCGTTTGATGCTTTGCCAGGTTAGCTCTCTCCCACCGGTGATACCGTCCGCCTGCCAGACCAAAAATATGATCATCATAATAGCAACGACGATTTCTGTCGAACCAGATGCTTCAAAGCCGCTCCTGGTGAGAAACAGCTCAGCTTGCCGTAAGCCCTGCCGTAACAGAGTAACTAAGAGCGTCCCGAAAAAGGCTCCCGAGACAGACATTGAGCCGCCTATTACCAGCATGGAAAGGATCAGAAAAAGCTCACTCATATAAAAGGAAGAGGCGGTAATCGACAGAATGTAGTGTGAATATAGGCCACCAGCAAGGCCGCCGATACATGCGCTTATCACATAACCAAAATAGCGCACCGCGACGAAGTTGATCCCGCTGGAGCGGGCGGCATGACGATCATCACGGGTTGCCCGCAGCTTCAAACCGAGAGACGATTCCTTAAAATAATAGACAGCGATGATCACGAGCACCGCTACTCCGAGCGCTACCCAGAGGGTAGTCAGACGCTGCGTCCCGCCAAGAGTGAAGGTTCTCGGACCATTAGTTACTTGTGACCATTGGGAAAGCATCACATTGATCACAATTAGCAGCGCAAACTGAGTGATCGCTCCAACCGCATCGGATAGGCGCATCATGGGCCACGCAACGATGGCTGCTACGATCATTGCCACCACGGCCCCAGCTGCCAGCGCTAGGGGAAAGGGTAAGTGCAGATTGATTAAAAAAGGATACATCGTAGGAATTTGCATAGCTTTGACTGCCGGCGTCATAGAGAAGATCGCCGAGGTAAAAGCTCCGATACCCACATAGCCGACATAACTCCAATTCAAAATTCCAGAGTTACCCATGTAAAGCTGAAAACCAAGCGTCATAATCAGCGTAATGGTAGCGGCAGTAAAGATGTCCTCAATAAAGGGGATGTTTAGCCACCAAATAAAGAAGCCAATGGCTGTAAGAATAAAGATAAGGAAAACCACCGTTGAAGATTTGCGGGTAAAGTCAAAGTATTCGATAAAATCTCTTACGGCAGACCGCTTATTGCTCTCCTGTTTGGGGGAAAAACTCTTCGCTGAATTCATCCTACACGCTCCTCCTGGTAGTTGCCACGCAGCAGTCCCTCGGGTTTAAGTACGAGAAATGCTATGACGATTGCGAACATAAAAGCATCACGGAAGGACAGTAACGAGGAAGGAAGTGTTAGCGAGAGAACGTTAGCTATAAGTGCGTAGACAAACCCGCCCACCACTGACCCGGGTAGTGAATGCATGCCACCGATGACCACAGCAATAAAGCCGATCAGCAAGGGTGTCGCGCCCATCATGGGTTCAACGGAGCCTGTGCGCGCAGACCAAAAAATAGCTACCACGCCGGCTAGAAAACCGCTGATGATGAAAGCTACCGAAATCATGAGATTTGCTGGTACGCCCATCAGACGAGCAGTGACAAAGTTCTCGGAGGCGCCGCGCATCGCCACACCTAGTGTAGTATATTTCATGATAAGCACAAGGGCTGTCAGCAGCACAACGGTAGTCCCGATAATCAGGAGGTTGCGCAGCGGCGTGATCACCCCGAGTATCTGAATATTCATATTGAAAAATGCCGGAATAGGTACAGCTTTGGAACGCGGGCTGATCCCTAATTGAAAGAGGCGCTGCAAGATAACGCTTACCGCAAAAGAGGTGACCAGCAAGGCGTCCAGTGAACGTTCACGAAAGGCCCGGAAGGCTACCAGTTCGCTTAAGAAACCGACTGCTACGCCGGAGGCAATACCCAATAGAAAAACCACTGGCCAGGGCAGACTGGTGAAAGCACCAAGGAAATACAAAACATAGGCACTTACGGTAATAAATTCGCCATAGGCATAGTTGACCAATTGACAAATGCCAAAGACAAATACCAGACCCAAAGAGATCAAGGCGTAGAGACTGCCCATGCTTAGTACGTTGATGGCAAACTCAAGCAATATTTCTGCATTCATTAGACATCTCCTCCATTCTGGCCGCCAAGATACACCGATGTGATATCCACGCTGCCCTCGAGGTCCTGAGGTCGGCCGGAATATTCAATTTTTCCGTTGGACAACAAATAAGCACGGTCGGCGATGCCGAGAGCTCTTTGGGCATTCTGCTCAACCAGCAGGATGGTGATGCCGCGGGACTTGAGCTCAATGATCAGCTCGAAAATTTGATCAACAAGCGCGGGTGAAAGACCCAGTGACGGCTCGTCCATCATCAGCAGATCGGGATTTGAAATCAATCCGCGCGCGATTGCCAGCATTTGCTGTTCGCCGCCGGAAAGCAGACCGCCGGCCTGATGATAACGTTCTTTCAGAATGGGAAACAGGGTGAATAAATCCTCTAGGTCTGCGGCGTAACTCTTGTCTAAACGACGTCCAAAGGCACCGATGCGCAGATTCTCCTCTACCGTAAGCGACGGGAAAATCTCGCGACCTTCCGGCACTAGGGCCATGCCAAGTTTATGGAGATGTTCCGGCTTACTGCCCGTGACGTCTTTGCCCTTAAAGCGAATGCTGCCCGATCGGGGCTTCAGCACACCTGCTATTGCCTTTAAGACAGTTGATTTGCCAGCACCGTTGACACCGCAGATGCTCACCAATTCACCTTGATGGACTTCCATACAGATCCCGTGGAGAGCCTGTATGGAACCGTAGGCCACGTAAAGATCCGAGATTTCAAGAACCGGGTTATTTGTCATGATGCAGCACTCCCCAAATACGCCTTCACAACCTCTGGATTTTTACGTACATCCTCGGGTATACCCTCGGCGATGGTTTTTCCATAGTTCAACACGTGCAGGCGGTTGCAAAGGTTCATAATTAAACTCATATCATGATCAACGATGATGATGCCAATCTTCTTGTTGTCGGGCATCGATCTCAAGAGAGACAACAGCCCATCCGTTTCCTCTTCGTTCAGGCCAGCCGCCGGTTCGTCAAGCAGCAGGAATTTCGGCTGTGCTGCCAAGGCGCGCGCAATCTCCAGCAAACGCTGATCGCGAAATGTCAAGCCAGAAGCAGGCAGATCGATCTTATCGCCCAGTCCCAGTTCCCCTAATAGTGCGACTGCTAGGTGTGCCGCTTCACGGCGTTTTGTACCCACACCAATGGCACCAATCATAGCATTTTCGAGACAGCTGAGGTTCTGGAAGATTCGGATAGTCTGATAGGTGCGTACTAAACCATAGAAAGGAACCCGATAGGCGGGCTCATCGCCAATATTGTGGTTATCAAGCAATATCTGTCCACTGTCCTTGGCCAGCATGCCTGTCATCAGATTTATCAATGTTGTTTTGCCTGAACCATTCGGCCCAATCAGGCCAAGGATCTCGCCAGTCTCAAGGTGCAAGCTGACATCATCTACAGCTTTCAGGCCGGCAAAAGACTTGCTTAGCGCTCTCACGAAGAAGGTAGATTTACTTTCCATAATGTCACTCTCCAACACTGCAAGCGTGCTCTATCAATAGAACACGCTTGCCTTTTATCTCAAACGCTGTTTTGTCAATTATATCTTAATCTACACATGAGTATCTCAATCGATCTAACTTTTAGTGGGTCTTACGGCCGTGGCAGGTAATCGGGGGTTACCCATTCGAGAAAGACAGACTTACCTTTTACAAGTTCCATTACAGCAGCAGCCTTGTTTGGTTCATGGCCGCTTGCTGCATCAGACCAATCCAGCTTCCCTGTCAGCAATTCGAAGGTAGTGTCTTCCATATACTTGGCCATTTTGTCGCCTTCGAGGCCACCTTCACGCATGGCTTCGGCGAGTACCATTACGACGTCATAACCAGACATCGACCAAGGAGCATCAACATCCCTGCCGTGTAATTCTTTATAAGCTGCGTTGTATTCGTTAAATCCGGGTACCGCGGCTTCACTGTTATAGCTGTGAGAATCCCAGAAAATATCGTTGCCAAAGTCTGGGCCGAGCAGGTCGAAAAGCGCCGGGTCATCATAAGCATCGCCGCCATAAATCGGAGAATCGATACCAGCGGTGCGAAACTCCTTGATGATCGTGCCCAGGTCGGGCATATAGGAGCTGATGTAAATGAAGTCGGGAGTTTCCGGCAGAGCCTTGTAGTGAGCAATCAGTGCAGCAGTGTCTGCTTTGCCTTGGCTGAAAACATCCTCCCGCAATACTGTACCGCCAAGTTTCTCGTAGCATTCTACAAAGTAGCGTGAAAGGCTCTTGGTGTAATCGATGAAATCATCGGTGACCACATAGACGGTTTTTAAACCATCCTTCACATAGGCTTTTTCAGCCATTACAGCACCCATGGTGGTGTTCCACATGGACAGCGTGAACTGTTTGTCACCAAGCATAGTGCTGCCGAATAACGGCGAAGAAGCACTCGGGCTGATGCCAACAATGCCAGCTTCCTGAGCAGCGCGAGCTGCCGGACCGCCGAAGTCATAATCCGAGGAGGTAATGATAGCTGCAGCACCCTGGTCGATAAGCTGCTTGGCTACTTCCGCGGCTGTTGCCGAATCAGATTTAGAGTCCATATTGCGGAACTCCAACATCTTTCCGTCGATTCCGCCATTTGCGTTGATTTCCTTGATGGCCACTTCGATACCTTCCGCAGCCGGAGCATCTAGTGGGCCTTGGATGCCTGTCATAGACATCGCGCCGCCAATGATAATTGTGTCACCATCTGTCTTTGGTCCAGTCTCTTCCCTGCGGCACCCTGTTGCTGTGATCATTAAACCCACAGCCATAAGAACTACCAGCAGCAGAAAGATAATTCTTCGTTTCATAATTACACCTACTTCCAAATTATTTTATTTTTTTCGGGCCCCCACCCGTTGACACGCAGAACTGGCTTAAATTTAATTTTCTTTTTATTGTAGGACAGTTTTAATGTGGTGTCAAGCTGAATTGTTAATTCTCTGAAATAGCCAATGTGTGACAAAATTCATTTAAATAACATGCAAATTAACCACGGTGGCTGAAAACCGTGGTTAATTGATTTATTAGTTGATCTTTTTAAGATCATTACATATTTATTTACTGATCTACAAAAACTTATTATGAGACTAAAAATGCTATGCGGAGGGGTTATGACAAAAAATACGCCTATCACAAAAGATTGGTTAATGCTAGGAATGTTAACAGGTGTGGGTGGAGCAATAGCAAAAGAATTAGTTAATTATGGTCTATTTAAAAAGAACATTCCAACAGTGCGCTACGCCAGTATTGCGGGTGGTGCTGTTCTAGGCAAAAGGGCTACATTTGGCATAATACCCAAGAAACCACGTACTACAGCTGAATGGGCCATTGGTCATGTTGGGGATATAGTTCTTGGCGGCTTGTTTGGCAGTACCTTATCATATGTGATTTCGAAAAGTCCTCCTGGCAATGAAATTACAAAAGGTATAGGTGGTGGGGTGACGCTTTGGGCAACCACTCTAGCATTTGGAAACCTCTTGAATTTAGATGGTTTAGCTCGTATTAAGCCAAATCAAATGGCATCTTTACTCGCTGTGAGTGCTCTCTTCGGCGGGACGCAGGGATATTTCCTTGGCAAGTATAGAGAAGGATTAATTGAACCGTCATACCCGATTAAGGTACAGGAAACTAGTGATGACCAATACAAAAGTAGAAGAATGGGAAATAGACGTACTAGAAACATGGAGAAACATACCAATCAACCTATCATGCATTAAAAGGGGCCGCAGAGGTCCCTTTATCATTTACTCTGTAGAGATCATGTGGCCTCTTACTAAGCTGAATAATTCCTGAGATGTATACCAAATGTATATTTTAGCCTATTTTAAATTTGGACGCAAAAAACCACAGGCTACAAAGACCTGTGGTTATTGGCTTATGATGGTCGGAGCGACAGGATTTGAACCTGCGGCCTCTTGACCCCCAGTCAAGCGCGCTACCAAGCTGCGCCACGCCCCGACACAAATGTTATTATAGTATATTCTACAGAGGATTGCAAGTGTGACATTGTGGTATTTTTAAGCGGGTTAATCCCTCTTTCTTCTGTTATTTGCTGGGGAGATATCGTTTGCGAGTTATAATAATTGTCTATTGGCTTTTATTCTTACAAGATCGTAAGTCTACTATCTACTGCTGAAATTATTTATTGTGATATACTGGAAGGGAATTTTAGTATATGAGGTATTAACAATGGAGACTAAATTACTACTTGTTGAGGATGATCTTTTTTTGCAGGATGGCTTGTGTGAACTGCTGCAACGTGAAGGCTACAGTGTTAATTGTGCCGCCACCTACAAAGAAGCGCTGTATTTTGCAGCGAAGCATACCTACAGCCTAATTATTTTAGATATCACGCTGCCTGATGGCAGCGGGCTTGAGCTGTGCGAACAGTGGCGGCTGCATGGTAAAGATACACCTATCCTCTTTTTAACGGCGCGAGATGATGAGATTCAAATTGTGCGGGGATTGGATGCCGGTGGTGATGACTATGTGACAAAACCCTTCCGCCTTTTAGAACTGCTCTCCCGCATCCGAGCACTTTTGAGAAGAAATCATCCTTCATTCTACCAGATTGGTGAACTGCAGATTGATATGCAAAAAATGAGTGCCCTCTATAAAGGTGAACCTTTGTATCTAACGCCAACTGAATTTCAACTTTTAGCGGTCTTAATTCGCAACTCCGGTAAAGTGCTGACACGCAAAATATTACTGCAAACTATCTGGGATGATGGCGGACATTTTATTGATGATAATACCCTCTCTGTACATATCAGCCGTCTGCGTGAAAAAATCGGCAGTTCCTATATTCGCACGGTTCGCGGTATCGGTTATCGATGGGAGGACAAGCCATGCAGCTAATTTCATTATTGTCGGGGATATTGGCTGCTCTGGGAGCAGCTATCTTTTTTTACAGCAGCAGCCTTATTAAATGGGGAGGGCTGGGTGTACTGATGCTAAGCATGGGCGCCTTGTGTCTTTCTGTTTCTGTGCAAAGACGGCAAGAAAAAGAGGTTACTAGACTACACAGGCAAATCATGGATTTTCTCACAAGTCAGGATAAAATACCTAACTTTAGTGTCAACGACGATTTGTTTGCAGTATTGGAGAACTCCGTTGTAGAGTTGGAAAACAAACTTTTATTAGAGCATGACAATACCCGCAAAACAAGCAAACGTAATGCAGATTTCATTACAGATGTTTCACACCAGCTCAAAACACCACTGACAGCATTAAAATTGTATTGTGAGATGGATCAAACTCAGAATTTTGGCACACACAGCCAAAAACAACTGGTACTGATTGAACGAATGGAGCATTTAATCTATTCTCTGCTGCGTTTAGAAAAGCTGCGTGCCGATGTCTATGAGTTGCAATTTGCCAAGCACGACTTATCTCAGCTATTGGAGCAAGTCTGGGATGAATTAAGGCTATTGTATCCAAAGAAAAAAATAAATATCGTTGGTACAGCCACATTGCGCTGCGATGCTTACTGGCTAAATGAGGCAATGATGAACGTTCTGAAAAATGCTTGCGAACACACAGCTACTGATGGGCAAATTCAGGTTTTGTTAGAGACTACAGAAGCAGCTGTAACAGTGAGCATAGAGGATAATGGTGGAGGCATCGCGGCAGCAGAGCTGCCCAAGTTGTTTCAGCGTTTTTACCGTACAGCTCAAACTAAGGCCAGCGGTGGCGCGGGGATTGGCTTGGCTATTACCAAAACAATTGTGGAAAAGCATCATGGCACGATCTATGCGGAAAACATGGGACCCGGCTTGCGTATGACGATGTGTTTTCCCATCTTGGACGGCGTCTTGGCGGCTGGTTAGCTTACAGAAACGTAAGCTTGGCGTCACGGCAAAGCAAGGTACAACTGGTAGCATAAGGTCAAGGGGGTAATAGTATGCAAATATTACAATGCCAGAATCTCTGTAAAGACTACGCCATTGGCGAAAACAAAGTACATGCCATACGCGACATTTCCCTTGCCTTTGAACAGGGAGAGATTTGTGCAATCCGGGGGCCGAGCGGCTCGGGAAAATCAACCTTGCTGCATATTTTAGGAGGATTAGAGTATCCCACCTCCGGCAAGGTTCATTATCAAAACGAGGAACTTTTTGCTTATAATGATAATCAGCTTTCCATTTTACGACGCCGGCGCTTTGGCTTTGTTTTTCAAGCTTACAATTTAGTACAGGAGCTGACAGCGTCTGAAAACATTTTATTACCTGTGATGCTGGATAAAAAAATGCCTGATGAAAAATATCTTGCCATGCTAATCGAACTGTTAAAACTTGACGATAGGCTGGATCACCTCCCCAGCGCCCTTTCTGGTGGTCAGCAGCAGCGGGTGGCCATAGCTCGGGCCTTAGCTAATAAACCCTCTGTCCTTTTTGCGGACGAACCAACCGGTAATCTAGACGGAAAAACGGGGCGTGAAGTCCTCTCACTGTTGAAATACGCCAGTAAAGAAATGGGCGTCACCCTGATTATGGTGACACATGATCTTCATATTGCCGAACAGGCCGAACGTATCATCTTACTGGAAGATGGGCTTATCACACAAGATAGCGGTCAGCGGGAGGCTTAGCAGATGAAGTCTACATTTTCGCTTAATGCTATTGCTTTCGGTAATCTTCGGCAGCGACGCGGGCAGTACGTGCTGCTGGTGATCGGTATTGTCCTAGCTATCTACTTTGTCGCCACCATGCTGCTATTTGCCTCGACCATGTTTATTTCATTACAAGAGCGGCAGTTTCAGCGTTTGGGAGAACAGGACGCGATTATCTTTAATACACGGGAGACACCATTGTCTGAGCTGACAGAAAGAGGCGTTTTTGCTGAATATGGGGTAGCTGCCATTCAGGGCTATGTGCTCCCAGATGGACAAAACTCTGCTAATGGTTTTTCGGTGGCAGTTTTTGATGATGTTGCGCTGCAGCTAGCACGCAAAGATGTTCTTCAGGGCAGACTACCTGTTCAGGCAGGGGAAATCGCACTGGAGCAAAGTATGCTGGCTCGTTTACGTACAACTGCAGCTGTGGGAGACACCATCACGCTGACGCTCCAAATTCCGGATAGCGTCAGCTTTATGCCTGAAACAATTATCAAAGACTATAAGTTAGTAGGCATCTTAACAGATAAACTGGTTTACCTGGAGCAAAGAGGAGCCTCTCTGCCCGCTTACTATGACTACCCTGCCGGGGTACTGTCAGCCGCTGAGCCGCTTACAGTCGGCGGCAAAGAGGTGGTGAATGTCTACGGACGTTATCTGCCTGACGCCCGTGAGTCTTATACAAAAATGGATACTTTTTGTGCAGAGATGGGACTACTTGGGAAAGATGGCCGTCCCCCTTACGATATTATGCATTATCAGCTGTTTGACAGCAGCTATAACAACAGCGACATCGTAACAACCTATGTGATTTTGATCATCATTGCCATAGTTTTAGTAGCGGCAGCGTGTTTGGGAATCATAAATGCCTTTGCCGCCAATCTGGAAGCTCGTAAGCGACAAATTGGCCTGCTGCGGGCAGTCGGCGCCACTAAAAAGCAAATTAGGCAAATCTTTGGCAAAGAAGCTTTGCTTTTATCCCTGTTTTCCATTCCGCTAGCCCTGGTGCTCGCCTACCTAACAGTGTGGGGAATCACTACAGCGATGGGTGATAGTTTCCTCTTGCGACCCAATTTACTTATCTTAATTAGCGTTGCAGCTGCCGGCATGTTGTGCGTAAAGCTCGCTGCAGCTATCCCGCTCAATACTGCGTCCCAAGTACCACCGATGCAGGCCATTCGCAATGTAGAATTATCTCGCAAAATTAAGATAAGCAAAGTCGCCAGTAAAAAGAGCTTTGCTGTGCCCCATTTACTAGCACAACGCAGTCACACACTTTATAGTAATAAGCAAGCTGCTATCACAGCCATGTTAGCGGTCAGTATCCTGCTGATCTCGCTGGCAGTTTTGTATGTACCATCTATCCTGGAGCAGGCAACCTTTAACTATGGCAGTGATTTTCTTCTCTTAGACTACAGATACGACGACGATTGGCTGATGGCATACAATTTTCATACTCCCGGCATCACTGAGCAAGACAGGCAGGACACTGCCGCACTCCCAACAGTAGCAAAAGTAACAGGAGAAAAAAAGCTTAGTGTAAAGATCTTAAGCAATACCATTACGCCATATGTGACCAATCTATGGGAGTTTGAGTACCTACTTGCAGAGCCACGGCATGAAGATAATAGTGAGTACGCAGAAGCGTCACGCGTGTTCAAAGCCTTACAGCATCAAAGTTACCTTAACAGCAAGGAAAAGTATGGCTATATGCAGGATTATCTTACGGTAAGCTGTTACGCAACAGAGGCAGATGTCGTACAAAGGCTGACCCCATATGTAGCGTCAGGTAGGATTAACTTGGACAAACTAGCCTCCGGTGAAGAAATTTTGCTAATAGCACCACCTGAGTATGGTTTGTATGAAGAACAGTATAATGATGGCGGCTGGACTCGCCGCTTGGATTACATCCCTGATCCTGACGTAGATTATCAGGGCATCTATCAAAACGATATGTTTCAAGCAGGGGATTCGCTTAGCATCAGCCTTTTATATAGTGATATATCCGAACAGCAGCATGCCGATGGACCACAACAGTACAATAAAGATGGCACACGCCAACTGCCGGAGGACGCAGTACGAGTGGACAAAACAGTTTCCATTGGTGCCATTCTTCAGCCTCTTGTCGATGGGAAGTATCTTGACAGCAACTTTAGCTTCATGCACACAGAAATTGGCGATATCCTGACAACAACTACTGGCCTGCAGGCTCTCGGCTTTGATGTTCCCTATGCCAGCCTGAATATCATGCTGGCTGCCAGCCCAGATGAAGTAATGGAAGAATATCTTACAGCAAACCTCTCCGGCATTGCCGCACGCACTTCTGGAGCAGAATTTAAGTCGTATATCGCCATTGCCAGAGAAAATAGAAAAATGGCTTATGGTATTGTAATTGCCGTCTATGCAGTGCTGTTTCTCTTCTTTGCCATATGCACCAGTATGATTAACAATGCCCTCTCAGCTCGCATCCGAGCAAGCAAGCGTGAAATCGGCACTATGCGGGCAGTTGGGGCGTCAGAGCAAGAAATTATGCTCACTTATCAGTGGCAGTTGAGTGTAATGTTTTGCTGGGGCACAATTATCGGTATGGTGGCACAGCTGGTAGTATGCACTTGGATACTATCGATAGACCCACTCTGGGGCCGAGTCCGCCCTACCCCTCCAGTTTGGCAGCCGCTCTTGTTTGTGGCACTGCTGCTGGGAATCTGCTCTCTTAGTGTTCGTGCTAAAGTAGGCAGTATCGTCAAAGACAGTATTATTGCCAACATTCGTGAGTTGTGAGGAGGAGCGAGATGAAAAAAAATCTATTTTTGCTGGTCTTTGTCCTATTTATATGTACAGCACCTCTCGTCTCTGCAGAAGAAACAACGGATCTGAAAAATGATAACCTAACACCCGCAATCGGAGCTGCGGGCCCGGCTTTATCAATTGATAGTGTGCATAAGTATGAGGGGATGGGAAAAAGTTACGCTGAAGGTTATCTGCCTGCTGTCAGTGAAAACAAAGCAATGGTGGTGCTTCCGCTATTAGCACCAGAAGTAAGAGATAACCTGACAGTTACAGTAAATTTGGGTACGCCCGCGGATACTCCTTTTGTGTTTAAGAATTATCAGAAACAGTTTACTAGCCAGAGTTATGTTTTTGAGGAGCAAGAGGTGGATTGCTTTTTAATTCAGTTTGCCCTCCCCCTGTCGGCTGAACGCCTCAATGGGACTTACCCCTTAATCCTAACGGTAAAGGGTAACACAGCGGACGGAGAAGCCTTTGCCGAAGATTTTACGCTGTACCTTACGATAACCGACGGCATCAACCCTCTGGCACCAACACCTGAGCCAGCGCCAGCTCCCTCCTCTCAGCCCAAATTGATGGTAGAAAGCTTTGCTTTGTCGCAGGACTATCTAGCAGCAGGGGAGCAAGCTAAATTAAAGGTTACTTTACGCAACACCAGCAGCTCACAGTCGGTAAAAAATATCAAACTCTCTTTTACCGAAAACAGCGGCGAAATCTTGCCTGTGGCTACAGGTGCCAAGTACTGTAAGCAGATCTCCAAAGGCAGTACTTATACTTGGAATTTCGAGGTGTCGGCCACAACCACAGCTCAGTCAAAACCTCATCCGGCTACAATTACCATGGAATACGAAGACAATCGCGGCAATGCTGTGAGCGGTGCCGATCAGATCATTATCCAAGTCCGTCAGCCTGTACGTTTAGAATATGAAGAACCAACGCTGCCAACGCGGGTAACACAGGGGGACACACCATCTTTTAGCATGACACTGATGAATCTTGGCAAAAGCACCATCTTTAATGCGCTGCTCAAGTTTGAGCTGCCGGGATTAAGCAGTGGCGGCAGTGTGCTGGTAGGGACCATTCCTCCCGGGGAAACGGCGGTAGGTCGCGCCAACTTTCGTCTCGATACGGATGCACTAGGAGACGTATCAGGAAAGCTCTGCTTATCTTATGAGGATGAATACGGTGAACACTATGAAAGTGAGATACCTCTTGCCACTACCATTGAAAAGAGACTAGAGCTTGCCGCACCTGCCGATAAGAAGGAAACTGCTTCTAGCAGTTTTCCCTGGACAATCGCCATAGTTAGCGGCTGCATTGTTCTGATCGCCCTGCTCTCCATCTTCGGCTCCCGCTGGCTGCAGCAAAAAAGAGCTCGTGCAGAGGATGAAATGAGGCTGTAACTACCCGCTGTTAAGCACAACCCCCTACCGCTATGCACTGTGGTAGGGGGTTGTAGTTTTTTAATCAAATATGCGACAGTTGCTGATGAATAACCGTTGCCCGCTTTCCATGTTAGGCAAGAAAACTATTGCAAAGCGCGCGACAAAGAACCGTCCCTTGTCACGCCTTACGGTGTTGGTTGGTTAGCCAAAAGGAGAGAACTAATAAGAAAACGGCTGTTAATACCCCAACCATATCAATGCAGACATCTACATAGTTGCCGTGGCGGCCCATGACAAAACCTTGATGGAACTCATCTAAAATGGCAAAGATGGTACCACCAAGGAAGGAACTTACGATGGCTTGCCAAGGTTGGCGGAAGTAGTTGCGCAGCAGCAAAAAAAATGCTAAGGTTATGACAAAAAAGAAAAAGACATGGGCGGCTTTTCGCAACAGAAACTCAATAATCACGGGATTTCTTCTGGCATAGTTAAGGAAGTCTGCAGTTAAAGTTTTGGCCGGTGCCAGCTGTGTTGGTAGATGGGTGGCAATTTTAATGGCAAGTTTTGAAATGGTTAAATCAAAGTATTTTAAGAGGTTATTGATTTGGCGCAAGACAGGCAGCACACGCAGACTAGGGATGGAAGATAAATAATAAAGTGTGCCCACTGCGGTCAGTAGAACAAACCAATTTCTTTTACGCATAGTTAAGAGCTCCCTTAAACGTTTTATATATGATTCGACATTTACCTGTTAAGTCCTTGTTGGGAGCTTCACCCGCCTCACCAGTCCCGCTGCCTATGCCCCTGTTAAGTATCAAAAGCGTGACAAGGAAATTTGGCAATAAAAAATGCGTGGTAACCACGCATTTTTTGGGTTAAAGGATGATGGCGATAAGACCGCCGTTTCCTTCGTTGATTATTTTTTCTAGCGTTTCTTGCAGCTTTTCTTGAGCGTTAGGTGGCATGTTATCCAGTTTGATGCTGATGCCATCTTGTACTACTGAGTATAATGATTTGCCGAAAATGTCAGACTCCCAGATTTTTTCTGGGCTTTCTTCAAACTCATCCATAATGTAGTTAACTAGCTCTTCGCTTTGCTTTTCTGTGCCGACTATCGGTGAAAATTCGGATTTCACATCTACACGTACGACATGCAGTGAAGGTGCGCTAGCACGGAGCCGAACACCAAACCGACCGCCTGAACGGACAATTTCCGGTTCTTCCAGTGTCATCTCTTCAAGCATCGGAGGTACGATACCGTAGCCTGTTTCACGAACTTGTTCCAAAGCACCGGCAATTTTATCGTATTCGCGTTTAGCTGCCACACTATCTTTAAGAATTCTCAACAGATCTGCTTGGTCATCAATATCAATGCCGCAGATTTCTGAAAGGATTTGTTCAAAGAGCTCTTCTGAAGCTTGAATGTCAATAACTGCTCTACCAGTACCGAGATCCATTTCTTTAAGTACAATATTTTCTACGATATCTTTGGTACTAAGTGTTTCTACCATGCCATCGACATCACGGAGACGGGTTACTTCAATGACACTTTCTCGTATAATGTCGTTGTAGTTGTTACGTAACCAGTGTTCATCCTCCAGTACTTCCACCCAGCTGGGAAGATTAATGTTAACTTCACGCACGGGGAATTCATACAGTACTTCTTGGAAGATAACATTAATATCTTCTTCTACTAGCTGTTGAGCATTAAAGGAGATCACCGGCACATCATGTCTATCTGTTAACTCTTCCTTTAAAGCTAGTGCTTCCTGGGAGTACGGACGAGCTGAATTGAGCAGAATGACAAAGGGTTTGCCCAACTCTTTTAATTCGGCGATGACGCGTTCTTCGGCATCAATATAATCTGTACGGGGAATGTCAGCAATGGAGCCATCTGTAGTCACGACAATACCGATGGTGGAGTGATCAGTAATGACTTTTCTGGTTCCTACTTCTGCCGCTTCCTCAAAGGGAATGTCATAATCAAACCATGGTGTAGTTACCATCCTGGGGGCACCATCATCGTCATAACCTACCGCACCCGGCACAGCGTAACCGACGCAATCAACTAAACGTACGCGCATGGTAATATTGTCGCGCACTTTAATCTCTATGGCTTCATCCGGAATAAATTTCGGTTCTGTCGTCATAATGGTGCGGCCAGCGCTGCTTTGTGGCAGTTCATCACGGGCGCGTTCCTGATCTGCAGGCTCTGCAATATTAGGAATGACAACTAGTTCCATAAACTTTTTTATAAAAGTTGACTTGCCGGTCCGAACAGGTCCGACAACGCCCAGGTAAATGTCTCCACCAGTTCTTTCAACAATGTGTTGAATCAGGTCAAATTTAACCATATTTTCTCCCTCCTTTTTTCAAGCCTAACCAAAACACTAACGGTATCCCTCCCCTGTGAACTTTTAAAGTGATAAGTTATCACAACAAAATAAAAAATTGCAGTTTAACATTATATTTATATGAGCACGTACACCGAATATTACTTTTGCGGAGGGAAATTACGGTAAAATAAATAAAAAAGCTTGCACTTTTTCCATATATCTGCTTGCAAGCTATTATTTACTGGTTTGATTAGCATGGAAAGCATAAATAAGTCAGCGCTTTCGGTTGCAGATTGTAAGCTTTTTATCTTAGCCGCGGGCGGAACAGAGATAAATTCTCTGCAGTAAAAAAAACACTCCATGTTGGAGTGTATGCTACCAATCTTTAAATTTTGACGATACTTGTTCTTCCATTTCGTATGTTTTTTCCCGGGATAAGAGGTCGACCACTGCTTGATGTGGATCTCTTTCGGCAAAGAGCACTTGATAAACTTGCTCTGTAATGGGCACATCAACATGATATCGCTGGGCTAAATCCCAGGTGGCTCGAGTAGTACGGACGCCCTCTGCGACCATCCGCATCCCCCCAATAATCTCGTTCAGCTTACGGCCTTTGCCTATTTCTACACCCAGACTACGGTTGCGGCTATGACGTGAAGTACAAGTAACAACTAAATCACCAATCCCCGACAACCCGGCGAAGGTTAAAACCTCTGCTCCCATCCGCATGCCCAAACGGGCGATTTCGTTAATCCCGCGGGTCATTAAAGCTGCCTTTGTGTTATCACCATAAGACAAGCCATCAGAGATCCCTGCTGCCACGGCAATTACATTTTTTAGGGCGCCGCCTAATTCCACACCAATCAGATCTGGGTTGGTGTAGACACGCAGGCGATGTGTCATAAATAGTTCCTGCACCGTTTCGGCGATTCGCCGCTCGCGGGAAGAAACAACGGTGACAGACGGTACAAACCGTCCGACCTCTTCGGCATGATTTGGTCCGGACAACACAGCTAGTTTACAAGCGGGCATTTCTTGTTCAATAACTTCAGACATGCGAAACAGTGTACCTTCTTCTAATCCTTTGGCACAACTAACCATGATCGGAGAGTTATTAATCAGCGGCGCAATCTGCTGCACAATGGAGCGTACAGTATGCGAGGGCACCACTAAGACAATGGCTTCCTTATTGTGCACAGCTGCGGCTAGGTCAGAAGTAAGCACAACATTGTCCGGCAGGATAACTCCCGGCAGGTAGTCTATATTCTCTCGGCTGGCATTGATTTGCTGGCAGAGTTCGGCCCGTCGTGTCCAGAGTGTAACCTGGTGACAATTTTGTGCTAGAACAATTGCAATTGCTGTGCCCCAGCTCCCCGCACCGATAACTGTTACTTCTTTCATTTCTTCACCTCATTCCCCATATTCGCTTTCTTGCCTAACTTACGTTCTGTTCCCCGCAGTAAGCGGGAAATATTCTCTCGATGACGCCAAATTGCCATCATGGCAATTCCTGCCCCAAAGATAAGATACAGGGGCGGTAAGTGAAAATGAATCATTATAATTGGGATTGCCAACGCACCAGTAATGGAACCCAGTGAAACATAGCGCGTGAGAGCAATCAGTGATACGCCGATGCTGGCCGCAATCAGCAGAACTAAAGGAGCTACTCCCAGTAAAACACCAATAGAGGTGGCAATTCCCCGTCCACCGCGGAACCTAAAAAAGAGCGGCCAATTATGTCCCACAATTGCTGTGACACCAGCGGCCATCTGTACAATTTCACTACCTGTGAGAGCTCGGGCTATCCAGACAACCAGCAATCCTTTACTAATATCTAAAAGTAAAACGATAATCGCTGGCATAGTACCTAAAGTTCTCTGGATGTTTGTGGTACCGGCATTACCACTGCCAAAGTTACGTATATCGATACCTTTAATTAGCTTCCCTGCCAAATAACCAAATGAGATGGAACCGATAAGGTAGGCTGCCAGAAACGCCATAATTGTCTTCACTTAACGTTCCCCCTTTTAACTCCTCTTCCGCACCAACAGCTTGATTGGTGTTCCCTCAAAGCCATATGTTTCCCGCAGTTTATTTTCCAGATAGCGCATGTAGGAGAAATGAGCTAATTCCGGATCATTAACAAACAACGCAAAAGTTGGCGGCTTGACTCGAATCTGCGTTAAATAGTACAGCTTTAATTGTTTGCCCTTTTTGGTCGGAGGCGGTGTCACGGCTACAGCATCTTCTAGTAACAGGTTGAGCTGAGAGGTTTTTACCCGCATGGCATGCTGCTCACCCACATAATTAATTAATTCAAAAAGTCGGTGGACACGCTGACCAGTTAAAGCAGAAATAAAGACAATGGGCGCATAACTTAAATAAGCGAGCTGCTTACGCACTGTATCACGATAAGCGTCCATCGTTTTTTCATCCTTTTCCACCTTATCCCACTTGTTGACGACAATAATCATCGCCCGGCCAGCTTCATGGGCAATGCCTGCAATTCGTTTGTCCTGTTCAGCGATACCTTCTGCGGCATCAAGCATCATTAATACCACATCGGCATCTTCCACGGCGCGTACAGAACGTAAAACAGAATAGTATTCTACTACTTCTTCAACTTTACTGCGCCGACGGATGCCCGCAGTATCAACAAATAGATATTTTTGGTTTTCGTGCTCGACTAACAAATCTACCGCATCACGTGTCGTGCCCGGAATATCACTGACAATAACACGTTCATTACCCGCAATTTTGTTAGTTAGTGAAGATTTGCCCACATTAGGGCGACCGACAATGGCCACACGTAATAACTCTTCGTCTTCAGGAAACTTTTCCCCTGCCGGCAGAAATTTGATAACCTCATCTAATAAATCACCAGTTCCCAAACCATGCGAACCGGAGGCAAGCTGCGGTTCACCTAAACCCAGGGCATAAAATTCTGCGGCAACGGCTTCAGACTCACTAGCTTCTGCTTTATTTGCCACTAAGAGTACCGGTTTTTTGGCGCGACGCAGCATATCCGCCACCTCATAATCCAGTGCTACTGGACCACTGCGTACGTCTACCATCATGAGAATAACATGGGCTTCTTCCAAAGCCAACCGGACTTGGCGATTTATTTCTTTAGAAATTGTATCCTCTTCAAAAGTCAGGCCCCCTGTATCGATCAGCCAAAATTCACGATCTGTCCATTCCACGCGTCCGTAGATACGGTCACGTGTGACTCCCGGAGTACTTTCCTCAATGGCCACCCGCTTCTGAATCAGGCGATTAAACATAGTTGATTTACCTACATTAGGGCGACCTACTATTGCTACGACAGGCATAGACATGCCATCACCTCATTTCGTTTCCCAACAACATTGTTAAAAAATCATGTACATCCTGAACCACTTTCACTTCTGTCTTTGCTGCAGCTGCCAGCTCTTCAGTAGTATACCCATCAAGAAACAGCTCTCTTCCTTCTTTGAACATCACAGACGGTAAATAAAGCCTTCCTTTTACCTTATTAATAACTTTATTTAAATCATGAAAGGTTAATAACCCTGCGACAGTAACTTCGCCGCCAAAAAAGTGATTTTCCACTGCCAACAAAGTTAATTGTAAGTTTTCGATCTGATTTAAACGCTCCACAAGGGGGGCGAGGTAAACGGCAGCCGACACACCAGTGGCAATTGTCGCTTCCGTAGCGTGAGCTAATTTTGCAGGCAGGTTTTTTTCCTGATCTGCCCAGTCATCTAAAAATAAACGAACCATGCCCACACCATTTTCTAATTGTCGATAGCCTTCATAAGCTTCGGCCGCAGGGGGCATCATTCCGGCCATCGTATAAAATTCATCTGAGGCAAAAACAAAACGTGTTCCATGCGCCGCTAAACTGCGTTCCTGCCAAGCTTGAAGCTGGTCCAATACTTGGCGGGCATGGGCTTTGTCACTTGTTTCTAAAGGGTATAAACCTTGCCGGTGTCTAGTTAACCCAACCGGCACCACCGCCAAAGTTTGCACGGCAGGATATAAAGCATATAAGTCGGCGATTGTCTGCTCTAGAGCCTCACCATCGTTTAAACCAGGACAAAGTACTACTTGTGTGTGAAACTGAATACCGGCCGCAGCCAGATGCTGTAAAGCTGCCAGCAGTTCCCCTGCCCGTCGGTGATTCATCAGCCGCTGCCGCAGTTCGGGATCAGTGGCATGAACCGATACATACAAAGGACTCAAATGCAAACTGATAATGCGCTCAAAATCTTCCTTACGTAAATTAGTTAGTGATATGTAACTACCGGACAGAAAAGACAGACGATAATCATCATCTTTAATATACAGAGTTTGCCGCATTCTTGCTGGCATCTGATCCACAAAGCAGAACAGACAGCGGTTCTGACAAATGTGCAGCTGATCTAGCGTTGGGGAGTCAAAAACAATACCCAGCGCTTCATCATAATCTTTCTCAATTTCATATTCTACTAGTTCTCCACCCTGATGCTGGATCGTTAATAATAATTCCTCGCCGCTTTCTGCCAGCTGCCAGTCTAAAATATCAGCTGGCTCTATACCATTTACGGCAATGACATAATCACCATCGGCTATACCTATTTCCTCAGCAATCGAGTCGGGTTCAACCCGCTCCACAAGCTTGCCCCGTGTCATGTGCACACCTACTTTTTCTATACTTTTACTATTATCCTACAACACAGGAGGCAATGTCAAATAGAAAGAAAAAGTGGGAGGTAATAAGATCTTCAGCTTATTTTCAAAAAATAATTCTTTACAGATTATAAGTTTTGTGGTACTGTTACTTTTAATACCATAAACAAAAGGCAGTGAAGGAGAAAAGTAAGGTAGATACGACCTCACAGGGAGGAGACGTCATCGATTGCAAGCGTCTCCAGGTACGATTTGTCTGAAGTTCCCTCCGGAGCCGCAGGTTGAAAACTATGTAATATGTAGACCGTGCCGGGAACCCCGTCCGTTACAAAAGGGGCAGATATCGGATTTATCCTGTATTTGTCATAGAGTGACGCAGTGCGTAAGTTGGGTGGTACCGCGGATAATTATCCGTCCCTTTTAAGGGGACGGTTTTTTATTTGCCTAAAAATGCTTAGCAGCAAATAATCTATGGAGGTGGATTGGATGATCGTTGTGATGGATTTACAGGCAGCACAAAAGGAAATACAGGCAGTAGAAGATGTTTTACAGGAGTATGGGTACGGCTGTCATCTCATACGCGGCGAAATGCGGGTAGTGATTGGTGCGGTAGGTTCTGCTCAGTCGGAAATACCGCCTGCTTTGGAGACGATGCCTGGTGTAGAGAAAGTGATGCGTGTGATACAACCATATAAACTGGTTAGCCGGGAGGTGAAACCGGATGATACCGTTGTTACGGCCGGCAGCTTACGTGTGGGCGGGGGTACCGTTGCGGTAATCGCTGGACCATGTGCTGTTGAGAGTCAGGGTCAGTTACGCGCCGCAGCAAATGGTGTTAAAATTCATCAGGCGGCTGCACTGCGTGGTGGCGCCTTTAAGCCACGCACATCCCCTTACGCTTTTCAGGGGTTGTTGGCTAAAGGGTTAACCTACTTACGTGAAGCAGGTGAAGAAACCGGTTTAGCTGTGGTAACAGAAGTGGTGAACCCCGCGGATGTGGAAATGGTCGCCAATGCAGCTGATATCGTCCAGATTGGTGCCAGAAATATGCAGAACTATCCCTTGCTAAAAGAAGTGGGGCAGCTGCGTAAGCCTGTATTACTAAAAAGAGGCCTTGCGGCTACTGTGGAAGAATGGCTGATGGCAGCAGAATATATTATGTCCGAAGGAAATTATCAAGTAATTCTCTGTGAACGAGGGATCCGGACCTTTGAAACATCTACCCGCAATACATTGGATGTCAGTGCCATTGCATTGGCCAAACAGCTAACACATTTGCCAGTTATTGCTGACCCCAGCCATGCAGGAGGTCATTGGCGGCTGGTTAAACCCCTCGCACTGGCATCACTTGCAGCCGGCGCCGACGGTTTAATCGTCGAAGTTCATCCTGACCCGGCCCGCGCACTATGTGACGGGAAACAATCACTGACACTGGAACACTTTGCTGAACTCATGGCTGAAATTAAAGCATTCCTGCCTGTCTTGGGCAAAACTCTATGCTCCGGGGTGGGAAATGATGCTTAAGGCTGCTTATTTAGGCCCGCGAGGGACTTTCTCAGAAGAAGCTTGCAGAGCATTTTGCCGTGTAACCGGACTAATACTTGCTCCCAGCCCCTGTGCTTCCATTACCGCCTGTGCAGTGAGTGTGGCAGAGGGAAACGCCCGTTTTGCTATTGTACCTCTGGAAAATTCACTTGAAGGTTCAGTACGTGACACGCTGGATCTTTTAACAACAAGTTCTAGGTTAAAAATTTTAGCTGAACTTGATTTGGAGATCGAACATCATCTCCTCACCCACGCGGCAGCACTTACTGAAATTCAGACAGTCTATTCTCACCCACAAGCGTTAGCGCAATGCAGAGCATTTTTGCATCAACAGCTTGCTCATGCCCAAGTCATTCCTGTTGTCAGCACAGCTGAAGCAGCTTGTCTTGCTGCTGATCTTGGTTCTCAGGCTGCCGCCATCGCCGGGCAGCAGGCAGCGTCATGCTATAGCCTGCCTATTCTGTATGCCGCCGTTCAGGACACAACGTCAATAACACGCTTTATTATTCTCGGCCGGGAAGATGAAAATTTCGGCCAGCCTCAAAAAACTTCTCTGCTCTTTGCTGTAAACAATACACCAGGAGATTTGTATCGCGTCCTGCGAGCTTTTGCCAACCAGCAGGTAAATTTAACGCGCATTGAGTCCCGACCAGCAAGAAGTCGTTTAGGAGACTACATCTTTTTTGTTGATCTTGACGGTACACCGCAGGACAAAGCAGTAAAAGCTGCACTGGATGAAGCCAGCCAAGAAACAGTGATGTTAAAAATATTAGGCTCCTTTCCAGTACTTACGGTAAGCGATAAATAATGGCACTACAGGTTTTGCTGATAATCGTGGTCCGTGTCCAGGTGCGGGATATATGGCTTGATATCTAGCACAGGACTGTTGTTTAGAGCATCCAGCCCTGTTACTTTGATGCTGTTTTCTTTTACAGAGATTATTTTGCATATACATAAAGCGATAGGATTAGGTCTGTTAGGGGATCTGAGAGCAAAGACCCCTTTTTCGCTTGTTCTTCCCGGCGGCACGGCGGTAAGTGTTTCTCTGTTTGCCCTATCACCCCAGTATAGTACGACTATGTGACTCCGTTCTTCGATCCCAGCCAAACCGGCAGCATATTCTGGCAAAATTTCAATTGTAGATACTTGCTGTGAATATTTCCCTTGTCGTGGGGCAGCTCCTTTATCTGTGTAAGAACTGTGTATAATTCCAATTCTTTTTAATTCCATAATATAAGCTCCTCTTCATGATCTGCTTCTCCAATCTACATTGCAAAGCACCTTCCCCGACTTGCGAGTGGCATACTGCTTTGAACTCACGGTTACAGTGGGGAGCGCTCAGGGTTTGCACCTGATTCCCTTTATACTCAGAAAAGTACCTGTATCCCTACATATTTAATACTGCATATAGGTTACCAAATAGTGCGATTCAATGCAAAATCTATTTTTTAGAGTACTAAACGTCTCGTTGCCGCCGTACTTAATGATTCTACCTCTGGTTGAGTAAATCTATCACAAAGCGGTTGCTGATTTATCTTCCCTATGCAATACTAAAGCAGGAAAGGGAGATGAATTACTATGACAAATTACGCTAGCGGACGCTTAATTGCAGAACTGCGCAAAGCAAAGAACATGACACAGAAAGAACTGGCGGCATATCTTAATGTATCTGATAAAGCAGTATCAAAATGGGAACGTGGCGAGAACTATCCTGAAGTCTCCATTTTGCCCCAACTGGCAAATAAACTCGAAATTACAGTGGATGAGCTTTTAAGTGGGAAAATTGCTCCGCAGACTGCAAGTTCAGCTGACCTTCCTGAGGCGGAGCAAGTTTATGCATATTCCTGCTTATTAGAAGATGCCCGCTTAAGATACAACAAACACACCTTAACAGCTTATGCCATATTAGCTATTGGTATCCTAACCGGCTCCATCATCTTAAACAATATTCTCCCACAGGTTGCTGCGGTGGCCTTGGCTTTGACAGGAACGCTCTTTTATTATTTTGCCAATATCCAATATCAGAATGGCAGAGATAGATTTGTACAGTTTGCACCAGCAGCTGTTACTGCAGATGGGACATCTGTCACTCTGATAAAATACGGTAATACTTTTATCAGTACCACTGCTTTCCTATTACTCAGCATTGCTACCATAGCTGCACGCAGTCCTCATAACTTATTTATTCAGGACAACTATCTGTTGATTGATAAGATTATGCCGTTCCCTGCCCTTTTGCTGATTATTATCATCAATCTTACTATGTATGCATACTTTTTTAATGGCTATAGTAGGGATCGTTTGCAAAAGATCTCCAGAGGTGATTTTGTCAAAATACTAAGCAGCTTCTGCGTTTCATTAATCCTTGCCGCACTTGTGCTAAGCGTTCAGCTCCAAATGATTATCACTAAGGGAGCATATAATTCAGCTTTGGTCAATAATGTAACCTTACTGGCCTTAGTCTTCGCTGTATTAACCAACTTTTGCTTACTGTTCTTTAATAACCGCCGCACCTTTAAAAAGTTCTTGCACATTTTTGTCGTATCTATGCTGCAAGCCGGTCTTCTCATCTGTGCAGCGAATCAATATGTCGTCTCCACAATGCATTATGATACCAATGTTCTTGGCCTCGTCTACACTGGCAATATCATCACAGTGGTGATGCTTGCTTTAACAATCTTCCACTTTGCCTTTATACAACTATCTCGAAAAAAATACGCTTAAAGCTTTATTTTTGCTGCCGCCAGCGAGCTCTGCGCCAAGAAGAAGTTAGAAAGCCGCAGCCCCATAGATGGGCTGCGGCTTTGTCATTTTTGCAGTTAA
Organism: Oscillospiraceae bacterium; assembly: GCA_035647835.1. Taxonomy (GTDB): domain Bacteria; phylum Bacillota; class Dethiobacteria; order Dethiobacterales; family Dethiobacteraceae; genus UBA9865. The sequence goes on from DASRMS010000183.1 coordinate 38,210, forward strand.
AATATGGCAGCTAAAGTGTGTTATTTGGATCTGAAAAATTATACCTACAGTCTTTCGCAGCTCCATCAGCGCCTATGATTGTCTTGTACGATGCTGCTATGATATTAATATGTCCCTTGCCAAAAACGCTGCCCGCCATTCTAGAGTAGAAGACATAAGTTTTGATTTCTGATCAGCTCAATTCTTTTAGATAATCTGTCTTTGCTTTCTGCTACTGCTTAAGGGCAGAAAAAATGGGCAATTATGTTCTCTGTCAGCAATTACTTTAGCCTCAATCTTAAAGACATCACGTAACATTTGTTCAGATATAACATCTGCTGGGGCTCCGTCATGATAAATACCCCCGTCTTTAAGTACTGCAATTCTGTTGGAATAACGCGCGGCCTGATTTAAATCATGTAAGATCATGACAATCGTCAGAGATAAGCTTGAATTTAATTTTTTTACTAACTCTAGGATCTCAAATTGATAACAGATATCTAGAAAAGTAGTAGGTTCATCCAACAGCAAGATTTCTGGCTCTTGGGCTAGTGTCATTGCAAACCAAACCCGCTGCCGCTCTCCTCCAGACAAAGTTGAAACTCTGCGATGCTGCAAATCCGTTATTCTCGTCTCTGCAATAGCCCAATCTACTACTTCCTGGTCTTCGCTCTTAAGGCGTGAGTTCCACCCGAGGTAAGGATAGCGACCATAAGAAACTAAATCCCTTGTTGTAAAATCATCAGGCACTTGTGGCATTTGCGGCAGCATGGCAATCTTTCGGGCAACTGCTCGGGTATTTAAGCTAAAGAGTGATTGATTTTCTAAATAGATTGTGCCTGACGTAGGTTTTAGGTTTCTTGCTAATGCTTTTAAAATAGTAGATTTTCCAGAACCATTAATACCGATGATCGTCATTAAATCCCCTTTGTTTATCACTAAACTTAGGTTATTAATAATTCGGTGATCATTGTAGGCTAAAGTAATGTTTTCAGCTCTTAACATCGCGAGTTAATCCTCCTTTCAGTAGATATAAAAAGAACGGCGCTCCCAACATAGCCATAATAATTCCTACTGGCACTTCTATAGGATCCATTGCAATTCTGGCCACAGTGTCACAAAACATCACAAGCGTTGCCCCAAAGATAGTACTTGCCGGCAGCAGATAACGATAATCTGAACCAATAATAAGACGAACGGTATGCGGCACAATTAGACCAACAAACCCCAGCATTCCTACTACACTCACAGCACTGGCAGCCAATAGCGATGCCAGCGCAACCAAAACTAACCTCATCCTTTCAACATTGACACCTAAATTCGTGGCAATTTCATCGCCTAAGGCCAAAACATTTAGTTTATTAGCCAGGATAGAAACAAGTACTAGCCCTACCAAAGCGTATGGCCATAATAAAGAGAAATGTTTCCAACTTCTCGCGGCTAACCCACCTACCATAAAATCAATCACCCCATGTACTCTATTGGGGAAAAACACCATTAAGGCATTAATCCAAGCACTTAAGAACGAAGAAACAGCGACTCCGGCCAGTACCATCCGCATGGGTTTAATACCTCCCTTCCACGCTAGTGCATATATTAACAGCGTGGCAGCTAATGAGCCCAAAAATGCACAAGGTATAATTAGGTAGTAATGCTTGGGCAGGAGCACCAGAATAATAGTTGCAGCTATACCCGCACCTGAGGAAACACCAATAATGCTGGGGGAAGCAAGAGGGTTTTTCATGACTCCCTGTAGAATTCCGCCTGATAGAGATAAACAGATGCCTACTAAACCGGCTACGATTGTTCTGGGCAAACGAATATTCCAAATGATTTGTCTGTTCGTAGTTTCTGTCTTATTAACAATTGCCTCAATTACTTCTGGTATAGTAATTTTCAATGATCCCATCCCAACACTAAAGAGAAAGGAGAGCACGCACAGCACTAATAGCAGGAGGATCACGGCAAGCCTAAAACTATTTCTTTGTCTCATTAGTTTAATACTTTCTACCTGGTGTGCAACATTCATTTTAATTTTCTCCATTTAATCAAGTGTAACGCCTGGATAGAGGATATTGGCAAGATAAGCGAAGGCTTCCGGATATCTAACATTCGGTTTATACATAAACAAATCCTTAGGAAGATAGTGAATGTTGCCTTCTTTTACGGCTCTAATGCCAGCCCAGGCTTGGTTTGACGACACATCCTCCTTAATCCTTGCCTTACATTCCTCTAGATCACCCATTGTGGTAATTAAGATCACATCAGGATCGCTTTCCACAATTTTCTCCAGACTAAAGTTAACCCTTACATCACCTTCGGCTAGTGTATCGGTAACAATGTTTTCTCCACCCAAGATATCTACCATGTTACCAGTTTGTGCGGTTGGCAGCTCGCAGGTCACTGATTTAGAAGAAGCAAAAAGGATCAAGACTTTAGGCTTGCGTTCATCTACTGTCTTGTCCACAATTTCCTTAACTTCATCATCAAGTTGACTAATATCGGTCTCAAAAATATCTCTGCGCCCAGTGATTCTAGTAAATACATCTAGATTCTCAAAGAAGTCTTGGTAATCATAGAATTCACAGTAGAGTGTCTCTATTTTATTTTGAGCGAAGACATCTTTTATTTCACGGTGAGCAGCCATTGTACTGGTCATGATAATCAAATCTGGTTGCATAGCAATAATTTTCTCTAGGTTCGGACTGCCGACACTGCCTAATATTTCTATACTTTCTGCTTCTGGAGGCACATTCTCTGTTCCACTCACTCTACCCACTGCTGTGCCACCGGCAAGATACCATAAATCAAGCAGCGAGTTCATGAGAACAACAACTTTTTTTGGTTCCTTAGTTATTACAACTTCATTACCTAACGGATCCATTATTGTAATGCTGCGTTCATCTTCAGCTCTAATCAGTTCAGGCGTTTGATAGTCGTTATTGGCAGTTCCCTCACAACCAAACAGCAACATAATCAACACAACACACAGCGAAAAGTAAACGCAAAACTTAATTTTTCTTTTCATTTAAATTTACCTCCCATACAAACTTTAATATTTGCCGCACTAGTAACATGATAGTCACCTGTAATAAAACAAAACATTACCCCTGCTTCCTGCTGCACAAGGCTTCTATTAATGTCTGATTTTCAGTATGGTTTCGGACTGCTACACGGACGTAGCGCTGGTTAAGTCCCTGGTAGTTACCACAGTCACGGATGAGAATCTTCTGTCTGAGCAGCTCTGCCTGCAATTCAACTGAAGCTGCCTGCAAACTTTCCAACAATATATAGTTGGCTCCAGGAGTAAAAGGATAAATATCCGGTATCGTTTGTAAAGCGAGGTAAAGCTCATGGGCTTGAGCAGTAATCATTTCTACCGACTTTTCCAGAAAAGTCTTATCTCGTAGGACAAATTCGCCTGCTAATTGCGCCAAACTATTCACGCTCCATGGATCCCTGTTTTTAACGATGGCGTCACAAAGCTGCGGCGCGGCAGCCAAAAAACCCAGCCTTAGCCCCGGAATGGCATACATTTTAGTCATTGAGCAGAGGACAACTACGTGTTCAGCTGCCATTTGCAGGAGAGTTCTCTCCTGCCAGTCTGCAGAAAACTCGAGAAAAGCTTCATCAATAACCAGATAAGCATGACTTTGGGCACATGCTTCACTAACAGCTAGAACTTCAGCTCGACTTAGGCCGCAGCCCGTAGGGTTATTGGGATTACACAGCATCACCAGCGCAGGACGCTCTTGTTTGATTTGCTCACATATTTGTTCAACCTGCAGTTTAAATTCATGCTTTCGCTGCAGATAATGATAACTGACCGCTCTCCCTGCAGCCTGAGCTGCTTTGGCATAAAGATTAAAACTCGGTGCCGGAATCAGGGCTGTACCAGCTGGTAGAATACGCATTAGCGTATAAATTAATTCCCCTGCACCGTTGCCAACAACAATATTCTGTCGCGGTTGATAGTACTCCCTGATAACGTTTACTAGTTTACGGCAAGCAGGATCAGGATAGGCAGTAACAGTCGCCAGCTGCTCTGCCAAAAATGCTAACAGTCCGGCAGGCGGACCTAAGGGATTGATGTTTGCACTAAAATCAACTATTTCCTTGGGGTCAAAGCCATAAGCTTCTGCTGCTGTTTTCACATCGCCGCCATGACCAAAAGGATGTAGTTTAGCTTGTTGCTGCATTGGTTAAAGCCTCCAATCTTTTAATTAAAACTCGATGCCAGGCTGTGCTTTTATCCCTGCCTGGTAGTGATGCTTCCTCAAGCTCACTTCGCTGACAAGATCGGCAGCAGCAATAATCTCTTGCCGAGCATAGCGCCCAGTCAGTACAAGATTGACATGCTGAGGACGTTCCTGACACATCGTTAAGACGTCAGTGAGATTAAGCAATTCATTGTGCAGGGCATAATTAATCTCATCGAAAATAACCAGCTCATAGTCCCCTGAGCGTAAGGCCTGACGTCCTTTAGCCAGCACAGCTTTGGCATCAGCCACATCTGCCAGGGGATCAAAGCCTCCCTTGCCTCTAAAAGTACTCCTTTTTGACTGCACTACTGTGATATTGGGCAGATACTTGCGGATAGCCTGAATTTCTCCATATGTGGGGTCACTTTTGCGAAACTGGACCATAAATACCTTTTTGCCGTGTCCACTGGTACGTAAGGCCAGACCGAGTGCTGCCGTTGTTTTCCCTTTACCGTTTCCTGTGTAGACCATGATTATGCCTTGGTTTTCCTGCAGTGATATCACCTCCTTAACAGCAGCTGTCAAGCTGCAGCCAGAAATAACAAGCTCAGGCCAATCGGCCTGATCTAAATGAGCGTAAAAAAGACACGTCTCCCTTAACCCGAGGGCACGATATACTGTTTAACACAGGCAGGTTTCCTGGCTGCCGGTCAACATTGCAAAGCGCCTTCCCCGACAAGGCGAGTGGCCTACTGCTTTGCAACTCACGGTTACAGTGGCGGGACCGCTCAGGCTTTGCACCTGATTCCCTTTATACTCGTAAGAGTACCTGTTTTATCGCATCTGTAGTTGTGGATTATAGTCTTACCAGCATTAAAATTAGTGCTTTAATGATCAAACCGATAGCTAAGAAAATCATGGCGGTCAGACGCATTAGTTTAGTAGTAGTAACAATATCATCGACATTGGCCAAGCGCCCTTCCTGCCATAGCAAGGGCCGCTGGGTGAAGCCTCCATAGTACTTGTTTTCTCCGCCTAAAGTAACATTTAGGGCACCAGCTGTGGTGGCTTCGGCAAAGCCGCTGTTGGGACTGGGATGCTGATGACTGTCTCGCCGCATAGCAATAACAGCAGCTTTAACATCAAGCCGCAGTAGTGCGGCAGCCAGGAGCATCACCGGCACAGTCAGACGGGCTGGCAAAAAATTAGCTAAATCATCCAGCTTGGCTGCGGCACGGCCAAAATATAGATAACGCTCATTTTTATGACCAAGCATCGAATCCATGGTATTGACCGCTTTATAAAGTAAGGCTAGCGACGCTCCCCCAAGCAAGGCGTAAAAAAGTGGTGCCGTTACGCCATCCACTGTGTTTTCGGCAACTGTTTCCACGGCCGCCCGGGCCACTTCTGACGCTGTTAATTCGTCAGTATCACGGCTCACGACTAAGCCCACAGCATAACGCGCCGTCGCTAACTCACCTGCACGTAAGGGCTTGATAATTTTTTCAGCCGCTTCCTGCAGGCCGCGAGCTGCCAGGGTAGTTGACAGTAAGACAATAATTACAAGTAACCCCAGATATTTATTAAACCGGGTAAAAGTAAACAGTAAGAGCTTGCTGCCAACATAAGTTGTCCCCAGGACTATCATCACCAGCACGGCCCCGGTTACAAGCTGGGCAGTGTTCGAGGCAGTCTCCCGACGTAAGCGTTTTTCCAATGCTCTGACTAAACGCCCCATTTGAATTACAGGATGGGGCAGCCAGGCTGGATCACCTATGGCTGCATCTAACAAAAAAGCACTCAATAATTCCACTTAGCCTGCCTCCTTACCACGGTTTGAACAGTTAGCTTCCTGCTGCCTGCGCTGCGCACAGACCGTAATAAACCGTTGTGCCAGCCGCGGATTAGCTAAAAAATGCAAATGAAGATATGAACCATAACAGTTATAGCTTCTTTCACCAGTCAGCTGTTGCTTTTCAGTCTGGTAGAGATAATTAGTCCCAGCCTGCTCCATCTCAGACCAACGAAACTCATGTCCCCGGCAGCTTTCCTGCGGCAGCAAGAGAGCATTGTTTGCCGTACCCCTGACTTCTACATAACCAAGGGCGCGGCGACCTTGATGCATACGAGAGTGCCCGGGGAAAATACCGCACATAGGGTAGGTTTGCTCCTCAAAGGTGGTCAGGGACTGAGCAAGATACATATAACCGCCGCATTCAGCATAAATGGGCAAACCCGCAGCTGCTGCTGTTTTCAGCTGTTCTCGCAAGGTAATATTTGCTGACAGTTCTTTGGCATACAGTTCGGGAAAACCTCCGCCTAAGATAGCACCATGGCAGTCTGTTGGCAGCTGGGTATCGTTAAGTGGTGAAAAAGGAATCAGCTCTGCTCCCAATGCCTGCAAATACTCAAGGTTTTCCTGATAGTAAAAATGGAAGGCTTCATCTTGCGCAACTGCAATCCGGCACCTGACAGGAACATGCTGTGCAGGAAAGACGGTCTCTGTAACTTCCGGCAGTTCACCTGCTGCAGCAGCAGCTGCTAACAAGGAGTCTAAATCAAAGTGTGTTTCGGCAAGATCTGCTAAGTTAGTAAAAAGGTCGGGTAGGTTTTCTGCTTCCGCCGTAGGCAGCAAACCCAAATGCCGCTCGGGTATAACAATCTTAGTGTCCTTGGGCAGCCAGCCTAGGACAGGCAGGTTCAGGTAATCTTTGACGGCCTTAGTCAGGATTTGATAATGACTGGGACTGCCCACATGGTTAAAAATCACACCGGCAAAGTTAACCTCAGGGTCAAACTGTAAATAGCCGCCCACCAGTGCCGCGGCACTGCGTGCCATTTTTGCCCCACTGGCCACTAAAACTACCGGCGTGTTGGTGATTTTCGCCAGCTGGGCAGAGCTGCCAGACTCTCCTTCATTTTTCCTGCCATCGTATAACCCCATTACACCTTCTATGATGGCAATGGCTGATGAAGGCACCCGTCGCTGCAGTATTTCCCTCACCTGTGCTGGCCGCAGCATCCAGCTATCCAGGTTGCTAGCGGACTGACCTGCTGCAGCACTATGAAAACCCGGATCTATATAATCCGGTCCTACTTTGAAGGGAATGACAGTATGACCTCGTCGTTTGAGAGCGGCAATTATCGCGACTGTAATCGTTGTCTTACCTACACCGCTGTTGGTACCCGCTATAAGCAGACGTTTCACACTGCTGCCTCTTTCTGGGTAAGAGCCAGGCGTACCAGAGCATTGACAATGGCTGCAGCTATGGTGCTGCCGCCTTTTTCACCCCGGATCGTAATCCAGGGTATGGCAAAGGAAGTTAACAACTCTTTCGACTCTGCTGCGCCGACAAAACCAACGGGAGTACCAATAATTAATGATGGTTTGGCCTGTCCGGCCTGCACCACTTCCAGCAATTTAAACAAAGCCGTTGGCGCATTGCCGATCACAAAAATTCCGCCTGTCGGGCAAATATTTAAAGCATGCGTCATGGCAGCCACTGCCCGTGTTGTGCCTAATTCTTTGGCCCCTTTGGCGATCGCAGCATCATGTATAAGGCAGGCAGGCTCAATACCCAGGGTCTGCAAACCTATCCTGCTGAGACCAGAGCGCGCCATCTCCACATCACAAAACAAGGGTTCTCCCGCCAGCAAAGCAGCAGTGCCAGCATCCACCGCCTGTTCACCAAAAGCTATCAAAGCGGCAAAGGTACTATCACCAGTAGTATGTACTACTCTTTTCACAACCGGTTTCTGCAGTTCAGTAAAGGTAAAACCATGCAAACGTCCCTCAATAATTTCCATGCTTAACCGCTCTATCTCCAGCGGATTTTTAATGTATTCCATCTTCTCCTCCTATACCTTGGTAACCGCGGCAATACGGTCCGCAATGATCTCTGCCATCCGCTCGTCGATGCCCAGAATAGGTGCAAGTGACAACTCCAACTGCGGGGGTGTTTGGCCGTTTCTGTCGCTAAAATTTCCGGAAAATCTTCCTTAATATGTACCCCCTGATACAGAAAAACAGGTACAATAATAATCTCTTGTATCTCTTCTCCCACTAACTGCGCTATCGCTGTTGACACATCTGGTTTCGCCAGCTGCAAAAAACTATAGGCTACCACCTGTTCCGGTCGCGGTCGCTACTTCTGAACAAGTGGCTGTAGGTCCTGTAAAGCCCATTAGCTTCACTACGATGGCTGCCTGCCCAACTAATAATACAGCAGATTTCATCTTCCATTCTCCTTATTTCGATAGACCTTTTGCAGCGCAGCAACGATTTCCGCAGGGGTTGATTTTTCCTCTATAGGTTCCGGCCGCTGCACAATGATGATGGGGATATTACAATCCTGTGCTGCAGCTACCTTTTCCGGTGTACCACCAGCAGCACCACTTTCTTTACTAATTACCACATCCGCCCCATATTCTCGGAAGAGTGCCGCATTGAGCTCTGCAGAAGCTGGTCCTTGTAGTGCTACAATCTGCTTCGGTAAAAGGCCCAAAGACAGACAGTGCTGCAAGCTTTTTTCAACGGGCAAAATACGGGCCACTACCTCACACGCCTCAGGTTTTAAGACTTCTAAACACTCCGCCAGGTGTCGCGTACCAATGGTCAGAAACACAACTCGACCCTTACGGGCCGCCTGGCGAGCGGCAGTGGGAAAGTCTGGTGCAAAATATACACCATCTGTACTTTCAAGCTCGCAGCCAGGCCGCTCATAGCGCAGGTAATAAATCCCGGCAGCCTGGGCCGCCGCACAGGCCTGAGCGGAAGCTGCTGCGGCAAAAGGATGTGTTGCATCAAGCAGGACCTTGATCTGACGCTCTTTGATTAACTGCAGTAGTTGTTCGCAATCCAGCGCCTGAACCAAAACCTCACAGCCGCCTTGCTGCCGCAAAAGCTCTGCCCCGTAAGTTGAAACAACTGTCGCCACAATCTTTGTGGCAGGCAAAGCCTCCCGAATTATGGCCACCATGCGTCGGGCATCCCGGGTTCCACCCATCAAAAGAATCATACTGTATAACCACGCGGGGTAACCATTTTGCCATGTACTACCTTAGTCTGACTGTTACCTACAATCACCGTAGTAGTCATATCAACTTGCTCTACAGACAATTCTGCCAGGGTACTAATAACGCTGCTTTCTCCTGACCGGCCAATATTTTTTACAAAGCCAACCGGCGTCGACCCGCTGCGATAGGTGAGCATAATTTCCTGTGCCTGACGCAGGTGTTCCTGCCGGCCACGGCTGCGTGGATTATACAGGACAATCACAAAATCAGCACTGGCGGCGGCAGCTAGTCGTGTTTGGATAGTTTGCCATGGTGTCAGTAAGTCCGAGAGACTAATAACCGCAAAATCATGTACTAGCGGTGCACCTAAGACAGCGGCAGCAGATGTTGCCGCTGTCACCCCGGGAACAACTGTCACAGGCAATGTGGCCGGCGCCACCTCCAACACCAGTCCTGCCATGCCATAAACTCCCGGGTCACCACTGGATATAACCACGACATGTTTTCCCTGCAAGGCGGTACTCACAGCTGCTTTAGCTCGATCTATTTCCTTTTTCATCCCAGATGACAATACTGTTTGCTCTGTTAGCAAGGGCTGAATTAGACGAATATAAGTGCTATAACCAACCACCACATTGGCTTCCTGCAGCGCCTTAGCGGCCTGTGGTGTTAAGAGAGCCTCATTACCCGGTCCGAGGCCAACCACGGAGATTCGTCCTCTGCCACGGCAATCGTTATTTGGTCTAACTTCTGTTTGGGCACCAGCAGCTTGCTGCTCTGTGCCGCGAGAATTGCTGTCGGTACGCATACACTTCCCACCCCCATTATTTCTTCAACAAATTTTGATTTTTCATAATCATACTGTACGGCTTGAATTTCAGCAGCATTGAAAAAGCGTATTGGTACCTTTAGGTTATAAGCGGCAGTAAGCAAGCCTGCTTCATCCCGTTTTTGCTCAATACTCGCCAGCTGGGCAAGTGAGGCTGCTGCTAAATTAAAATCCTTTAGTACAGTTTTAACAGCTGCTTCTATTCGTTCAGCAGCAACACCACGGCGGCAGCCAACACCAACATATAGATTCTTGGGTCGCAGCAGCAGCTCATTGACACACATCCCTGGTAGCTGCTGACAGTGAGTCAGTACGGCTCGCGGCTGCCCCTGAGCTGTTTTAAGTTGTGCTAACGGTTGAAAAGAAAGTCCTGCAGCCTCACCAAATACACTGACTGGCCAGTCTGTAAACACAGTAACCGGCTCACCGCGCAGCATGGCGGCATTTAGCTCTTTCACCCTTGAGACAGGTTCAGGAGTTAAGCCAAACTGATGAGCAATCACGTCTACTGCCCGCAGACCAGCACCGTCCGTAGCCGTCGTAATCACAGCTGTGCCCTCCAGATACTGCGCGAGCTGCTGTGCCAGCGCATTGGCTCCACCCAAGTGACCGGAAAGCAGCGAGATTGCAAAACGCCCGTGTTCATCGAGCACAACTACTGCCGGATCCTGCTGCTTACTCTGTAGGTATGGTGCCAGCAGACGTACGGCAATGCCGACAGCCATAATTAAAACCAGCTTCCGCTGTTGGCGAAATAAATCTGGCAGCAGTACCCGTAAAGCTGTATAGGGGCATGCTTGATCATCTGGCTGCAGCAGAGAATGAGGCAGGTAGACACTGTAGTTGAACTGCTGTTTTAAACACAGAGCCAGCTCTCTGCCGCGTGGTGTCAGGGCTACAACTGCGCCACTCATTGGTCCTTTCCTGCCCGAAAACCGTGTGAAAACTCCGGGGCATACAAGCGAGAAGGCTTCACCTGTTCTTCACGCAAAAACTCCCCGACCAGAATCATAGCAGTCTTGGTCACGCCAGCTTGCTTCACCTGCTGGGCAAGATTGTCTAAAGTACCGCTTACCACCCGCTCTTGCGGCCACGAAGCTTTTTCCACTACTGCAGCTGGTGTTTCCGGCGGGTAAGCTGTTAACAGTTCCGCCACTACCCCCTCAATCATCCCCACACTGAGAAAAATGCAGATCGAGGCACGGTGTGCTGCCAGCGCCTGTAAATTTTCCTTTTCCGGAACTGGCGTTCTCCCCGCCAGGCGCGTAATAATCACCGTTTGCGACACTTCAGGCACTGTCAACTCACGCCCTACAGCCGCGGCAGCCGCAGCAAAAGAGGATACCCCTGGGACTGTTTGTGAATCGATTCCTGCTGCCTGTAATTGATCCGCCTGCTCCTGAATAGCACCATACAGGGAAGGATCACCAGTATGTAAACGTACCACCTTTTGTCCTTGCTGCACAGCCATCTTAATCATTGTTATGATTTCTGGCAGCGATAAACCTGCACTATCTACCAGTTGTGCCTGTGGACCTGCATGTTCCAGAATTGCTGGATTAACCAGAGAGCCGGCGTAAATAATCAGGTTTGCTTCCCGCAGCAGCCGCGCTCCTTTCAGTGTAATTAACTCCGGATCACCGGGTCCGGCTCCGACAAAGTAAACTGTCATCCATTTCTTCTCCTTTTAGCGATTAGTAAAGAAAGATAATCTACTGCCTGGCCTCGGTAGGCAAAGGGGTCATTTGTCCAAAATTCATCTTTGCCGCCAACACGGCTGACTAGATAAACCTCCTGGTTAAAGCCGGTTTTCTCCAACAGCGCCAGCGTTTCGTCATAAGCAGCCGATACTTTGAGTAAAACCACTGTGTCCACATAACGCGTCAGTTCTACGAATTCTTCCTGGCCAACCGGCACAGGAATCACGGCCATTCTTTCATCATTTTCAAGCAAAGGCACTTGCAGCAGGGCGGCAGCTGCATTGATTGAAGAGATGCCCGGGATAATTTCAGTTTTAACCGTAGGTGTCAATTTTCTCAGAAATTGTAATAGGTAAGAAAAAGTACTGTACAGCAATGGATCACCAATTGTCAGAAAAGAAACCACTGAGTGTTCCGTTAGTAGTTGCGCTACCCGAGATGCTGCCTCCCGCCAATGCTGTGCTAAAACCACTGTGTCTCGTGTCATGGGAAACAGCAATTCTTCTATTAACACCTCCGCTGCTAAATATGGTTGTGCAGTTTGCAGAGCTACACTCTCCCGCTCCGCTTTAGATTTAGGAACACAAACAACTTGCGAAGCAGCCAGAGCGTCAATCGCCGTTTTCGTCAGATAACCACTATCGCCCGGGCCGACGCCGATTCCGTAGAAAATCTCCTTTGTCACTTTGTTTCCTCCTTTTGGGCACTGATAATCCAAACTCCGTTTTGCGCCTGGAAATAATCTTCTCGACCTAATTTTTGCAGGCGTGATGCCTGTACATACAAGCCATCTCGGTTGGTAAAAGGTTCTGCCGATAACCTTTCTAAAGTACGTACCATGTTCTGGGGCGTTACTACATTTACGACCAGAATCCCATCTGGCGTTAACTTCTCCCCGCAATAAGTCAGAATTTCTGTCAGCTGCCCGCCACTGCCACCAACAATAACCCGCTGGGGCTGCGGCAATGACACCAGCGCTGCCGGCGCTTCTGCTGCCACAACCGTAAGATTATCTGTACCAAAACGACTGCTGTTTTGCTGCAATAGTTCTACGCCTTCCGCATTGCGCTCGATGGCATAAACCTGGCTTGACGGCACAGCTAAGGCAGCTTCAATAGCTAACGAACCCGTGCCTGCCCCAACATCCCACACAACCTGTCCCGGCTGTAGGCGTAGTTGAGCTAGCGTTAACACACGCACCTCTCGTTTGGTCATGGGCACCCGGCCACGGATAAAAACTGTATCAGGCAGGCCTAAACCGCAGTAAGTCCAGTCGTTAGGCATCCTCAATCACCATCACACAGTCACCTGCCGTTGCTGCATCAAGCAAACTTAGACGAGTACGTTGAATCTCTTCTGCCGGAGTTGTCAGTCGATAACATAGAGCCACGCCGGTATCGCTGCCGCCTGCCCCTAAAATCATTTTAGCAATCCTCCCTGGCGTCCACTGCTGATCGGTCAAAATGGCTTTCTTCCCCGGGCGCAGCAAGCTTGGCAATAATTCCTCTCCATTGCGTCCGTGGGCAGATAAAAGTGTAGCGTCCTGCCAAGGTTCAGCAAGGCGGGCAAACGCCACCTGCATTGATGAAACACCTGGCAATACTTCTAATTCTGCTGCCGTAAAATGCCGGCGTAAATAAGCCAGTAAACTATAAAAGCCGGGATCACCAGAAACCAGAACCACAATTTTTTTTAAGGCTGCCAGTTTACGTAAACGCTCTGCTAAACCTTCCAGTTTACCTGTCAAGGGAATGATTTCTTTCTGCAGTGAAAGAAACGGTGCAGTTGCTCTCGCCCCACCTAACAGCACATCCGCCGCCTCTACCTGCTCCCTGACTACAGGCAATACATATTTTTCACCACCGGGTCCCACTCCGGCCAGACAAATTTTAAGCATTATCTTCCACCTCCAACCATTTTGCTGCCTGCAGATCATGCGCCACTATATCCCCGGCCAAATTTAGAAAAATGCAGCCCACCTTTACACCGCCGCCAGCTATTTTTTCTGCTCTTCTTGCCGCAGCCTGTGCGCACTGCCTCAGAACCTGCTGATAACCATGCTGCCGTAAATAAGCAGCTGATTGTTCTGCTGTGTTATGTGACATTAAATCCTGCAGCACTGAGAGCGGTAACCCTGCTAAGGCGGCATGGGCAACCAGTGTTTCTCGCCGGGCATCCGCTACGGCACTATGAGTTTCTGCTATCCCGGCCGCCAGTTTAACTAGCTTACCAAGATGCCCATACAGTAAAACTTCCTTAACCCTTTTGGCAGCACAAGCTTTTAACATATAGCCAATAAAGTTGCTGGTGACAACCACGGCATCTGCCGCTACACCTAAATTTTCTATGGCATTGCGCTTCCCCATTTTACCGGGGGTTAGCACCAAACGCTGCTGCCCGGCCGCCAGTGCCAGATCGATTTGTGGCACCAGTGAACGCTTAAAGGCAGCGGACGACATGGGCTCCACAATCCCTGTCGTACCCAAAATGGAAATTCCCCCCACGATACCCAGCTCCGGGTTCAGAGTGCGTTTGGCCAGCTGCACACCTGCAGGGACTGAGATGGTAATGGCCGCTCCCGCCTGCGCAGGCAGAACGCTGGCCACAGCCTGGCGAATTTGGGCGCGGGGAACAGGGTTAATGGCAGGCTCACCCGGGGGAATGGCTAAACCTGGTTTTGTCACCAGACCTACCCCCTCCCCAGCCTCCAACTTAAACTCCCCTCGTGGCAGTGGGGTTGCTTGCGCAAAAATTTCCACCTGATGTGTGACATCGGGATCATCGCCGGCATCTTTGCTGATACCGACACGCACGCCGGCAGTTTCCCTTATCACTGAAGAAAGTGGCAAAGTAAGTTGAATACCAGCCGGTGTATCCACAGTGACTTCTGTGATTGTTTGCTCCGAGTACAAAAGTATTACGGCAGCTTTGGCAGCCGCAGCCGCACAGGTGCCTGTGGTAAAACCAGCTCGTAAAACTGTACCGTCAGCTTGTTGAAAGGTTGGTAGCATCACTCATGTTCTCCTTTTACTGCTTTTTAATCCATCTACTAACTTTTATTGTATTTATTAACTCTTGTTAGAACAAATAATCTCAGACCGACGGTCTGAGATTATACGCATAAAAAAACAACGCTTCCCTTAACCCGAGGGCACGATAGCTTTGGAGTAATACAGGCAGGTTTCCTGGCTCACCGGTCATAGTTTCAAAGCGCCTTCCCCGACTAGCGAGTGGCATACTGCTTTGAAACTCACGGTTACAGTGGCGGGACCGCTCAGGGTTTACACCTGATTCCCTTTATACTCATAAGAGTACCTGTTTCCACACATATTTAATTAGCTATAGCTTACCAGATAGTTCATACTTTTGCAACATCTTTTTTCGAGTACTGAACATCTCTTTGCCGCCGTACTTCACGATTCTACCTGTGGTTGAGTAAATCTAATACAAAGCGGTTGCTGATTTATCTTCCATATGCAATACTAAAGCAGGAGAAGGAGATGAATCAAGATGACAAATTACGCTTGCGGACGCTTAATTGCAGAACTACGCAAAGCAAAGAATATGACCCAGAAGGAACTGGCGGCATATCTTAATGTATCTGATAAAGCAGTATCAAAATGGGAACGTGGCGAGAACTATCCTGAAGTCTCCATTTTGCCCCAACTGGCACATAAGCTTGAAATTACTGTGGATGAGCTTTTAAATGGGGAAATTGCTCCGCAGACTGCAAGCTCAACTAACCCGCCTGAGGCTGAGGATGTTTATGCATATTCCTGCTTATTAGAAGATGCCCACTTAAGATACAAGAAGCACACCCTGACAGCTTATGCCATCTTAACTACCGGTATCCTTACCGGCTCCATCATTTTAAACAATATCCTCCCCCAGGTTGCTGCAGTGGCCTTTGCTTTGACCGGAACACTCTTTTACTATTTTGCTCAGAGCCAATATCAGAATGCCAGGGACAGATTTGCACAGTTTGCACCAGCAGCTGTTACTGCAGACGGCACAGCTGTCACTCTGATAAAATACGGCAGTACTTTTATCGGTATAGCTGTTTCCCTGCTGCTCATCCTAAATACCATAGCTGCAAGCACCCCTCATAATTTATTTATTCAGAACAACTATTTGTTGATAGAAAAAACTGTACCGTTCCCGGCCCTTTTGCTGCTTATGATCATCAATCTTCTGCTGTATGTTTATCAATATAATGGCTACAGAAGGGATCGCTTGCTAAAGATCTCCAGAGGTGATTTTGTCAGAATACTAAGCAGCTTCGGCCTATCAATCATCCTTGCCGCACTTCTGCTAATCCTTCAGCTCCAGATGATTATCCGTGAGGGAGCATATAATGCAATCTTGATCAAGAATGTAACATTACTGGCCTTAGTCTTCGCTGTGTTAAGCAATTTTTGTTTACTGTTCTTTAATAAACGCCACAGCTTTAAAAAGTTCCTGCACATTTTTGTAATATCTATACTACAAGCCGGTTTTCTCATCTTTGCAGCCAATCAATACGTCGTCTCCACCAAGCATTATGACTCCAATGTTCTTGGCCTCGTCTACACTGGTAATATCATTACAGTGGTGATGCTGGCGATAACAATTTTCCACTTTACCTATTTACAATTATCTCGAAAAAAGTACGCTTAAAGCTTTAGTCTCGCAGCTGCCAGCAAACCCTGCACCACAGAAGAAGCCAGCAAGCCGCAGCCCTCATTAGTGGGG
Organism: Oscillospiraceae bacterium; assembly: GCA_035647835.1. Lineage (GTDB taxonomy): Bacteria > Bacillota > Dethiobacteria > Dethiobacterales > Dethiobacteraceae > UBA9865. The sequence continues at coordinate 54,667 of DASRMS010000183.1, forward strand.
CTGCGGCTTTGTCTGTTGCATTCATGGGCAGGGGATTGTTTTAAAGTGCGGCACCAGTTTTTTTAAGTCAGCCAGTCTATTGCGGACAAGGCGAGTCCCCAGCTGCTGTGCTGCGCTGTGCCAGCCTATTCGCTGCAAAAAACAACACCAGCCTGCCACTTGAGGATTTTCTAAGACACAAGTTATGATAACTAGTTCACTTAGCGGTACTTGGTAAATCGACAATAAGCTGTGTATACCGCGGACAAATATTTCGGGATACTTTTTAACAGTAGTGAGGTAAATTTGCTCACCATCTTCAGTTAGACCAACATAGCGAATTACTCCCTCATCTGCCTTGGTAACAGCACGAAAATATGGCAGTTCACACAATTTCAGTGGAGAAGGGGGAGCATCCCAGTTAAGCTGTTTTAGATGAAGGGAAGCCGCAGCCGCAGGCAAATAATAATCGGTTAACCCTAGGTAAAGATAATTCATCCTGCTAGCTTGACCTTTACTTGTGCTACCAGTTCAACAATTTTGGGATATGCCTCTCTGGTGCCCTGAATTACCAGCGGCCGGCCTACTGAAATAATACTCCAGCGGCGAGACAAATAACCACCAATGCGCATTTTCAGGGAAACGCAGTGTAAAGTATCGACAAAAACAAGTTGCTCGTGGATACCAAGCAATTTTGACACCCCATGTAAAATGTTTACCATTGTCTGTCCCACATTGCGGCACCCTACCGAATAAATTTGATTGCCCCACTCATCAAAACCAAAGAAATGTAACTGCCCGTGGCCCTCGGCAGTTTGACGGTCAAATAGTGCTAAACTAAGCAGCTCTTGTGCCGTAGGAATTTTATCTGCTTGCAATTGCCCTAAATGGATGGCAGCGGCGGTAACGGATGAATGCGCACCACCGTAACAATGATAGATTATTTTTTTTACCGTCATCCTATCCTCCAGTGTTATGTTAATGTTTTACAATAATATAGACACCATTCCCCATATCATGGGCCACTGCTTCCATCACACGCGAGAGGATGGTACACATGTTAATCATTTCCTCGTCTGTCTCGGCATAGAAAATAGGGATCCCAGCCACACGATGTTCGCCTTTTCTAGTGGTCACAGCAGCAAGAATTATCTTGGCAATGGTAACTTCCATCTCATCCTCCTAATCTGCCGCACTACGGCCAATGCGGGACTTTAATGGCTGCACAAAAGCGCTTTCCAGCACCGGGACATTTTGCACAGCAGCCACTAAACATTCTATATCCGGCTCGATAGGTACAATAACCATGCCTACTCTGCCGGTTTCAGGCTTCCGACGCAGCAGCGGGGTAAATTCAGCGGTATCTACATCACGCCGCACCCCTAACAAGAGAGCGACATCATGGGCAATTGCTTGTCTTTGTCCCACATTTGCTAATATTTCACGGCCATTATCACTAATCGGCTCTAAGACAACACCGCGAGCCATTTCTTCATAAACTTTTTTCACTTCAGGCAAGGCTAGATTCATGATATGTATATCTTCAACAAAGAGATTAGCACCATCAAAGTGCACTTTTGCCGGCCTTACTTTGGCAATATCACCAATTAATTTGCCGCGCATAAAACGGCGGACAGCAGTAAGCGCAATGGCACCGGCCACAATACCAGGCAGGGGTGAATAAAGATAGGTAAAAAGCGATGTGTTTAGTGAGACAAAAACGACCAAATAATTGCGTGCTTCAAAAGTTCGGGCGATGCCTTCAATAAAATCTGCACCTCGCGACACTAAAGTTGATTGATCTAGGGAGACCAGCATTTCCCGTTCCATATTGCGCACATCGCGGAACTGTGTAGCTGCCAAGGTTAAAAAGGTGACTGCTGTATATTCCTTTGCCGCAATGGCAGGGATGGCGACTGCCCCCAGGGTAGCCGCCACAAATCCCAATGCCAGATGAGTTACAGTTGCATGCGGATAAGAAGGGTACTGACGAAAATCACGGCGCATCATCCAATAGCGTGCTATCGTACCCATGGTTACGCCGCAGATAATCGTCAGAATATCTTTATTCAAGCTCTTCAGCTCCCTTCCGATCCTCCATCGGAACTATCATCTTCATCTTGCCTCGATCCCGTGAGATCGGCCATTTCTCTGCTTCTGAACTGATTTAATTTTGCTTTGGCTTGCTCAAAGCCACCAGTGCTGATCAAGAGAAATATCGCCACAGCAGCAACCAGACCAGCAATAATCCACAAAACAGAACGTAGGGCCGTGCCGCCGGCACCCTGCGAAGTCGTAGGACTGGGACTGGCGGCCTGTTCACCTTCGGCTGTGCCATAGATAAAATCATTCATTACCTCTGAAAAGAGGCCCATGGTCTCTTCAGCTTGATCTTTATCATTAGTATGGGAACCAACCTCAATCAAAGTAGCACGAGGTGACATGTCCTGGTTATAGTTGCCTCGGGCCATAAAGATCCCTTTTACTAAACCGGGATATTTTTCGTCAGCCTGCTTCTTAATACCCTCGGCAAACTGCTGGTTATTAGCACGGTTTTGATTCTGCCTGCCCACAACCAGCTGCACTTGTACTCGCTTTTCACCTTCTACTTCTTCCAAATACTCTTCTTCGGGCACTGCATCACGGTGCACATCAATCAGCGCATCCGGTTGTTCCTTGAGAGCTTCCTCTACTGTACGTCGAGAGCGTTGATAAGCGCCAGCGTCATGGGGTGTATGGGGTTCCTTGGAACGGACGACCTTAATGCCTTTTTCTTCAAACTTCTTTTGCAGAGTGTCCGCTACATCAAGAATTCCCCCACCGGGGTCTTTACTCTCTGTACCATCACCATCAATGTACGATTCAGCGCCATGCGAGCTGTAGATGGCAATTTTTTTGGTTTTCTGCTCTCCTTTTTTCTGTACAGGTACTGCAGAACGTAACATATTACTTACTCGTGCCAGCAGACCAGGTTGTGGTGGTGCTGCCAAGGTTCTTTTTTCAATTAACTCCGCCCGGGCCGTTTCACCGCGAACCGAAGTGACGCGATAGTAATTATTATCAGCACTAATGTATTCATCACCAACCACAATTTCTCTGGCTGTACGCATAATGACCTTGCCGTTATTATCTTCCATGGTATAGTAAACGCCAGAACGATGATCACCATCAATACCATCAATCAGGTTATCGATGGCAAAACTGCTTTGTGTAGAAAAGAAAAGCAAACTAACCACCATTACTAAAACTGCTGTCAGCTTAAAAGTGTTAAAGCTACTCCTCCTCATGATTGTTTTCCTCCTTAGTCAAGCTATTTTCATCATGAGACAACTCTTCGCTAAATTCTCCTTCTGACAGACCTTTCCTCAGACTTGACGGACGGTCTTCGGCAGGACCTCCTTGCAAACGTTCTCTAGTTTCACCAAAAATTTCTGCCAGTAAAAGCGATAAGATTCCTGCAATCACCACGCCGTCAAAGACACCGGCTCCGCCGATTACCATGCTGCCAGAACCACCACGCAAGGCAACTTCAATCCGTGAATAGATATCTGTCAGCAATAACCCCATAGAACCGGCAATAAAGGCAGAACGGCGCGAGCGCCCAGCTAAATAACCAACAACAGCTGCAATAATGGAAAAAATGTAGAATGGATCCAGGAACCTGTTATAGGTAGGCTCTGTGGGCAAAATTTTCATTGCTGCGTAAACAGCAAACGAGGCCACCAGAGCAGCTACTACTGCTCTGATTTTTTCCTTGGCTGTTCCTGCCTTGATAATCAGATAAACAGCTAAAGCTAAAGGAATTAGAGCACCACCAATATTAATGGACACATTATCACTAAGGGGAATATCCGGCAAAAAGCCCCCCACTACCATCGCGCCGACAAAAAGCAGCGCCGCGCGGTCTGTTAACCGCAGTCTGTCCAAGACGCGCTGGGCCGCACCTAGATAAATAGCAATCGCCACGGCCACCAGCACTAACATCCCAATTGTCATAATCCTACACCTCCAGAAATCAACAGTTCTTAACATAGCGTTCGCAGAAAACATTAGATTTATGCGAATTCTGCGTGTCAGGTTTGAATATTTTACCTAGAGACTTCGCGTTGTTTGCCAAGGTTGGTCTAATTTCCTCTAGATTAAAAAAGATGACAGGGTGTAAATCCCTGTCATCTTGCGTAGGTTACTTATTTACTTTAGCGGCTTAAGCCGCGGGCTGTCATCCATTCTCTAGCTTGGCCGGTGATTACCAGCGGCACTTCTTGTAATTCACGAATGCTGGAGCAGCCTGTCATCAACATGACCATTTTTAATTCCGTTAGGATTTTCTGCAAACTTGCGACCAACTTTTCCGGCCCTGCTTTCTGCAAGATCCTTAAGGCTAAACCGGCGCTGCCTACTGCTTGTGCTCCCAAAGCCAAAGCTTTGGCGGCAAGCAGGCCGGAATTAATCCCGCCGGAAGCAATAATATCTACAGCAGGAGCACCCGCTTTTGCTTCCAAAATGGTCAGAGGTGTGCGAATTCCCCACTGCAGCAGCTCCGCGCTTATTTGCTGTTTAGTGCGGGCGCTTTCAATCTGCAGAAAGTTTGTCCCGCCTTGGCCACCAACATCAATGGCGGCTACACCAATATCCTGCAATTGCGCAGCTTGTTCCTTGGCGATGCCAAAACCAACTTCCTTCACAATTACCGGCACACTCACAGCTTTAACAATGGCGGCAAGGCGTTGACGCCAACCGCGGAAATCTCTGTCACCCTCTGCCATCATTAGCTCCTGGGGAACATTCAAATGGATTTGCAGGGCATCGGCAGCTACCATCTCCACAGCTTGCTGTGCAGCTGTGAGCCCAGCATTGGCACCAATGTTGGCGAAAATAATGCCTTGAGGGTAAACCTCACGGACCACACGATAGGTTTGCTGGTAGCGTTGATTCTCTAACGCCGCCATTTGTGAGCCAACAGCCATGGGCAAGCCACAGCTGCGAGCAGCAAGGGCTAAATCATGGTTAATTGCCTCTGCAGCCTCGACTCCTCCAGTAATGGCGTTAAGCAACAGAGGTTGAGCTAGTGTCAGCCCTGCGACTGTTGTTGTTAAGTCCAGCGCTTGTAGAGCAGTCTCCGGCAGGCAGTTATGAATTAGCTCTATATCACTAAAATCAGCACTTGCCAAATCAAGCTGAACAGCATAGTGCAAATGTTCCAGCTTTCTTACCTGCCGAGTCATTTACTACTTATCCTTATTCATGCCATCAAACAGGTCACCAAAGACATCACCCAGGGTTAGGCCCGTACCTGAATCCTGATGCTGCTGCGGTGCACGCTGCTGTGGTTCACGTTTGGGACGTGGTGCAGCTTCGCGCATGCTCAAACTGACTCTTTTAGCGTCAGTATTAATGTCAAGGATCTTAACTTTAACCACTTCACCTTTTTGTATCACATCAGAAGGCTGCTTGACATGATAGTTAGCCAGTTGCGAGATATGCACTAAACCTTCTACTCCAGGGATCAATTCCACAAAAGCACCAAAGTCAACGAGGCGGGTAACTTTACCTTCCACCACATCTCCAGGTTGGTACTGTTTATCAATCTGTGTCCAGGGATCAGGTTGAGCTTTACGTAAAGAAAGACCAATCCGTTCCCGTTCTGGGATTACTTCGGTTACTTTCACATCGATTTCTTCCCCCACACTTAATACTTCACCAGGGGTTTCAATGCGATGCCAAGAAATTTCGGAAATGTGTACTAACCCATCAATGCCGCCCACATCAACGAAGGCACCAAAGTTGGTCAGTCTTTTTACTGTACCGTGAATAATTTGACCTGGTTGCAGGGAGTTTAGGATTTCTTCCTTCTTAACTTGGGTTTCTTCTTCCAGAACTTGCTTCCGTGACAGGATCAGTTTCTCTTTTTCCTTGCGCATCTCGATAATTTTAAAAGATACTTCTTGGTTTAGAAACACTGTAAAGTCTGGGACATAGCGCATGTCAACCAAGGAACCAGGCATAAAACCGTCATAACCGCCGCCTAAGTCAACAACCATCCCGGCTTTAACTGTTTCTTTAACAGTACCTGTCAAGACAGTGCCCTGATTAAATGCTTCCTCTAATTCTTCCCATCTCTTTTGACGGTCGATGGCTTTACGGGAAAGCGTTACTTTGCCTTCTTGGTCATCCATGTCTTGGATTACAACTTCAATTTCTTGTCCTGTTTGCAAAACCGCAGAGAGAGTTTGGTCAGCTTGTAATATAACTTCCTGGCGAGGAAGTACCCCCTCGCTCTTGTACCCAATGTCAACCAGGGCCTCGTCATCAGACACCTGTTCAACAGTGCCTTGCACTACATCACCCACGGAGAAATCACGCATTACCTGATCCATGGGCACCTCCTCAACTTCCACCTGCTCTTCTTGTACTTCTGCTTCTAGATTCTTTTCATTTTCCATCTTACCAATAACCTCCTTTATCAACCAGTCGGGTGTTGAAGCACCGGCAGTCACCCCGACTGTCCTCAACCCTTGCAATTGCGCGGTATCTAGGCTGTCCGCATCCGTCACTTCAATGGTTTTAGTGCCCGCAGCCCGGCAGATTGCTGCCAGTTTCTGCGTGTTGCTGCTTTTTTTACTGCCGATTACCACCATTGCCTCAGCTTTTTGAGCTAATTCGCTGGCCGCCTTCTGCCGCAATGCCGTCGCGTTACAAATGGTATTATATATATGAACCACCGGTACTAACTCTTTTAGCTTCTCCACAATTTCTTCCAGAATACGAACTTGTTGTGTAGTTTGTGCCACTACTGCCACAGGACGTGTGGAATCCAAACCTGGCAGCTGCTCAACTTCTGCGGCTGTCTGCACGACAAAAGGCCGTTCATGCCCCCAGCCCAAAACTCCTTGTACTTCTGGATGCTCGCGGGTGCCAACTATTACAACTTGCTGCCCCGCCTCTACTAAAGCCGCCACCTGCTGCTGCAGCTTTTGTACAAAAGTGCAAGTAGCATTGATAATGTTTAATCCTCGTGCTGCTGCTGCCTGTAAGACTTCTGGTCGAACACCATGGGTACGAATGATAACTGTAGCACCACTGGGCACGCTTGTCAAATCATCTACCTGTCTCACACCCTGCTCCGCTAAACGATCAATTAAACTTTCATTATGAGCCAGCGGACCCAAGGTATAGATTGGACCTTGTGCGGCCGTTGCCAGCGCCAAAGCTACTGCTTTTTTGACGCCGCCGCAAAAACCGGCCTTCTCTGCCATAATAATCTCCAGCGTTTCTTCACCTCAATCTAACTTTTACGCAGACGGTCTATTTCTTGCATGATCCGCTGCGCGATCTTAGCAAGCTCTTCACCTTTTACCTTGACCCCATAATATTCAGGAAAGTAAAGGGGCGTGCCAATCCGTACACGTATGGGATGAAACAAGCGATAAGGTCCAGCAATACCAATGGGAATTACAGGCGCTTCACTTTTGGCTGCGATTAGACCGACACCGGCTTGTGGTGTTAATAATTCATTAGTATGACTGCGAGTACCTTCTGGAAAAATGCCCAAACCGTGCCCCGCTTTTAAGGTTTCCAGGGCAGTTTTGATGGCTCGCCGATCAGCACTATTGCGTTTAACAGGAAAAACTTTTATTGCTTTTAGCACTGTACCCAAGATAGGCGTCTTTATCAATTCTTCTTTGGCCATGAAACGGGCAAAACGCGGTGTGATGGCGCCAAGCAGCGGCGGATCCCACCAAGAAAAATGATTGCCGCACATAATAAAGGGGCCTTCTTGCGGTATATTCTCCCGTCCCTGTACATCCCAGCGAAAAAAGATTGCGAATATTACTGCGAAAAATCTTCTAAAGATTTGGTAAGCCATGCCCTTCCCCCCGCTATCACCTGGTAACTGTTTCTACAATTAAAGCTACTACCTCATCTATCGTTAACTCTGTGGAATCAATATGGATGGCATCATCTGCTGGTCGCAGCGGCGAACATTCCCGCTCTGAATCAATTTTATCGCGGGCCGCAATTTCTTCCTTCATCTGCTCCAGCGTCAGTGACTGACCCTTTTCCAGCAGTTCCGCCAAACGACGTCGAGCCCGTTCAGCTAAAGAAGCGGTCAGGTAGAATTTATACTCTGCCTCAGTCATCACGTTAGTGCCAATATCACGACCATCCATTACTACGCCGCCACGCTGACCTATTTCTTTTTGTTTTTGCACCATCACAGCACGTACTCCCGGGCAGCGAGCAACCAGCGACACATGACGACTGACCTGCGGTTCGCGAATGGTCTCACTTACATTTTCTCCATCTAAAAAAAGGATATTTTGTCCTTCGTCATTATATTGTACATCCAAATCAGCCTGAGCAGCTAAAACTGCCAGCGCTTGCTGATCCTGGAAGTCAATCTTCCGGCGCAAACCGGCCACTGTGATGGCACGATACATAGCGCCTGTATCTAAATAAGCAAGTCCTAACCGTTTGGCTACTGCTCGGGCTACGGTACTTTTACCTGCACCAGCTGGACCGTCAATGGCGATTCTCGGTTTCATGCCCAAACCCTCTTTCCTTATGCCGCCAAGCTATTTTTTCGCGGAAAGCGTTTTCTTGGCCTAAAATAGCACAACAAAAACAACACACTAGGTGTTGTCAGAAACGAGGTCTGGCCGCAGTTGGCGGGCTTCCCTCAAATAGATAAATTGCACAGCTTGGTTTTGCTCCATGTTGACATGCATCAAGACCCGGATACATCTGGGTAAAGCGCCGGGCACCGCCATTTCTACTGTATCAAAAAGAGCTGCAGCTGTCCAGCCAAGCTCACGTGCAGCGGCAGCAGGAAAAGCAGCGTTTAGATCCGGTGTTGCGGAAAAAATGATACTAACAAGTGCAGCTGGGTCAATTTGATTAACCTCAGCCATTTTATGTAGTAATTCTCTTGTGGCAGCTTTAATTTCACTAGCACTGTTTTGTGAAACTGTAGTTGCCCCCCGAATACCCCTCACAACACAACAACCCACTACGACGTCCTCCTACTTACCCGCTATATCTAAAATAATAGCTTAGATTAAACGATTTGGCAAGCCTTTTCCCGCTGGCTTAATCAACTTTCCCCACTGAGACAAAGGAAACAGTCTCCGGCTGACCAAAAAAAGTAATCTGCTTCCCCTCAATTGGCGCAATAATTCCCTCTGAAACCGAAGTCACGGCGATCACCACATCTTCTGTTGGCACTTTACTATCAACTTCTACCTGATCCCCGTCATGCACCGCTACTAATACCGAGCTGCCGTCGGCAAAAGCTGTTACAGTCTCGCCATTCACCAACACTTTTATTCCTGTCCCATCCGCATCGTTAATAATGCTTAATCTTAGATATCGCTGCTCATTATCAACAACAGGACGTGAAATTGCTGGCTGATCTGGCTCCTGCTGCGTTACCGGCGTTCCCTCAAAACGATCAACCAAACTTAAAATACTGCGGAAATCTGGCCGCGTCAGCAATGCTTGGGTCAGCAGCAACAAAAAGAGCATCACGCCAACACACTTAAGCATAAAACGTTCAAAGCGACTGGTACGTTCCTGGAACCAACGCCCAAAATCCATCCCCTAGCCCCCCTTCTACCAAAGAGTATGCCAAAGAGTAGGGAATTTATGCCTGTTGGGCTGCAGAAAGACCGGCTACAAAACCAGTAGCAAAGGCTGCTTGTAAATTATAGCCCCCCGTATTGCCATCAATATCTATAACTTCACCGGCAAAGTAGAGTCCCCCGACCAGCTTGGACGCCATCGTCGTCGGCTGAATTTCTTTGACTGCAACACCACCAGCCGTAACAATAGCCTCACGCAATGAACGCATGCTTTTGATATTTAGGGTTAAGTCGGTAAGTGCGGTGAGTAAAGCCTCGCGCTGCGCTTTAGTTATTTGATTGACCGGCAATTCCGGATCGATGCCTGAAAGCATAATAATTGTTTCAATCAGGCGCTGCGGCAAGAGATCATTAAGGCTGTTTTTAAACTGTTTACGAATATTATTTTCGAAATCACGCAGCAGTCGAGCATCTAACTTCTCTCGCGTTAAGGCTGGTTTTAAATTAAGATGCAGTTGAGGTTTTTGTTTTTTAACCAAGGCGTTAACAGCTTCGCGGCTGATAGTGAGAATAATGGGGCCGCTGACACCATAGTGAGTAAATAACATTTCACCGAATTCTTCCGCCACGACACGCCCTTTAACTGTTAATTTAGCAGTTACATTTTTCAAAGCCACCCCTGTCAACTCACGCACCCAGTTTTCCTCTGTTTCTAAAGGCACTAGGGCTGGCCGGGTTGGCACAATGGTATGACCAACCGCTTGGGCCAGACGATAACCATCGCCGGTAGAACCAGTGGCAGGATAAGAAGCACCCCCGGCAGCAATAATTACTGCATCGGCGGCAATCTCTTCTTCGTCACAAACTATCCCCCGTATTTCCCCTCCCTCCGTAATGATTAGCTTGGTAACCTGTTTACCCAGCTGAACTTGCACCCCTTGGTTTTGCAGCCACTGCGTCAGAGCATCCACGACATCTTGTGCCCTTTGTGACTCGGGGAAAACCCGGCCTCCCCGTTCTACTACTGTGGGCACCCCTAAGTCTAACAGAAACTGCCGCAGCTGATCATTCGTAAAGCGGTACAAGGGGCCGTAAAGAAAAGTTCCGTTACCAGGATACTGTTGAATCATCTCTTCAATCTCAGCCGCATTAGTAACATTACCGCGACCTTTGCCCGTAATGGCCAACTTCTTGCCTAACCTTAAATTTTTTTCCACTAAGATCACATTTGCCCCTGCTTTTGCTGCCTGCCCCGCCGCCATCATGCCGGCTGGCCCTCCGCCAATTACTACTATCTTCATCTATATCCCCCTACACAAGACCTTAATATCCATATCATAACCAAAAGCACTTACTCAAAAACATTACCAACCTTGTAGGAAACTCGCTTTGCAGACGAAAACAGAAAAGCGGCCCGCGCCGCTTATTCCTCTTTCCATCTATTATTTAATCCGCATAACGTTTCATTTTTTGCCGCCACTGATTTTTTGCTTGGCTGTGCACTTCGAAGAATATTTGTTCCATCTCCGGCACCGACATTTGCAACCCGCTGGGCTCAACAATCTTTAAGCGGCGAAATTCATCCCGAACTGCAAAACGAATGAGAAAATTAAAGGAGTCAGCTGTCACTTCCAGCTCCAAAGGTGCAAAAGCCACTTCATCATCTACCTCTTCATCATAAACACTATAGATTTCGCCCAGCTCAATATTCTCCACAAACACACCTTGTACTGGTACATTACGCCACAAAGCAGCCTGTTGTTCCCGCAGTTCTGCAGCTACTTCCTCGGTTCCCTTGCCGCCAAAGAAGAAACGGGAAGGACGGGCTTTACCACGATAATCAAAACGGATGCGAGCGCGGATTTTTTCAGCGTTTTTCATTTCAGTTACCTCTTCAGGGCGCGGCTCTGTAAGGGGAAGTTGTCGTTCAAAACCTGGTTTTAACACATTGCTCTCCTCCAATATGGCACCTTTTTGTTATAATTTCCCGTTTGTTGGAAACTAATTCGTGTTAACTAACAGAAATCCTGCTATTTTTACCATTTTCCCCTGATAAATTTTGCGACAACTGACCTTCCAGCCAGTCAATAAATTGTCGTGCTGTGCGTGGTGAACGGCCATTCTGCCACCTTTCCCAGCGCAGGGCCTCACTGCGTAAGTGTGAGGTCTCAACCTGCAGCTGCCGCTGCTGTGCCAAGCCTTCCACGATCTCCAAATACTTACGCTGATCCGGCGACAAAAAGGTGATAGTAATCCCGAAGCGATCAGCCAGGGAAAGTTTTTCCTGCATAGTATCAGCTGCCCGTACTTGATCATGGAGATCATCCGACTGCAGCCCTGCCCGCTCACTAAACTTTTCTTTAATTAAATGACGTCGGTTAGAAGTAGCATAAATAACCACATTTTGCGGTCTGCTCTCCAAACCGCCTTCCAAAACGGCTTTAAGTGCCGTATAACGTTCTTCATTATCAGCAAAAGCTAAATCATCAACAAAAATGATAAACTTCTGTTTTCTGCCTTTAACTTCCCGCAAGACTAAGGGTAAATCCGCCAGCCTTGTCTGCGGTAGTTCTATCATCCGTAAACCCTGCTCACCATACTCATTAAGGAGTGCTTTGACGGTCGAGGACTTACCCGTGCCCCGATCACCATAAAGGAGAAGGTTATTAGCTGGATAACCCCGCAGTAGCATTAATGTATTGTCTATCACCTGCTGACGTTCTGTTTGATAACCTATGAGTTCAGCAAAGGAGATCGGGTCAACTGCAGTGATCCCTTGCAAACAATTGCTTTCCCAGCGAAAACCAATATAGCGGGCAAAGTCACCGGAACCATGCTGCTGATAAAAAACCGTTAAATCAGGCAGACAATCAACCCACTGGTCAGCTGTTTGGAACTTCTGCATCAATTCTTGGGCAGCGCTGTGCCTGCTCACAGCCGGACTGCTAGTGTCCCATTCCGGCAGCTCCTGTAAAGCAGTAGTCAGGTAGCTTGAGTTTGATGTCCGCTCTAAAGCTGCTGCCTTCAGCCCGCTGGCTGTCAGGGCCGCAATTTCCTCCAGCCTGCTCACATCATGACGCATCGCCTCTACTATCCGGGGGGTGAGCTCATCGTAAGCCTGGTGCTCACACCTTTGAGAAAAAACTGTATCGCAAAAAAGTAGTTTTTCCAAGATATATTCCTTTAAGGATGGCACTTTATTTGCTTGCAGCAGCGTGTAATAAAAATCGGCATAATTATTTAGCCAAACATAACCATCAAAAGAAGTAGTCCTTAAACTTTGTAACAAACGCTGATATTTAGCAATCACCGGATCAGTAAGATAGCCGCGCAGGACGGTTAACGAATCCAAAGCAATCCGAGCCCTAATGATATTATTCCCCATAAGTTTCTCCCCTTAATGCAGAAATTTTACAACGGTCTTTAAGTAATGCCCCTATTATATCATATGTGTGGGAAATAGTAGAAGCAAAGGAACTTCTCCTCGCCCACCAAGTGCATAATTCATGCCTGACCCCACAATACTAGCCATAGCGATGTAAGAAGGAGGAAATAAAGTTATGTATGAAATGTTTCTCTCGCCGGGTAAGATTGGCAAACTAACACTAAAAAATCGCGCTATTTTTCCGCCCATGGGTACTGGGTATGTCGAGCATGAAGAACCGAAAGAGCAATTAATCGATTATCATGTGCGTCGAGTGCTGGGCGGCTGTGCCATGAATATCGTAGAAATTACTGCGGTGCATGAAACTAGCAAATCACCCACCAATCTTGCCATTTATGACGATAAGTTTATTCCCGGACTAGCTCGTTTAGCGGCAGCGATTAAAGAAGCTGGCGGCATTGCTTGCCTGCAGTTATGGCACGGCGGCCGGCAAACTTCAGGTAAACCCTTTGGGGGACAACCAGTAGCCCCTTCTGCCGTGAAGAATGACTTTATTAATGAGGAGCCACGGGCTTTAACGCTAGAAGAAGTAAAGGAACTAATAAATTGTTATGGTGAAGCAGCACGTAGGGCACAAGAAGCCGGCTATGAAGCCGTAGAAATCCATGGGGCACATGGTTATTTGATCGACCAGTTCCTGAACCCCTACACCAATAAGCGCGACGATGAATATGGCGGCAGTCTGGAAAACCGAGCGCGCTTTGGTGTAGAGGTCATAAAAGCTGTACGTGCCAAAGTAGGGCAAGACTTCCCCGTGCTCTTTCGCTTAAGTGCCCAGGAAAATGTGCCTGGCGGCATTAAGTTAGAAGAAGGCATTGCCGCAGCCAAGCTCTACGAGCAGGCCGGCCTAGATGCTTTGGATGTCTCCCAAGGCTGCTATGACGCCCTGCCTTACACTGTGCCCCCCTACTTTTTGCCGCAAAAAGTAAATGCTGCTAATGCGGCGCAGATTAAGCAGCAGACTAAGGTACCGATTATTGTCGCCGGGCGCATTAATCATCCCGAGCTGGCAGAAGAAATATTACAGTCTGGCATGGCAGATTTCATTTCCTTGGGCCGCCCACAGCTAGCTGACCCCGACTTTGTGAACAAGACGGCCCACGATCACGCTGACGAGATTGTCCGCTGTATTGCCTGCAATCAAGGTTGTGTCGGCAGACTATTTAAAGGTTTAGGCACCAGCTGTATCTTTAACCCGGCAACCGGCCATGAACGAGAAGTAGTTATTCAACCGGCCCCAACTAAAAAGAAAGTGCTGATCATCGGTGGCGGACCGGCTGGTTTGGAAGCAGCCAGAGTCGCTCAAGAGCGCGGCCACGATGTTGTCTTGTTTGAAAAAGATGTCGGCCTGGGCGGACAACTTGTCGTGGCTGGGCGGGCACCACATAAAGAAATCTTTGCAGAGTCTGCTATTCATCTGGGTTATCGTGCTTTTAAAGCTGGTGCAGATATCCGGACCTATACAGAAGCTACCGAAGAGAGAATTCGCAATGTGCAGCCTGATGTAATCATCATCGCCAGCGGTGCTGACCCCGCACTGCCCAAAATTCCCGGCGGCGACCAACCCCATGTTTACGAAGCCCGTGCTGTCCTTAATGCCGACCAATTAATTAAAGCAAATCAAGTAGTTGTCGTCGGTGGCGGTCTGGTAGGGCTGGAAGTAATGGAAGTGCTGCTGGCGCAAGGAAAACATGTCACGGTGATTAATCGCGGCGCTGAAGTGGGTAAAGAATTGGAGACCTATATTAAGCCCTATGTCTTTGGCATTATTGAACAGGAGCAGGTGCCTATCCTCACCAATTCTTCCTGCGTGGAGATTGGTGATGGTTTTGTCGTCGTGGAGAAAGATGGCCAACAGGAAAAAGTTAAATGTGAAGCCGTAGTAATGGCGGTTGGGGCAAAAAGTAACACTAAAGTCGTTGAACTGGTGGCACGCCTCGGTTACGAACATTATGTCGTCGGTGATGCACAGCAACCAAACAGGATTTTAGAAGCAATCTGGGGCGCCAATGAAATAGCTCGCACCATCTGAACTGCAGTTTTATCTCCCTTGTTATCTAGGTTATCTATAAAAAAAACCCACTCTAAAAAGTGGTTTTTTTTACTGCAAACTAAGGCTATTTATTTAGACTCTCTCCTGCAGATGGCTGGTGTCATTGAGTTTGGCAAGATACCAGCAGTTGTTATAATTATACAAAGTTGTCAGAGAGGCAGTATCGATTTGCAGCCGCCCAGCTGCTGCGGCTGGCATCTGCATCGCCAGAGTCACCGCTGTGCGGATAACACCGCCGTGAGTAACAATCACGGCCGTCTCTTCTTGCTCCAGTCTTGCGACCAGCGTTTGCAGGAAATCGTCAACTCGCGCTGCCAGAGCTGCAGCTCCTTCACCAGCAGGAGGAGTATTAGTGACGGGATCATTACACCAAGCTGCAAACTGCTTTTGCATCGCTTGGTCCATCTCCGCGTAACTAAGCCCTTCCCATTGCCCAAAGGACATTTCGCGCAAATTATCATCTAGCTGCAAAGGCAGCTCAAAACGGGTCGCCAGGGGAGCAGCAAAAGTTTGTGCTCTTTGCAGGGGCGAGACAAAAATATGTGCAGGTTTCTCTAAAAAAGCAGCCGCCAATTGTTCCGCCTGCCGGCAGCCCAGCTCACTTAAAGCGACATCACTTAACCCTTGCAGGCGGTACTGGCGATTCCACAGGGTTTCACCATGCCGTACCCAGATTAATTTCACACTACCCTCTCCCTTGCCCTAATTTCACCTGCCAACCGCATCATTACAGAAATAGGAGCGGAGCAATGAGCAGCACTGCCAATTCAAACAGTTCGCAGACGGCACCAAGAATGTCGCCAGTCACACCACCAAAATTAAGTTTAAAAAAGTAACGTAAAATTGCAAAAACAACGATTAGGGCTAAAGTTAAAGGAAGCATCTGCCAGCCCCAAGCAGCAAAACCAAGTACCAGGCATAGCAATATCGCTAAGAAAAGTTGTGTAGTGCCTAATTCGTCCACAAAGATCTTCCCAAGACCACCGCTGGGCCGGGCATAGTCACAGGTAGCCATCAAGGCTACCATCACGGTACGACCGACTAGTGGCGCAATAATCAGCAGCCGAGCGTCAGCTGCCAAAGAGGCCACAGCAAACACCTTTAACAGCATCGAAAGAACTAATACTTGAGCTCCAAAAGCACCGACACGGCTATCCTTCATGACCTCTAATCTTTTTTCCAGATTGCCGCGTACGCCCAGACCATCAGCTGTATCCATTAGACCGTCTAAGTGCAAGCCGGCACTAATTAGTTCCCAGAGGGTAACAGTGAGCGTAGCAGCTAAAAGTGTTGACAAAACTGTGTTTGCCCAAAGCCAAAAGCCATAGAGCGTCAAGCCGATCAGCGCGCCCACGATGGGATAATAGGTAGCTGAACCGACTAGGTCATCTGTCGTTACTTCGGTATCGCCGCCAAACGGATAAACTGTTAAAAAGCGTAAAGCTACAAAAAAGCGTTTCATTACTAGGACCCCTTTCCACGAAACGGTCAAGACCGTTCCCTACACAGGAACGGCACCGTTAGTACAAGCAGTAATTTTTGAGGTTATTCTACGTTTTGGTAGGCTTTTACGCAAAGGGGATAGCCGGAAACGGCCAACCAAAGTGAATCTGCGGCACGCGCTACCTGTTGATTAGCCCGTCCTGCCATGTCACGGAACACACGGCCCATGTAATTATCTGGGACAATACCACTACCTACCTCATTAGTTACGACGACGGTACGAAATGGCTTGTTCAAGGCAGCAGTACAAAAACGAGCTAATTCCGTTTGGATCTGTTTTTCGATATCCAGATATTTTTCGTCACTCATGTTTTCTTCATACTGCGCTAATAGCTGGTTAGTCAACCAGATGGTTAAGCAGTCCACAATGACGGTAACTGTCCCTGCCGGGACTCTCTCCAAAGCTCCCGCTAAATCCTTTGTTTCCTCTACTGTCGACCAATGTGGCGGGCGTCGTTCTTTGTGCAGAGCTACGCGCAGTGCCATTTCTTCATCCAACACGGCGGCGGTAGCAATATATGTTGCAGGCCCGCCTGCTGTATGGGCCAATTGTTCAGCAAGACCGCTTTTCCCACTCCGGGCACCTCCGGTAATTAGCACCAGCTTACCTAACTTTTCCATATCCATGTATAGATTTCCTCCTTAGGGGTGGCTTTCTGTCTCGTTACTGCTTACTCCTGACTGCTGGCAGCAGCTTACGAATAAATGACAAGTCCAGATTTTCGCGTAGTGTTTGCGCAAGCAGCTGATATGACTGCTCCCGCTTTTCCTTAGTGGCAGCGCTTGCCGCCTCCGCCTGAGGCGGCAGGGCCAGCCCATTTAGATGGGGAATGACACCGATCACTGGCTTGTGAATGATCTCTTCCAGCATCTCTAATCCCGGCTGCAGCTTGTCTCTAAAACCACGAAAACGATTAACAACTACGGCCTGAATCAGCTGCCGCTGCTCCGGTGGTAAAAGTGCTAGTGTCCCAGCGACATAAGCAAACATGCCGCCGCGATCAATATCGCTTACCAACAGGACAGGTGCATCAAGTGCTTTAGCTAAACCCATATTGGGCAGCATTAACTCTGGACGATGTAATTCTACAGGAGTCGCGGCACCTTCAATAATTACCACCTCGTAGTGCGAGCGCAAAACTTGCAGGGCATCCAGCACCAGCGCCAAAGCAGTATCGCTGACAGCCAAGAGCTCCTGCCTCGTCAGCTCACCCTTAATCACACCTTGCGCTGTCAGCTGGAAAGAATCTTCGCTAAGCGGTGCTAAAAGCAGTGGGTTCATCTCCACGCTGGGTGTCACACCGGCTGCTTCTGCCTGAAGATACTGCGACCAGCTAATTTGACCTTTGGGCAGGTCGACAGTCTCAGCGCCGATAGTTTGCGCACAGAAAGGGGCTACGCGCCAACCTTCTTCTGCCAACAGGCGGCACAACGCCGTACAAAGGATACTTTTGCCGGCATCAGCAGATGTTCCTTGTACCATAATCACAGTGCTCATGCCTGATGCTCTCCTTTCTGCGCTGCCAAACCCAACAGCCGGTACAGCGCCGACAGATCCAAGGAGTTTTCTACGGCGTCAGCTAAGGCATCAAACCGCTGTGCTCTGTCTTCTACAGCACTTTCACCGAGCGGCTGCCAGCCGCGACGTTGCCGTAATTTATTTAACCAGGCCCGCCGAAAACCAGGCCTGTCAAAAACACCATGTAAATATGTTCCCCAGACATTACCCTGGGGAGAAATAGCGCCATCTTCTTTGCCATCCGCTAACACAAAGGCAGCGGGACAGTGCGCTTGACGTTTAGTTTGCCCCATATGTATTTCATAACCTGTGACAGCAGCTCCCTGGGCAAAAGGCAGCTGCGCTGCAGCAGATGCTCTGCCTACTGTTTTTTGTGGTTGAAAAGATGTGGTCACGGGCAGTAAACCTAAACCCGCTAAAGTAGTAGCTTGTCCAGCAAATTCGCTGCCTTCGGCGTCGCTGAGTTCTTCGCCAAGCATTTGATAGCCGCCACAGATACCAATGACTGGCAGCCCCTGCCTCGCCCGTGCAATTACCGCTTCAGCCAGACCAAGCTGCTGTAAAAACAATAAATCACGCATACTGTTTTTAGTGCCGGGGATGATGATAGCATCAGCGCCGGCAAGATCTAATCCGTCATAAGTATAGCTTAAGGAAACATCCTCCTCACTACGCAAGGCATCGAAATCAGTAAAATTGGCAATATGAGGCAGGTGCAGCACACAGATATTTAAACAGCCTTCACCTTTAACCGTGCTAGAGAGGGTATCGTCAAGAGCTACACCATCTTCTTCCGCCAGATAAGCTTCCTCTAAATATGGCACCACGCCGAAAACAGGCAGACCAGTTTGTGCTGTAACTTCTTTCAGTGCAGGAGCTAATAAGCTGCTGTCACCGCGAAATTTATTGATAATAAAACCAGCTACCCGCTGGCGATCTTCCTCCGGCAGCAGCATCACCGTACCTACAGAGGCCGCCCAGGCTCCACCCCGGTCTAAATCACTGACCAAAAGTACCGGTGCCTGCGCCAAGGCTGCTGCTTGCATGTTGGCTACATCCTGCTGCCTTAAATTAATTTCAGCTGGACTGCCCGCCCCTTCCAGCACGATAATTTCATACTCTTGGCGGAGGCGATCTAAAGCTTCAGCAATGACCTGCAAACTAAACTCGTGGTACTCCTGCTGAGTCCGATGCGTATGTCCCATCATACCATAAACTTGGCCGCGCACAATCACTTGGGCTTCCCCAGGCGCGCTCGGCTTAATCAAAATAGGATTCATATCCACTGTAGCTTCAATGCCGGCCGCTTCAGCCTGCTCTCCCTGGGCCCGACCAATTTCACCGCCATCACTAGTTACATAGGAGTTGAGGGCCATATTCCAGCTTTTAAAAGGTGCCACCCGGTAGCCGGCGCGGGCAAAAATTCGGCATAAGGCGGCAGCAATAGCACTTTTGCCAACATGTGAAGCAGTACCTTGCACCATAATAGTTACTGCCTGTTTGCTTGTTTTAGGCATTGTCAAGCGGCAGCCTCCTTTTGCAGCATTATTTAAAGAAAACATTTCTTAATTACGGCAAGACTAATAATAGCTTACTTTAATAACCTAATGTTAATCTGAACTTTGACAAGGAGGCTGCGCTATGTTTGTGGAGCTACCGCTGCTTTTTCTCGTTTTTGCGCTGCTCTATTTAATTGTAGAAGCAGCAACCACCATGCTGATGATCACCGGTCTCGATCAGCATACAGCCCGTTTTCAAGCTATCTCCATCATTACCGGTACCGGTTACACGACCTCGGAGTCAGAATTAATTACTCGTCATCCCGTCAGGCGCAAAATTGCCATGTTCTTAATGATTGTTGGCAGCATTTCTCTGGCGGTAGTTATTTCCATCCTCGTCAGGCTCCTCAGCAGCAATGTCTCAGGCGTTGAATTATTCTTGACAATCGCTTTACTGCTAATTCTCACCCTGATTTTGCGCAGTCGACCAGTGTTGTTATATTTTGATAACTATTTAGAGAAACAAATGTTGAAACAGCCCTATATTCATAAACGTACAGTTGAAGAATTGCTGAAAATAGATGAACACTTCAGTATTGCAGAAATACAATTAAGTCAAAATGCCCCTTGGCTTGATCAGACCCTCGGCAGGGCACGGCTGCGCGATCTGGGCGTGCTGGTGCTTTCAATTCGTCGGCGTGACGGCAATTTAATCCGTGCCCCTCAGGGTGCAGATGTGCTGCGCGAAGGTGACATTCTATTGGTCTACGGCCGGCCGCGTTACATCAGTGAAATCATTGAGCTGGCCACTTGATGAAAATTGTTCAGCTAAAGCACGGTATAGTTCAGTTTTTTCCCTGATGGATTGAGCCTGCTGTTGAACTTTTGTTAACAGTTCTTGTCCGGGACCGCCTGTAAAATCACGATTTTGTGCTGGTTTTTCTTCGATCATATACACAGGCTTACCAGCGGCAGCTGCTTGCAGGGCAGCCTCAAGGTTTAAAAGGTTGCCGTGTCCCAGAGGTATTTCTGTCAGGATCACTGCTTGTGCAGTTTCCAGCATAGCTAAATTTTCCTGGTGGCGTTCAGGTGAAACAGACGAAAATGGGGCTTCAGAAATCACTGGTATACTTAAGGCACGTGCCGCCTCCCAATCACTGTCACCCACACTCAAGACGCCGGCAGTTACCTTATACCCGGCATCACATAAATCGCGCATTATTTCACCGCCGCTGCCTCCGCCAGCAATGACATGTATCTGGTGATTTTCACCGTGCTTGTTTTGTTCACGCGTTCCGGGCAAAAGCGAAATTTGTGGTGTGCCAAAAACAGGATGCGGTGTCACCAAGACGCGGGTAGCGTAAACTTTTTCTATATTGTCCGCCGTTAACACATCTGTCGGCTGACCACAGGCCAAAATTTTACCTTGATGCATCAGTACTAGTTCATGGCAAAAATAAGCGGCTAAATTCAAATCGTGTAACACTGCCACCACGGTTAGTCCTTCCACTGTGCTTAAGCGCTTCACCAAATCGAGAATTTCCTGCTGATAGCCGATGTCCAAATGTGAAGTAGGTTCATCCAGCAGCAGCACCTTAGGTTGTTGTGCCAAGGCCCGAGCAATGGTTACCCGCTGACGTTCGCCGCCGCTCAATTCCAGGATACTGCGATCTCGCAAATGAGTACAGCCGGTTACTTCCAGGGCATGCCGCGCTATTTCATAGTCAGCCAATGATTCAGACTGAAAGCGCCCCAGATAAGGGGCACGCCCCATTAATACTACATCTTCTACTGAAAACTGATAACCGACATTAGTGTCTTGGGAGACGACAGCCATAGTACGTGCTAATTCTTTTTGCGTAAGTTCTGACAGTGACTGCTCTCCAATTCTCACACAACCAGCTGTTGGCTGCAAAATACGGGATAACACCTTTAAGAGTGTGGTTTTACCACTGCCATTGGGTCCGATAATTCCCACAAACTTGCCTGACGATACGTGAAAAGTGGTACCCTCAAGCACCTGATGATTGCCATATGTGAAGGAGATATCTTGAATTTCTATTCTCATAATAACCTCACAAGCGAATCTCGCTTTTTTTCTTTCTCAAAAGATAGATAAAAAACGGCGCACCCACAAAGGCTGTGATGATGCCTACGGGAATTTCCTTGGGGATCATGACTGTCCTGGCCACCACGTCGGCCCAGATTAAAAAGGTGGCACCGACTAAGGCTGAGGCCGGCAGTAAAACACGATGATCCGGACCAGTGACAATACGTACAGCATGGGGAATTATTAACCCCACAAAGCCAATCATGCCGCTCACAGATACAGCCGCCGCCGTAATTAAAGAGGCCGTTACTAAGAGTACCCTTTTTGTCCGCTCAACATTGACGCCAAGGGTCAGAGCGGCTTCTTCACCCATCAAGAGAACATTTAAATCACGGGCATAAGTAAAAAGAATAATTGAGCCAATGAGTAGATAAGGTAAAACAAACCAGATTTCGGACCAGGAGCGCATCAATAAACCGCCCGATAACCAGAAGAAAATACCTTGCATATCTTCGCCGGCAAAAACCATTAATAGGGAAATGACAGCAGAGAGAAAACTTGAGACTACTACCCCGGCTAAGAGCAGGGTGACCACAGGCACCTGACCGCCTATTCTTGCTAGATTATAGACAAAGAACATCGCTAAAAAGGCTCCGGCAAAAGCAAATATTGGCAGCATTTGTGTGAAGCTTATTTGGTAAGTCTGCTGCAATAACATCGCAATGGTTGCGCCGACGGCCGCACCACTGGAAACACCAATCGTAAAGGGATCTGCTAGCGGATTACGCAGTAAACCTTGAAAGGACACCCCGGCTAAGGCCAAAGAAGCGCCCACTAACAAACCTAACAGGACACGCGGCAGGCGCAGATTCCAAATGATAGCCTGTGTCGTGGCGGGAATATCACTACTCTGCCACAAGCCGGTTAAACGTGAGATAATAATCTGAAATGTTTCCCGGGGGGGAATGGCTACCGCGCCAACCGCGGTAGCCAAAATTACTGAGACCACAAGTGCAGACAATAGTAACGTGTAAAGAAGATACTTATTTCTCGTTTTCATGGCTACTTTGCAAAGACCTCATACAGCAGCTCCAGACCTTGTACATAACGTGGCCCGGGACGTGATACTGAATTAGCGTCTACGTCGTAAACCTTGCCGCTTTTAATCGCCGATAAATCTTGCCATGTTTCTCTCGCCAGCACCTCATCGCGCATGGGGAAAGTACAAATAATCACTTCAGGGTCAAGTTCAAAAAATGCCTCTTCCGAAACCTGGAAGTACGCGTCATCAATCTCAGACGCCAGGTTATTCCCACCGGCAGTAGTGATCATTTCTGAGAGGAAAGTGCCTTCTCCTACCGTGTAAAGGACATTAGTATCAAGTAAGACAAAAACTTTAGCACGTTCTTCAGCCGGAATTTCAGCCACTTTTGTTTCTAAAGCAAGCCGATCCGCCTTTAATTGCGTCACCAGAGCTTCGCCCGCCGCTTGGTTATCAATTAACTTGGCTACTGTGACGATGGATTCTTCGATTTCATCAAGTGTCTGCGGATCAACAACAAAGTATGGTGTACCAGCCTGCTCTAGGAAATCAAATGTTTGCTGTAAAGTTTCACTTTTCCCGACTAACACTAAATCAGGCTGTAAGGCTAGGATGCTTTCTGGGTTGAGGTTATACAGGTCACCAATAACTTCTTTCTCCTTAGCGGCTGCTGGGTAGTCACAATATGTAGTTACACCAACTACCCGCTCACCTGCATCCAGGGCAAACAAAATTTCCGTTAAGCTCGGCATAATGGAAACAATGCGTTCCGGTTTAGCTGCTAGCGTTACTTCCCGCCCCGCAGCATCTGTCAGCGTTAACGGATAAGTTTTTCCGGTATCAGTGTCCCCGTTAGCTTCTTCACCGCCATTTTCTTGACCACAACCAGCAACCAGTGTCAAAGTAAACACCACCAATAACATCACAACCAACCAGTTTCTTTTTCTCATCTCTCTTTTTCTTCCTCCTTATGGCTGAAATTGAGAAAGGCGCATCCCGCAGTTTCCGCTTGCGCTCCTTCCGTACTGGCAATGACGAAACTTCGTTTAAAGCCAGTAACAAAAAAATCCCAGTGCTCGGACTGAGAAAGCATAAAAAAATCACGTTTCCCTTAACCCGAGGGCACGATACGGCTGGTGAAGAGGCAGGTTTCCTGGCTACCGCTCATCACTATACAGCGCCTTCCCCGTTAAACGAGTGGCTTGTTGCAGTATAGCTCACGGATACAGTGGCGGGACCGCTCAGGTTTCACACCTGATTCCCTTTATGCTCAAGAGAGCACCTATTCACACACGTTATGGATTTAAATTAATTCTATCAGACATGACAAGTAAATGCAATACTGTTTTTACCTAGATTAACTCTTTACTCCTGCCTGCCTTTTTAGCGCTTTCACTTCGGCGCCGTTTAAGCGACGCCACTGGCCTTTTTTCAAACCAGTCAAAGTTAATGGACCTACACGGACACGTTGCAGAGATACTACCGGATGGTTTACAGCCTCTAACATGCGGCGTACCTGACGATTACGCCCTTCTTTAATGGTCAAAGAAAGTGTAGAAGTAGGGCGGCCGCCTTTAATCAGCCGTACTGCAGCTGGTGCAGTATAACCGTCGTCGAGCTTAACCCCTTTTTGTAATTTGGTCAGCGCCTCACTGTCGGGCAAATCATGTATACGCGCCAAATACTCTTTTTCTACACCAAAAGAAGGGTGGGTTAAGCGATTCGCCAACTCACCATCATTAGTTAAGAGCAGTAACCCGCTGGTATCTAAATCCAGCCGACCTACCGGGAAGACCCTAGTCCCCACATCTTTGACTAAATCCTGAACTGTCTGGCGCCCATAAGGATCTTTTAGCGTCGTCACATACCCTATCGGTTTATACAGCAAAATATATTCCTTTTTTTCTACCGGTTTGACGAGACGGTTGTCCACTTCTACTTGATCCACGGCCGGGTCCACAGTTACCCCCATTTCCGTAATCGTCTGACCATTGACCTTCACGCGTCCCTCCCGTATCATCTGTTCACCAGCGCGGCGGGACGCAACTCCTGCCATCGCTAAATATTTTTGTAGTCTGACTGCCATCGTTACTACCCCTCTATCTGTCGTCACGCTCATTCGGTTCCTTGTCGCGTGCTTTTCAGTACTGACCACTAATTGTGATGCTCAAATTAGCTGGCTTTTCTCCCCATCATACAAGATTCAAACCGCCGGTGCAAGTTGTTAGTGAAAAACAAGTGTACAGATTACGATGGAGGCAATAAAAGCAGCCAAGTCAGCCAGTAAACCAACTGTCAAGGCATGACGAGTCTTGCGGATACCAACAGAACCAAAATAAACTGTTAAAACAAAGAAAGTAGTGTCTGTACTCCCCTGCATCGTTGAAGCTAAACGACCAATAAAGGAATCTGGGCCAAAAGCGTTGAGAATTTCCGCAGTAATCCCTAATGCACCGCTGCCGGAAAGAGGGCGCATAATTGCTAGGGGAATAATTTCGCCCGGTACGTTGAAGCGGGTTAGCAGCGGCGACAATAATTTTATCAGCAGTTCCAGCGCTCCCGAAGCACGTAATAAACCAATCGACACCAACATGGCCACTAAATAGGGGATTAAACTAACCGAGGTGGCAAAGCCCTCTTGGGCACCCTCGACAAAAGCATCAAACACATCTACCTTTTTGACTACGGCATAAACCAGCACGATGAAAATGAAGCCAGGAATAACCCAGGCCGCTGCTGTCTGCACAATTACTTGCAGCATTTTCCTTACCTCCTTTTACGTTTTCTACGGGTAAGGCCGCGAATAAGTTTATCCAGAATAATCGCCGTCGTGGTGGCACATAGCGTGGCCAGGATGGTCGTCCCCACAATCTCCGTGGGGTAAAGTGAGCCGCTGGCAGCCCGCAGTGCCACAACTGTGGTAGGAATTAATGTTAAAGCGGAGGTGTTAATCGCTAAAAAAGTACACATTTCATCACTGGCCGTTTGTGGGTCCTCATTGATGCTCTGCAGCTCCTGCATGGCTTTTAAACCAAAGGGAGTCGCTGCATTACCCATGCCCAGCAGGTTGGCACTCATATTCATCAGAATGGCATGCATGGCCGGATGATTGCGCGGCAGCCGCGGAAATAATAACCGTGACAGTGGTCGTAATAATTTAACGATCCACTCGATAAAACCGCTTTTCTCAATTATTTTCATCATGCCTAACCAAAAAGTCATAATACTGACCATAGAAAAAACTACACTGACAGCTTGCTCGGCTGAGGAGAACAGCGCATCAGTAAATGTTTCAATGCTGCCAGTAAGTGCCGCAGTGACAAAGGCTATGGCAATCATGGCAAACCAGATAAGATTGATCACTTTAACACCTCCCCGCCCCAGTTGTCTTTAAAAGATACGCTGGAAAAACTTGCGCAGACTGGCAAATAAGCCCTTACTCTCCACTTCTGCTGCCGCCACAAGTGGTACTTCGCTGACTTGTTGGGTACCAAAATAGATGCGCAAGGTACCTAGCTGCTCTCCTTTGCTGATCGGCGCCTGTACTTCTTCCGGCACCTCCCAGGCATAGCGCAGGAGGTCTGCTTCATTATCTTTAAGCGGCAGCATAATATCTTCACTGGCCACCAAGGATATTTTTTGGGCCGCACCTTTACGTACAGCGGCTGTTTTTAATGGTGTCTCAGCCTTCACGATAGTTTTTCTTTGATAATGAGCATAGCCAAAATCAAGTAAGTCCGTCGTGTCTTCCCACATTTCCGGTGCATTTAAAACTACAGTTACCAGGCGCCAGTCATCTCTAGCCGCAGCACCAACAAAACAGCGTCCGGCCGGAGTAGTCCAACCCGTCTTAATTCCCTCGGCCCCCTCATACATCGTCAACAATTTATTCTGGTTACTTAGTAGGCGATCATAGGAACGACCCGTCCAAGAAATTTTCTTCTCGGCTGTCGCCGCAACTTCGCGAAATTTAGGCAGGGTCATAGCATGTACGGCAATTAAACCTAAATCGTAGGCAGTTGTGTAATGTTCTTCATGATCTAAACCATGCGGATTCATAAAATTGGTATGTACTGCTCCCAGTGCATGTGCCTTCTCCGTCATTTGCTCAGCAAATTCCTCAACTGAACCTGCTAAAAACTCGGCAATGGCGGCAGCAGCATCATTACCAGAACGTAAAATTAAGCCAAACAGTAATTCTTCTAAAGTCTTCTTTTCCCCCGCTTCCAGATCAACACTGGAACCTTCCACTAACGAAGCATATTCACTTACTGTCACAACTTCCGCCAGTTTGCCCGACTCTACGGCCAAAATGGCTGTCATAATTTTTGTTGTACTTGCCATTGGCAGCTGCTCATGTGCATTCTTACTAAAGAGAATTCTACCTGTGGCTTGATCCAGGACCACTGCAGCTCGCGCCGTTACCTGCGGCGGCTCCGCCGCCCAGCCGCTGCCTGGCTGTAACAACAACAGACTTACTAATAACACAATGATAAATTTACGCATACCCGACCCCCCAATAAACTCAATACGAAATCATCAATATAAAAAAAGCCATGCTTATTGTTATTCGCATGGCTGGGGGAATATGAAACTTGTCTTTAGATTTGATAATGATTAAGCTGTGCATCAGCGGGCGGTTCTTTTTGCAGCATACCCTGAACCTGATTAATAATCTGTGGTGCCATATCCATCAGGCGATCAAACATCACTTGACGGTCAACAGGCAGCATTTTCACGTGACCATCATGGCTCACAATGAGAAAAGCTACAGGCTGTACAGAAACGCCGCCGCCGCTGCCGCCGCCAAAAGGCAGATAATTTACATCTTCTGCTTTTTTATTTTTCTTTTCCTCTTCCAGATCATTATCAAATTCGCTGCCGCCGGCCGCAAAGCCAAAAGTGACACGAGAAATGGGGATAATCGTGGTACCATCCTGAGTTTGTACAGGATCGCCGATAATGGTGTTGACATCTACCATCTCTTTGATGTTTTCCATAGCTGTTTTCATTAAGCCTTGGATCGGGTGTTCTTGCATCACTAATCTTTACCCCCTCGTATAATAGTCGACATGAATAACAGGCTGCCAAGCATAAAATGCCCGATGCGCAATTTTACTACCGCATCAAAATAGACTTTCGCCACAGTTTGTGGGCTGAAATCTGGCTTAAAAGCAAGTACTGGTCGTTCTTTAAAACGCAGCCTTTTTTGCAAAGCGGGGACAAATATTACTGCCACACTCCAAAACAAACCTGTAAGCAACCCTGTTAGCGCTGCATCATTGAGACCGACATGCACTCGTAAAACGAACTTTTCTATGGTCATAGCCTGCCTGTAAAAATTACTGAGATACGACAGCATATCTTTGTTGTCTTTAATCCACGCTACATACAATTTGACCTTTTCATAATCAAGGTCAAAAACAGAGATTTTTTCTTTTTTTTCGCCGACTAATTTGTCCTCTCCTGCTTTTAGTTCAGCTTCCAGTGTCACATCAAACGGCGTATCTTGTTGAATTAACGGCACTTCCACATTAAAACGCAACAGGGAAAAAAATGTATTAACGCGGATGTTTAAAAAGTCATCTTTATTGTCCCTAACAAAAAAAAGATTTATGCGTACCGGAATCAACTGGAGCAAAAGCATCCCCGACAAATATAACGGTAACAATGTCAAAATCCATTTCATGCGCCCACCAACGTTGCACAGTTTCTCTTAACTTCTCCTTAAACAGGAAAAAAATGCACACTTTAATCTTTAAACTAAAAAAAAGCCCTGTAGTAATTTACCACTACAGGGCCTGTGATCTTTATCTTATAACTTTTTTTCTACTTTCGCTGCTTCATAAAGTTTAGAGTATTCTTCTTGCATACTTTCGCTTACTTTTTTCTCCATTAAAGCTTCCTCAACCTGCTCTTTAACCGCAGAAAATTCAACTTCTTGCGCTTCCTGTCGTTCTAGAACCTCAATCACATGATAACCATGTTCTGATTTTACTGGTTCACTGTACTCACCCACAGGTAAGGCGAAAGCCACGTCTTCGAATTCCTTGACAAATTGGCCGCGGACGGCTAAACCTAAAGCACCGCCCTTACTAGCGGAGCCGGTATCTTGAGAATGTTCTTTAGCCAACTCTGCGAAATCTTCGCCTGCTTTTAACGAAGCCAGCATTTCATTCGCTTCTTCTTCTGTTTCCACTAAAATATGGCGCACATCTACCTTTTCGGGGATATTGAATTCTGCTTGGTTTTCTTTAAAATATTCTTCAACTTCAGCTTCAGTTACTTCAATTTTACTGCGGACAATAGCTGAAAGCAGTAACTCGTTACGGATATTCTCTTTGAGGGTTTCTTCAGTAATACCATACTGGGTTAAAGCCTGATCGAAGTATTCTTTCATGCCGTAGTAGCTTTTCTCAATCAGCTGGTCAATTTCCTGCTGAACTTCTGCATCTGTAACTTTGATCCCTGATTTAGCTGCTGCCTGAGCCACAACGCGCTCCGAAATTAATTGATCTAAAACGGTGCCGCCGCCGTTAGCCACAAAAGCCTCATAGAGATCATTCTTAGTAATTTTTTCACCATTGACCGTTGCGACTACCTCGCTGCGTTGGTTAATCACCACTGCACCAATCACGGTTGCGACAAGCAACAGTAGTAGGACTAGAGATACTGTTTTATTATTCATCTTCCACCTCTTAATTTTTGCAGTTCCCACAGAACTACTATTTTTACTAACCCATAGCTTCTATTGTAGCAAGTAAATGTTACAAACTTATGGACTGTCCTTTGTTTTTCTTTAATGTTTGGGCTTTAAATACATAGGAAAAGGACAGAAAATCTATCCCGATTCCCCGCCCTAAAATATTATTAAAACTGCTTTTCTTCATTATCTGTCAAGCGAGGCAGCTCACTGAGATCCTTGAGCCCAAAGTACTTAAGGAATTCTTTGCTTGTACCATACAGTATCGGACGTCCTGGTGCGTCTTTGCGGCCGACAGTACGGATAAAACGACGTCTCTGCAGTGTGTTCATGACCCCCTCAACTTTCACCCCGCGAATTGTTTCGATGTCCACGCGAGTGACAGGTTGGCGATAAGCAATAATGCCTAAGGTTTCTAAGGCCGCTTGTGATAAAGTATAGCTCTTTTCCCCTTTAAATAACTTTTCTATGACTGGCGATAAGTCTGGTTTAGTGCTAAACTGATAGCCCTTAGCAATCTCCATCACTTGTAAACCATGTTCCGATGAAGCATATTCCTGCTGCAGCAGTTTGAGCGTCTCACGCACATCTTTAGTCTCGGCACCAATAATTTCAGCGATTTTAGCCGGAGGCAACGGTTCTTCCGCTACAAAAAGCAAAGCTTCTACCAGCGGTTTAATTTCCATACTTCCACCTCCAGCGTTTATTTTAGTAGAACCACTAATTCCCCAAAAGGGTTGGACTGCCACACACTCAATTTGCCCAGACGCACCAATTCCAAGAGAGCCACAAAAGTAAGAATTATTTCAGATAAACCGGCTGTCTCGGTAAACAAACCACTAAAGCTTAAACCATCTTTTTGGCCCTGCAGCTGTGAAACCAGCTGCACCATCAGTTCCTCTACTGAAAAATCATCAGCCTCTACTTCTAGTGGTTGACGCTCGTGTTCGGCAAGAAGTCTTTGGAAAGCCTGCATCAAAGCGGGGAGCGAGACACCAGAGATGACAAAATCATCTTCCGGGTTCACCAAGACCACCTTTTCGCCTGTTAGTGAACGCACAAAAACACGCTTTTGTGCTGTTTCATAAGCACGCAGCTCTTGAGCCACGGCGCGGAAATGCCGGTATTCCAATAAACGCTGGATCAACTCTTCCTGCGTCTCAATGTCCATGCTGTCTTCATCATCCAGCGCTTCATCCCCGATACTGCTAGGTAAAAGCTTTTTTGATTTTATTTTTAATAAAGTAGCTGCCATCACCAAGAACTCTGAAGCAACTTCCAAGTTCAGCTTCTGCATCAGCTGCAGAGTCTCCAGATATTGTGCCGTGATTTCAGCAACGGGAATATCATAAATGTCTACTTCTGCCTTTTCGATCAGATGAAAAAGCAAAGCAAAAGGTCCTTCAAATGTCGGCAGGTTCACATAATATTCCACCGCTGGCATCCTTTCTCTCTGTGACAGGGGACGGTTCCTTGTCACGCCCAACTCATTACCTTTAACCATTATCTGCTAGGCTAAAAATCATACATCAGGGATAGTCTTGATCGTCAGTGAGTCTCCCAGCTACTACAACTTAAGATTAACAATTTCCCGCGCTTCCGCCATCGTTTGATTAGCTATGGCCGAGGCGCGCTTGGCCCCATCCAGCAAAATATCGCGAATATAATCTCGCTGACCTGCCAAGGCTTGTCTTCTTTCATAAATTGGTTCTAGGAAGGCTACTAAACGATCCGCTAATTGCTTTTTACATTGTACGCAGCCAATTTCACCACGGCGACAGGCGCCTTCCACACTGGCCAGCTCGTCCGTATTAAAAACACTATGGAAAGTATAGACAGCACAGATATCAGGATTACCAGGATCATCCTTACGTACACGGCCGGGATCAGTGACCATCTGCTGCACTTTTTTCCTTACCTCGTCTGGTGCTTCAGACATATTGATGGTGTTACCATAGGATTTACTCATTTTACGACCATCAATACCGGGCAGCATTTTGACCACGTTTAAAATAGTTTCTGGTTCAGGGAAAAAGTTAGTTTTATAGAGAAAATTAAAACGTCGGCCAATTTCTCGCGTTATTTCTAGGTGAGGAATTTGATCTTCACCCACCGGCACTGCCTCCGCCCGATAAAGCAGAATATCTGCAGCCATCAGCAGCGGATAACCGAGAAAACCATAGGTTCCCAAGTTCTTTTCTTTTAACTGCTGAATTTGATCTTTATAGGTCGGGACACGTTCCAACCAAGATAGTGGCGTAATCATCGATAGTAATAGATGCAGTTCAGCGTGACCTGTCACATCAGACTGACGGAAAATAATACTTTTTCCCGGATCAAGGCCGGCAGCAAGCCAGTCCATTACCATCTGATAGGTGTTTTCCTGTAATCCTGACGGATCTTCATAAGCTGTCGTTAAAGCATGCCAGTCCACAACACCAAACAAACAACGATAATCATCTTGTAATTTAACCCAGTTATCTAGTGCACCTAGCAAATTGCCCAGCTGCAGACGACCTGTGGGCCGCATCCCACTGAAGATAGTTTTTTGTTCCATTGTTGTACCCCTTTCAGATACCCCCGCCCGTTAACAGCACGACGATGGTTGTAATAACATTCGACACAACACCCGCTACCGGATATAGGATCCTTGATAACGTGCGCGTAAAGACCAGTAACATGAGAATCAATGGTCCATATTGTTCTAGCTGCGCAAATTTATAAGCAGCACTGCGTGGTAAAAAGTAAAACAATACTTTGGAGCCATCTAACGGCGGAATCGGCAGCAAATTAAAGACACCTAAAAATATATTATACACAAAAAGTAACTGCATAAACGGCAAAATATAAGTTGAACGCAAAGGCGGCAGCAGCATTAACAGCAAAGCTGTGAAAAATGCTAAAAGAAAATTGGTTGCAGGCCCAGCCAAGCTTACCCATAGTAAACCACGGTGACGATCACCATGAAAGTATAGCGGGTTAATGGGTACAGGTTTAGCCCAGCCAAACCCGACTAGCCACAAGGCTAACAGCCCCAGCGGATCGATATGCTTAAGCGGATTTAATGAGAGACGCCCCTGCTGCTTGGCTGTCGGATCGCCAAGCTTATAGGCTACCAGACCATGTGCTAATTCGTGTAAGGTCAAAGCTAGCAGCAGTGCAGGGATACGATAAAATAGGCCGCTTGTGACAAAGCGTGAAATCAAATTGCTTATAGGCAAGTTAATTCTCCTTTCCCCAAGGTGGGTCACGCTGAAATTGTTGTTGCACGAATGCCAGTTCCTCTTCTTTATTGCCGACTAGGCCGTCAACTCTGGCAGCACGTACAGCTGTCAAAATTTCCTGATAAGCCGGCCCTGGCGGCAAGCCCAGCACTTCCAAATCATGCCCGCTGATTTCAATCTGGATGGGCCTAATCTTTTCCCAATAAAAGTAGATACGGCTCCACACAAGACTGTGCTTACTGACGACTAAGAGCAGCAGCATTGTTTCTAGAGGCTGCCCCCCTAACCAATGTTCTAACTGGCTAGGCTTTAGTTCTTCGTCTGTGGTCAGCTCTTCCTGCAGCTGGGGTACTACCGTGATCGCATTCAGTACCCGCCGTATGGTATCCCGCGGTAAACGCAGACGCCGACATAAATGTCTGGCCTCCTGAAAGCGCAAGTCCAGCATTAACGACGCTAAATAAAGGGCTGCAGGTATCGGCTTAGCGTCGAGCCAGGTGCGCTGTACGCAGGCCAACACCTCTTGCACAGTAAAAAGTCTTTGCTTCAGCAGTTCATGATAACGAACGCCAGGGAAAATACTGACATCAAGACCCAGCTCGAAAATACGGTTCAGCATGGCCGCGATCTTTTTTTCCTGAAAAATTAAGGATAACTCATCGTAAAGACGTTCTTTGCTGACGTTTTCTAGAACACGTGTTTTAACTGCGTTTTCCAGTAAAGCCTGCGTCGTTTCCTCCAACTGAAAAGCAAAACGTTGTTCGAAACGAATGGCCCGTAAGAGACGCAAAGGATCTTCCACAAAACTTAAATTATATAAAATACGTATTAGTCCACTTTCTAAATCACTTAAGCCATGGAAAAAATCTATAAGTTGACCGTAGTGAGGCATATTTAAACTAACGGCTAAAGTATTAATCGTAAAATCCCGCCGGAACAAATCATTTTTTAGACTGCCTAGTTCCACTTCCGGCATCGCTGCTGGACGAGCATAAAATTCCTGCCGCGCCGTCACTAGGTCAATCTGCAAATCATCACGCATGGTCAGCGTCACCGTACCAAACTGTTCATGCTTTTTGATTTGTCCACCCAAAACCTGATGTAACTTTTCCCCAAAGGGAATCGCCAGTGGTTCTACCGCCAAGTCTAAATCATGAGTTTCCAGACCTAACAACAAATCACGCACAAAACCACCAACAGCGTAAACCTTTGACTGCTCACGGTCCGCCGTTTGCCCGATTAAATAAAGTAAACTTTGTAATTTTTGCGGTAGGCGTTCCATGAAAAGGGTTGTAATATCCTGACCAGCACTAGGAAAAGCAGGTGATTCTCCTTGTTGTTTTATCTTCATTTTGCTTCCTTCCAGGCTATCTAGCAAATCTGTACGGGTGATGATACCAATTATCTCTTCACCCTCTACTACTGGTAAGCGTCCCATATCCTTTGTAATCATGATATGCTGCACTTCACGCAGTGACATTTCCGGAGCAACTGTGACAGGCTTGCGACTCATGTAGCCCTTGACAGGCGCATGACCTAAACCATGCCGCATGGCCTTTTCTAAATCACGCCGCGAGATAATACCCACCAATTGTCCTTCTGAAACGACCGGGAAACCGCTGTGTCCATAACGCAGCATTAACTCTTGCGCCTCTTGAATGCTGGTTTCAGGAGAAATACTCCGTACCGGTGCTGTCATCATCTCACGCGCTGTGGTGACTGGTTTAACTTCCTCAGCCAGTACTTTAATCAACTGTTCCTGCACAGCAGCCAACGTAGTATCCTTGACCATCGCTGAGGCGGCAGCACGGTGTCCCTTCCCGCCAAAGACAGCCATTAAGTCGGACACATTAATTTCTTCCACACGACTGCGACCCACAAGATATACTTTATTACCCATTGCCGCCGCCGTCAACATTAAATCTACATCCTCAATTTCTAGAAGCTTTTGAGTTAACGAACCTAACCCATCTACATAATCACCGTTAGCAGCCGTAGCAATACCCACACGCACACCACGCAGCTCATAGTATTCAGTGGCATCTAACAGTTCATCTAATAAGTCTCTTTGCTGATCATTAAGGGGCTGCTTTAAGAATTGATTAACCACACGTAAATTCACACCAACCTGCCATAATTGATGCAGCGCCGCCACATCGCGTTCGGTTGTGTTTTCAAACGTAAAACCACCTGTATCTTCATAAAGACCCAAAGCAAATAAAGTTGCTTCAAAAGGAGAAATGGTGATGCCTTGTGTAGAGATCTTTTCCCAGAGCAGAGTAATCGTGGCACCAACATTACCTACTACCATATACTGAGCGGCCAGATCATCAGCTGACTCTGGATGATGGTCATACAAATGGATTTCTGTAAGCTGGTCCAAGTACTTGGCAAATGAACCAAGACGCTGGCGCTGCCGGGTATCTGTAATCACCAATTGTTTCATCTCATCTAAAGCAAGCTCTTTACTTGTTTTAAACGGTAACTGATCTTTATATAGTGAAACATACTCTTGCACATTCTTATTCAGGCTCGTGGGAAGAACGGCCTGCGCCCCGGGATAAAGTTTTGTGGCCGCGACCAGAGAAGCCAAGCCATCAAAGTCAGCATTAAGGTGCGTTGTGATTACCTGCAAGAGCCGTCACTCCCCTCAAATCTTTTCCCATTATACCACATTTCCCCTAACTACGGGAATATCATTAGCAGAATTTATCGACAGACACGCGCGACAGGGGACGGTTCTTTGTCGCACCAGGGATTGGCAGC
Organism: Oscillospiraceae bacterium; assembly: GCA_035647835.1. Taxonomy (GTDB): domain Bacteria; phylum Bacillota; class Dethiobacteria; order Dethiobacterales; family Dethiobacteraceae; genus UBA9865. The sequence goes on from DASRMS010000183.1 coordinate 90,031, forward strand.
TATGTTATTAATATCCTCCAGCAAGGAGTAAGTTTCAAAAACGTTCTTAACTGTTCCACAGGACAAACTACCCCTTTACAGGTACACCCGTCACCTAACAATTTTAAACAAGAAAAAGAGCGGTCTTTGACTACCGCTCCTCAGTTACTTGGGCTGGGGTTGGGCTCATTAGCTTAAACCCGACTCCAAGTTTTTTTACGCTGCTCCAGCAGGTCGAGGAAGGCCTCAAGGCGGGTTTTAAATCCTGCTTCACCTGATTGTTCATCTAGGGAGAAGGATAGCACTGGAATGCCCTGTTCCTTGCTGACTGTAGGTAAAATGCTTTGCGCCACGATTTCAGGGGTACAGGTAAAGGGTAAGATGTGAATTACCCCGTCATAACCGCGCCGCGCATAACGGACTGTTGCACCGATAGATTCCCAGCCATGACCACCCACCGTGTTGTTCAGATAAGCTTCGGCTGCTCTTTTAACGGCTAAACCACCCTTTAAACGCATGGAACTTAGCAGCAAATGCTCTTTCATCCACTCAGAGATATAAAGGGAGCGTTCTACCTCTACACCCATTTCACCTAGAATTTTCTCCACCTCTAGATTGGCAAATGGTTCAAGCAACATATAGATTTCTCCCACTAGCCCTAAACGTAACACAGACTTTTGCCGGTCTTGTGGTACAGCTTTTAATATTGCTAGCCCCTGCCTAAGCTTCTGATTAACTGCTGCCGGCGTTTGTGCCTCTCGCAGCAGAGCGATACTTTTTTGATAAGCTTTAGTCGTGGCGTGCAGCTCCACTTCACGCGCTCGCACCTGTAAGGAAAGAGCATGCAATTTGTCTAGGGCCTTCACCTTACGCCACACGGTATGTAGGGCACGCATCATTTGTGCCCAACTTGTTGTACCGCATAGTTTTTTTAATTCATCAGTCAAATCTGTTACTTTGCCCTGCGGCGGTTCTAGAACAATCATTTCAAAATCATAACCCAAATCGCGTAAGATTTCTTTTTGTACTTCGGCGTAATAGCCTAAACGGCACGGTCCAGTGCCCCCTAGCATCACCACAGTATCGGCACCTGCTTCCAAGCCTTCAATAAAGTTACCCAGGGTAATCTTGAGCGGAAAGCAGGCGAATTCCGGTGCATTTAAAACCCCTAAATTTATTGTCTTTTTGGTAATGGGAGGCGGTATAACAATTTCTAATCCCAAGTCAGTTAGTAAACCTTCCAAAGCGATGGATAAGGAACCCATATGTGGAAATGTAACTTTCATATGGCCTTCCTCCACCGCAGCATATCAACAAAAGCCTCTAACCGCGTGACCATCCCAGCTTCACCGGTATGCTCATCAAGTGTCAACAGGATAACTGGCACGGTACGCTGGCGCTTATAGTAACGTTCTATCAGCTCACAGGTCAGCGAATCTGGGCCGCAGCCAAAGGCTGCTACTAAAACCAAGCCCGCAATATTCTGCTGCTGGAGAAAATGCAGCCCCGCTCCCATTAAGAGATGACCGAAAGTCCAAAACACATCCTTTTCCAGTGCCTCCGATCCCTCAGCAATGGCCGCTGCAGGCAGCATTTCTGAGGTTACAACCTCTACATCCAGTTCTGTTAATTTATTGAGGATATTAAGACTAATAAACGGGTCATTAATGTTATAAGCATGTCCCAGCACTGCTACCCGTGTTCTGCCAGACTTTGGCTGGGCAGCTTTGCCCGCTAAGGCTGCCTGAGGGGTTAAGCCTTGCTGCAATTTTGCTTCATACTCTTTTTGGGCTGCTGCCGCGGCCTGCAGTGCTTGCCAACCCTTCCAAGGCCGCCAATCAAAACGTGCGGCCAATTGTTTTAATCCTTTCAAGGTCTCGCGATACTTCTGCTGCACATTAATTTCTACAGTTAATAACTCTGGCAAGTTAGCTACCGAAAAACGTGCTATTTCCGGCAAGCCTAAAAATTTAGGACATAAATATTTTCTTGGTTCCACGGAAATTACTCGCGGGGCAAAGATATAGTCAACACCTTTATCGCGCAGGTTAGCTAAATGGCCTAAATATATTTTCACAGGCAGACAAGCCTCATCGACAGCGGCACGCACCCCGCAGTCTACAATTGCTTTACTAGTTTCATCAGACAAAACAACTTCTGCCCCCAGCATCTGGAAAAAAGCTTCCCAGGCAGGATAATAGTGGTAATAAAGCAATGCTCGGGGAATACCAACAGTACTACTCATTTCAACACCTTCACTTTAATCTTTATTTTCTGTTTCTTGCTTGTTGCTAATCACTGTTTCGGCGGCATTCTATCCTGATCTGAAGGATGTAAAATTGTTAAACGAGTCCTTTCAATGGGTACAGGCTGCCGTAAAATAGTGCTGGTTATACCTCGCAAATTGGGAGGAAAAAATGGCCACAGATATGGCACCCCAAAGGATTTGTTAGTGATAAGTTTCAGCAAGACAATCGCTATTCCCGCCAAAAAACCCGGGAGGTTAAAAAGTCCAGTGACAATTAGCAAAAATAAGTGAACTAAACGGTTAGCTTGACTTAATTCAAAACTAGGCGTAGCAAACATGCCGACGGCAACTAAACCGCCGTATAACAAGACTTCCGGCGTAAACAAGCCCACATCAATGGCAATTTGTCCAATCAAAAGAGCAGCAATTAAACTCAAGGCAGTTGCTAAAGGACTTGGTGTATGAATGCCAGCAATACGAATCAAGTCTATACCAAAATGGACAATAATAAATTGAATAAAAAGCGGTATTGCCCCCGCTTCCTTGGGGCCAATAAAACTTAAAAACTCTGGTAATAATTCAGGCTGCTGGGAAAATAACAGATAAAGAGGTGCCAAGATGACTGACATCAACACGGCAAGAAAACGAATCCACCGCACATAAATACCGGTAAAGACATTTTGCCGATACTCCTCAGGGTGCTGTAAATGATGAAAAAGTGTCACAGGTAAAATCATAGCTGCTGGTGAGGTATCAACAAATAGTAGTAAGTGCCCTTCAAAAAGATGTTGTGCGGCCACATCCGGACGCTCAGTGTAACGTACTAAAGGAAAAATGCTCCACCTGCTGTCTGAAATAAACTCTTCTACTGATTTTTCCGCCATCGGTAAACCATCAACGTCGACCCGTTCTAGTCTGTCTTTAACCATTGCCACTAACTCGGGATTGGTAATATCCTGGATGTACATCAGGGCAACATCTGTTTTAGAACGACGACCGAGACGAAAACCCTCCACGCGCAAACCGGGGTCACGTACGCGTCGGCGTGTTAAGGCCACATTAAACATCATCGTTTCCACAAAGCCATCGCGAGCACCGCGTGTTAAGCGTTCCGTATCCGGTTCCTCGGGACTCCGCGCCGGATAGGTGCGGGTATCAAGCAGAATGCCTTCTGTCTCCCCGTCTAACAATAACAGCATCTGTCCTGCCAGTATTTCATCTATCAGCTGCGGTAGGCTGTCGTTGCTTTCTATTTCCATATGGGGGATTTTCTGTGTCATTAACTTGTGCCAGGGATTGGGAGCCAGATCCTCGCGTGTAAGGGTGCTTAGCTTTTGTAAGACCAGTACTGCAACCTCGCCATTAGTTAAACCATCGATATATAGCAAGGCACCTTCTTGGCCGCCTAGCTTCAAGTCCTTTTTTAAAACGTCTATATTGATACCAATGCCCAACTTATCTTTAAGGAAGTCCAGGTTTTCCTTAAGTTGAGGACTGACTTTATCTGGTGGACCGGGATGCTTGCGAGCCATGAACACCATCCTTCCCTTGGTGTTAAAAACCCTCCATTAAAGGAGGGCTTGAAAATATCTTTTAGCTATACATTGCATAAAATTATCTCTTCACCCCAAAAGCTAATTTAACATTGGCTTTATACTCCACAATCTCGCCGTCATTGATATGCGCTGTCAAGTTAGAAACTTCCACTCCAGTAATGTTATCTATCGTTCTGGCGGCCTCTGCTACTGCGTTTTTGACAGCATCATCAAAACTCTTACTAGACTCCCCTACTAATTCCACAATTTTAGCAACTGACATGGCCTCACCTCCTTAGTTAGTGGCTAGTTTTCCCCATTTGCTCAGAAGAAATGCACCAGGATAGCTTACGTTGTCAGTATTTGAGAGTGCAGCCTCAGTGGCGACAACAAAAAACGGCCTCAAGGTGAGACCGTCTATTTAGCCATTTAATTGTTGTTTTAATTGCTGCAAAACTTTACGTTCTAAACGCGACACATGCATTTGTGACAAACCCAATATTTCTGCTACTTCCTGCTGCGTCTTTTGTTTAAAAAATCGGTACAGCATAATTTGTCTTTCCCGTTCAGGCAAGCTGGATAGAGCTTGACTCAAGGCCACACGATCAACTACTGTTTCAGCTTCCGCTGGCGTTACAGCTAACTTGGTTTCCTCACTATCTAAGGAGATAGGGCCACGAGCTACATCTAAAGCAGCTAACAATTCTTCGCGCTCCAAGTCACAAACTTTTGCTAATTCACTTAAAGTCGGTTGCCGCCCCAAGCGCTGTTCCAAAGCTTCTCGCACTTTCTTCACACGTCCCGCCATTTGTTTCATCGCACGACTATACTTTACACTGCCTTGCCCACGTAAATACATTTTAATTTCGCCGGCAATTACTGGCACCGCATAAGTGGTAAAGGCTGTGCCGCGGCTTTTATCGTAGTTCTTTAAAGCCTTGAGCAAACCAATACTGCCTACTTGGAAAAGATCATCGCCCTCCGCATATTCCCCTTGATAACGCTTTACCAAACTATGAACCAAAGGTAAATGTTTATTAAAAGAATCATCCATCTCGTAATTAGGCCTCCGTGACATCCGCCCGGCCAAATGTTTTCACCAAGGTGACTGTAGTTCCTTTGCCTGGCTCCGTGACAACATGACAGGAGTCCATAAAATTCTCCATAATCGTAAAACCCATCCCGGAACGTTCTAGTTCCGGTTTTGATGTATAAAGCGGCTCTCGAGCCTGCTCCAAGTCGGCTATCCCCACGCCATAATCAATAATTGTTACCTCTAAACGTGAATCTACCAAGATAGCACTAATCACAATAGTCCCCGGTCCATTTTCATAACCATGGATCACGGCATTAGTCACGGCTTCAGAAACTGCTGTTTTAACATCGGATATTTCATCAATAGTAGGATCGACCTGCGCAGCAAAAGCAGCCACGACGACGCGTGCAAAGGCTTCATTTTGTGACTTACTGGGAATCTCTAATTTCATATAATTATCCATCTGTGTCCCCCCTACGCGCCTGTTAAGGCATCCTGTTCACTGCTGTAAACAGGAATCTTGGTTTGCAGCCCCGCCATCTCAAAAACCCTCATTACTCGTGAATTAAGACTACAGGCCGAGACTTTGCCGCCCTTTTCCGAAACAATTTTATAGCGACCTAAAATCATGCCCAAGCCTGAACTATCCATAAAATTTACACCATAAAAATCGAAGAGAATATTGCGAAAGTCTTCGTGGTTTAATTTCAAATCAATTTTTTTACGCATGGCATCAACAGCATGATGATCTAATTCCCCAACCATCTGCACAATTAAAGTACTGCCTGCCTTCTTGAGTTTTACTTGCACACAGGCTCCTCTCCTTTGTCGATTAATTCCTTCTTACTATTCTACATTAAATTGGTAATTCCTGCTTGCAAGCCAATTTCCGCTTTTGCAGTCCCCACCTGGTGAAAAACAAAAGATCAAGACTCTGATGCTTACTTAGCGAGTGCGACAAAGAACCGTCCCCTGTCGCACCCTGTCACGCAAACAAGACCGGGGCATTTTAGCCACGGCCTTGTTTGCGCTGAGCTGGCTGGATTTTCTATTTGCGGTCAAACTGTGCCCAGTGATTAATGTAGCGCGTAAGGAATGTGGTGAGCTTGGCGCGTGGCACTTCTTCTTTGGGCACTAAAGAGATACTGCCTAGTTCCTCACCGTCGGCAGATTTAACTATTAACCTGCCCACCGCGCTTTTGGGGGTCAGGGGAGCCGGCAGCCTTTTTGGCAGCTCTAGTTCCTGTTCGTAGTCGGCAGCGCTGCCTTTGGGTAGAAGCAGGGCCAAATCTGCTGCCGCCACAATATCTACGGTGGTGGACTGCCCTTTATCCACAGCCGCGGTAGCTAGTATTTCGCCGCCTTTGACAATAGGCACACTTTGGTAGTTGGCAAACCCCCAGTTTAATAATTCGCGAGCTTCCTCAAACAATACCGGTCGGCCTGCTGCTTTCATAATCACCGCTAATAAACGTGTCTGTTCGCGGCCAGCAGTAGCGGCTATGCAGTTTCCTGCTTCGTCTGTAAAGCCGGTTTTCAAGCCATCACAACCGTCATAATAACGAACTAAATTGTTGGAGTTACTTAGATAGACACCTTCTTCTTTCTTAATTTTACCCTTCAGGAAATCTTCGTCCATCCAAATTGTGGCCCACTCATGAATCTTGGGGTACTGGGACAGCTCCAGCGACATTAAAGCAATATCGAAAGCTGTTGTGTAATGGTTATCGTCATGTAAGCCGTGGGGATTAACAAAATGCGTATTCTTCATCCCCAGTTCTTTTGCTCTAGCGTTCATTTGTTCCACAAATACATCTGCTGAACCTGCCAAAAATTCTGCCATCGCCCAGGCACCATCATTGGCGGAGCCTACCACGATGCCAATCATTAAATCTTCAAAGGATACACGGTCACCTGGAGAGAGAAAGATCTGTGAACCGCCGTGAGCCGCTGCTCGTTCACTAATGGGGATCATCTCGGTTAAGGTCACTTTGCCGCTTTCCAGTGCTTCCATGGCTAAAAGCATGGTCATAACTTTGGTAACACTGGCAGGGTACAGTTTTTCATGGGCATTATTTTCATAGAGCACCTGTCCGCTAGCCATATCCAGCAACAATTGGGCGCTGGATTGAAACTCAAATTCGATAGCCAAGGCAGGAAGAGCACTTGCCAAAACAAGCGTTATCACCAGAACCACTAGCAGTAGCTTATTTCTCATCATATTTCCTCCCAGTAAAAAGTTCTCAGTACTCCTATTTTCTTGCCACATAAAAAAAATATACCGACAAAGGTCGGTATTTACAGATTTTCTGCAGCAAAGCGCTCTATAATTAAAGGTTTTTCTGCTGGCTTTTGTGCGGCAAACTCATAAGCAGCAATTAGTTCTGCCGCTGCCGCTGCTAATTTTTCTTCATTACTAGCAAACATTTCCGCTAATAACTCACCTTGTTGTGCATAATCACCAATTTTTTTATGGAGTTTAATGCCGGCTAATAAGTCAATGGGGGCATCCTTCTGCTGGCGGCCCGCGCCCAGCAGAACTGCCGTCTGCCCAACTTTACGCGCATCTACTCGAGTCACATAGCCACTCGTGACAGCTCGCATTTCCCTGGCATAGGGCGGTGTACCTAGTCTCGCTGGTTCATCCACTACCGCAGGGTCTCCTCCCTGCGCCGCAATAAAGCGCCGCATCATCTGCAGTGCCGAACCATCAGCCAAGAGGGCGGTTAATTTAGCCGTGGCCGCCTGGCGGGAAGCAGCCAGCTTACCTGCCAGCAGCATCTCCGCGCCTAAAGTCAACGCTAATTCAGTTAAATCTGCTGGTCCCTGACCATGGAGAGTTTCAATCGCTTCCACTACTTCAAGATGGTTACCTACAGCCTTACCCAGTGGCTGCTCCATCGCAGTGATCAAGGATACTGTCTTTCTGCCCAGCGCTGTACCTATCGCCGTCATCGTCCGTGCCAGCTGCCGCGCATTTACTAAATCGCGCATAAAGGCACCGCTGCCCATTTTCACATCTAAAACAATACTTTGTGCCCCCGAGGCAATTTTTTTACTCATCACTGACGAAGCAATCAGCGGAATACTGTCCACAGTTGCCGTCACGTCACGCAGCGCGTATAACTTTCCATCAGCAGGTGTCATGTCTGGTGTTTGCCCTGTCAGGGCAACTCCTAGCTCTCGTACCTGTGCCAGGAATTCTTCCTGGGGCAAATCTGTGCGAAAGCCTGGAATACAGGATAGTTTATCAATGGTGCCGCCAGTATGTCCTAAACCGCGCCCGGACATTTTGGCAATAGTGACACCAGCTGCCGCGGCCAAAGGCAGCAGTACTAGGGTTGTTTTATCACCAACGCCCCCAGTTGAATGTTTATCTGCCACCAGGCGACCCAAACCAGAAAAATCAAGCACCTCACCTGAATGTACTAAAGCATCTGTTAAAGCCACTGTTTCTTCGTGATTCATGCCCTGGATAAAAATAGCCATTAAAAGTGCGGAAACTTGATAATCAGGAATTTCACCGCTCAGATAAGCATGAATAAACTGACTAATTTCACTTGTGGTCAGGGCTAAACTATCGCGTTTCTTTTCCATAATCTCTAAGATTCTCATTACACTTCAACCCCAATTCCTGAGAAAAATCTTTGCCCGCAGCCAGAGGTGCTGCCCCTAATAAACAAGCAACCGTTGCTCCAACATCGGCAAAGGTTTCGCGCACACCAAGCGGCCCTGGCCTAACCTGTGCCCCATAAACTAAGAGCGGCACATACTCGCGTGTATGATCGGTATGGTGAAAGGTAGGATCACAACCATGATCTGCCAAGATAATCAGCAGATCATCAGCAGTCATTTTGTCGCTGACTGCCGCTAATTGACCATCTACACGCTCTAAAGCCTGTGCATAGCCGGCAGCATTATTTCGGTGGCCATAAACCATATCAAAGTCCACCAAATTAATAAAAAGCAATCCTTGCTGGTAGTTATCCAGCAATGTCAGCAGTGTCGACATGCCATCATCATTGTTCGCTGTATGCACTGAGGCGGTAATACCCCGCCCCGCAAAGACATCATTAATTTTACCAATGGCGACTACTTCCTCTCCGGCTGCTTTTAGCTTGTCCAAAAGCATTTCCTGAGGAGGTGCCAAGGAATAATCTTTACGGTTGGCAGTACGCTGAAAATTACCTGGTTCTCCGACAAAAGGTCGGGCAATGACTCGCCCTACGGCATAGTCACCGCTTAAAAGTTCCCGGGCCATTTCACACCAGGCATAAAGCTGCTCCACCGGCACCACCGCTTCATGGGCGGCAATTTGAAAAACACTATCGGCAGAAGTATAGACAATAGGCTTTCCTGTTGCCAGATGCTGTGCGCCCAGTTCGGCAATGATTTCCGTGCCTGAGGCTTTAACATTGCCTAAAAAAGCACGACCGATGGCTTTACTAAAAGGCTGCATGATTTCTGGGGGAAAACCTGCCGGGAAAACAGGAAAAGCTTGCGACAAAATAATACCCGTCATTTCCCAGTGACCAGTCGTCGTATCTTTGCCTGGGGAGCGTTCCGCCATTTTACCATAGGCTGCGCGCGGCTGCCCGCTACAAGGAACTCCGGCGATTTCAGTGATACAGCCTAAACCTAACGACTGCAGCCAAGGCAGCTGTAACCCACCAACAGCTTGGGCCGTATGAGCTAAGGTATTACTGCCAGCATCACCATAAAAGGAGGCGTCGGGCAATTCCCCCACGCCTACACTATCTAAAACTACCATGATCACACGTTTAATCATCAGCGCCTGCTCCTTACTATGCTCGTGGATGGGTTTTATTGTAAATATCCCGCAGTTTGCGCTGCGTCACCTGGGTGTAAATTTGCGTCGTGGAAATATCAGCATGTCCTAGCATTTCCTGCACAGAACGCAAATCAGCACCGTTTTCCAATAAATGTGTCGCAAAAGAGTGCCGCATCGTATGCGGTGTGATGTCCTTAGCAATCCCTGCTTTTTGGGCATACTTTTTTAAAATCTTCCAGAATCCCTGACGTGTTAAACGTTTGCCATGCAAATTGACAAACAGAGAGGTTTCAGAACGTTCACGCACCAGCTTCGGTCGCCCCTTGTTTAAATATGTATTAAGATGTTGAATGGCAAAGGAACCCAGCGGGATAATTCTCTCCTTTGAGCCTTTACCTGTACAGCGGAGAAAGCCGGCCTCTAAATTTATATCTAGGATATTCAGTGACATTAATTCAGAAACCCTAATACCTGTAGCATAAATAACTTCTAACATTGCTTTATCCCGGAGACCGCTTACTTGCAGCTGATCTGGCTGCTCCAAGAGTAAATCAACCTCTTCTGTGGATAGCACGCGGGGCAATTTTTTTTCAATTTTGGGTGAGCTTAAATCCGCAGCAGGATTCTCCACCACCCTTCGTTCTTGAAAGAGAAAATTATAGAAAGAGCGTATGGAAGCCATATTACGGGATAGCGTAGCAGTGGCCCGACCACTTTTTTGTAATTCCCTTAAGTAACCCACAATATTATTCCGTGTTACATCTTCAATTTTAGTTACACCAAAGCGCTGTAAGTATTGACAAAAAGTCTTTAAATCTCGGTTATATGCTTCCAGGGTATTTTGGGCCAAGCCTTTCTCTACAGCTAAATAGTTAATAAAATCCCGTAATGTCTTCTCCATCTATGCGCTCCTTCTTTAGCCTACAACTCGCATCTAGTCCCTATATTCAGAACATCATTCGTCAAAAATGTGTCTAAATCCTCTTCTTTTAGAAAAATCATAACCCGTTTTGGTAAAAATCATGTAAATAGTATAAAAAACGTGTTGGCGTGGGTAAACTTTCCACGCTTTGGCTGACGTTCGCTGAAACCTTCAGCGCAGCTCCCCGCGGCTCGCGAAAGATTACAGCCTGCGGGTGCCTTAACTGCAGCACATAAAACTGCAGCAGTGGTAAGACCACAAGCAGCAGCAGAAATCCCCACAGTAAACTTGTTAGTTTTTTCCCGCGAAAATAAATCATCACCGTACCTCCTGCACTTTTAAATAATCGAAGCCACCGCACGCATAAAAACAGGCGTAATCATCGTTTCTATCAAACTTCCCACCAGCAGACAGCCGCCAAGGATCAATACTAAAACAGAATACTGCATCATAAAGGAACCATACGGTAAGGATTGTTTGCGTAAACGACTGCGCAGCAGTGTCAGGGAAGAGGACATGGCAAATACACCAGCCACTAAAGTCAGCGGCACATATACTATATTTTGCGGAACTACGGCTGCCAGAGCAAAGAGAATACCTGGCAAGGCACTCTGCTGTACTAGAAAACCAACCGTAAAGCCGATGGAAAAACCACGATAAAAAATACAGCCCATTGCCAGCAAAATGCCAAAAAAGAGATTGCCGCTCAACCAAATAATTAGTAAAAAGATCCCATGTTGCAGCAGAGAGCGACGCAAGATCATGGTTTGGTTTAACGGTTCCTGTAGTGTCAGGTAATCAAGAAAGTTAAAAAATATTTGTTTTAACTCCGCAATCTGCTCTATCGTTAGTAAACGCGTGGCAAGTGCACCGGCAGCAATGCCAATGGTAAAAATAATCATGGCTAAAAAATACATGCCCTTATTTTCTTGTAAATGCTCGCTGATGCTGTATTGCCTTCCCTGCCTCACTCGGCCTTCCCCCCTGTCCATCTGGCTCAGTTTATGCAGAGAAGGTGATAGATATGACTGGCTAGGCAAGACCTAATTGTACGGCTAAAAGCACAGCAACAATTGTTTTGGCATCCTCTATTTCACCGTGGCTAATCATCTGCTTGGCTTCAGCTAAAGGCAGCAGAAAAACCTCCAGAATTTCATCCTCATCTGGCTGCGCCTCATTTTGCACAGACAACCCTGTTGCCAAATAAACATAGATTTTTTCTGAAGCAAAGCCTGGTGAAGTGTAAAAAGCTGACAACAAGCGAAAGTCATTAGCTTTCAAGCCAACTTCCTCTGCCAATTCCCGCTGCGCACAGGCCAAAGGTGATTCTCCCGGCTCCAATTTACCGGCAGGGATTTCCCACAACTCTTTTTCTACAGGCTTGCGAAATTGCTTGACAAAATATGCTTCTTTCTGTTTATTCAGCGCTAAAATGGCAGCAGCACCGCTGTGCTCCACCACTTCTCTAGTCGCCTGCTTACCATTAGCTAAGGCTACATTATCTAGATGCAGCTTAACAATACGACCTTCATAGATTGTCTTTCTGGAAATAGTTTTTTCGCTCATCCCGCACCTCCCAGACATAATTCTACCACTGACCACATATAAGTTACAAACCGGCAAACGTTAAGCGAGCTAAACTTGGGACAGGCTGAAGACAGCCCAAGCCCAGAGGATCGTCCTGCAGAGGAGGTAAAATTATGCAAATTATGATGCAAAGGAATTCATTTCATTTTTTTGGCACGATTCGTGAATTACGCTTCTTTTTACGCACTTTACCTAGAGATCTAACCCTGCGCGAATTTATTGCCCTGCAGATTAATTAAGGCTCTATCAACAAACTAACATGCTGCGCCGTGGCAACAGCAGCCAAAAAAAAGGCGGGATCATCCGTCAGTGTTCTGCCCATTGTCCGACATAGAGGCTGATCGTCTGCCAAAGACGCCAGAGACAAGCCTTCGTAGCGAAAAATGCGATGTTTGCTGGCCAAACCACTGCTGGCAATTTGCTGCTCCAGCAGCTTATTTTCAGCTGCGGCTAACATCGGTAAAGGTAAATCAACCGGCACCAATGTTGCTTTAGTTAAGGCTGTAAGCGTATGATGAGAAAAGCCCTGATGACGCGGGCGACGATCGGCAAAGCTTAGTCGCGGCAAGGCAATGGGCTGCCCCTTTAAACTAGCTGCACGGTTGAGGTTATCGGCCACTTCCATGCCGCTGAAACCGTAGCGAGTAGCAGTTCCCGCCACCCCAGGGCCCATACAGACCACTGTCACATCGGCAGCCAAGACATGTTTGGCTGCCAGCAGACCGCTGTAAATATTAATTGCTTCCCAATCGCCGCCAAAGGCCTGTCCGGCTGTAATTACCCCGCATAATAACTCACGTTCCTTTAAGATACGCAGCGTATTACTGAAAAAAGCTGGCAAAGCGCCGCCGTCTGTCATCAGATAGGCTAAGCGCAGGGCAGGCTTTTTTGCTTTTAGGGCAATGCAGAATGGTGCTAACATACTATGTAATTCGCCTGCAATCACCGGCATACCGACTAGAGATTCTGCTTCTGCCATCAGCGCATGCTGAGGCGAAGCCTCCTCTTCTACGGCCAAGACTCGCACTTGCTGTGGGGTATAACGTAACTTCATAATATGACCAGCACCCTGGCTAGTATGCTCTGGAGACGCTAAATTTGCCAGCACAAAGTGGTAGCCGCCGCTGCCCAGTTGTAATTCTACAGCCATAGTATTGATTAAGACCTGATCGCCAGGCGCAGCTGCCCCAGTTAAAGGCAAATAGTTAATGGCTTGCCCTGTGGTCGCTCCCCACTTCACTGCCAGCACCTCATACTGGGCAGATTGTGACTCTACAGCCTGCACGACGGCTGCATGACGACTAAACATCACAGAACTTCCTCACGTTCTGCAGACTAAGGTTCTGCATCAGCTTAACTAATCCTTCCACAATTTATTTTCTCCTTTCGTACACCCCAGCTGATCAAGAAAGGACAAAACAGGATGCTCCGCAATCACTTGGGTTAAAGATATTTTTTCTGTGAGCACATGCAAGCCCACTAGCGCAATAAAATACACTAGCTGCCAGATAGCAGGAGCAGTTAATACGAGGTTAAGTCCCAGCACACCGCCTAAAATATTGGCTCCGGCATCACCCAACATCCCCTGTCCTGACAAATCCAGCGGCAGGTAGGCCAGAGCGGCCAGCAGAAAGGGAAATAGCAGGAGTACTCCTGTTTCCACAGGTACCAGCCATACTGATAAGAAAGCAAGCAAAAAGAAAACTTTTAAAGCTCGACCAGGCCGTAAATCTAGTAAATTTAAAAGATTGGCCGATAAGGCCACCAAGGCAGCCCGCCAAAAAATAAGCAGCACAGAGCCGGGCAAGCCATATACAGCCGCGAGACAAACAAGAAAACCCAGTGCTGCTTTTAAAAAACCAGTGGTTAGCTCGCCATGTATGATCAAGCGCTCAAAATGGCCGCTAAAACCCTTCACTCTTTTGTCGCCCCAGACATCATCCACCAAGCCCACCAGCCCCAGGCCACCAGCTGTTACTAAAACTCGCCACACAGCAGCAGCAGTGAGTAGCCCTAGCTGCTGTGCCCATAAGGCCGCCACGAGAAAAACAAGTGGGAAGACGGCGCCCATACTTTGGGGAATCTCTTGATCCAGATAATTCTTTTCCCGATGACCGACCAGCTTTAATATTTCTGACCACACCGGGATGATCACTAACGCTCCGCCAAGTCCTAAAATGAGATAAATAGCCGTCGCCACTATGCCTTCACATCCCTGTTTGACCATAGTTGCTGCAATGTCCGCAGAAGGTGCAGGAACTGCTTGCCGCGATGCCGAAAGCCCGACAAATCACGTCCCGTTTCCCGGTGCGTCATCTGCACCGGTATTTCCTGCAGGCGGTAGCCGTTACGTAAGCATTCTACTGTTAAACCTACTTCTACCCCAAAACCAGCCAGCGGCGTGCGTAAATTATCCCAGACCTCACGACGCAGGACCCGTTGACCACAGAGTGGTGAAAGAGGATGATAACCGCAGAGCTTACGAATACCGTAGATAGCTAAACCTTTGACCAGGCCTAACCCGCCCCGACGTCGAGCAGGCGGAAAAATAGCAATTGTCATGTCCGCCTCATCTCTTAAAACCGGCTGCAGCAGGTAAGTAAATTCTTTAGCAGACTCCCCTAAATCGGCATCAACAAAGCAAAGTATCTTACCTTGCGCTAAACGCACTCCCTCTTGCAGGGCTCCCCCTTTACCGAGATTATGCGGCAGCTGCCGCACACTAGCTCCGGCCAGCAAAGCTTGGACCGCCGTTAAATCGCTGGACCCGTCATCTATGACCAGAATTTCTTCAACTTCAGCAATTTTTTGCAGCGCCAGAATAGTGGTGCCAATGCTTTGTGCTTCGTTGTAGGCAGGAATAATGGCAGATACCTGCATTTTAGCCTCTCCTTAATAAATCGCAATAAACTCCTCAGCCGCCTGTTTAATACCAAAATTACCGCTACTGCCTCGTAAAACAGAAAGCAGTGAATATTGTCCAAAGACAGTTTCCACATTATCGATGGTGGAAACCCCCTGCTGCTTCAGTTCAGTTAACGCAGAGTTTTTAACATTACTCCACTCTAAACCAACCAGCGTTACTCCCGCCTGCTGGCAAACTTCTGTCATCTCTGCCAGTAAACTACGATCAAGATCTTGACGCTCGCCCACGAGGAGCAGTAAAGTATCTGGTTTAGCTGTCGGTTGTATTTCAATCTTGATTGCTTCCTTAGCTAAAAAATCAGCCAGTTGTTCTTCCATGACTTGACTGCATTGACCTGCCATCGTTAAAGTACCTAAGGCTTGGCCCACATTTTTAGTATCTGAACCTAGGACCGTCCTATCTTCTATGCGGATCACACTGCAAAGCATCGCCTGAGCATCTTGCAGCAGGGTCAGCAGGTTGGGCGGAATACTGGCAGCGTGAGCAACAACGGCAATATTTTTATCGCTTAACACTCCCGCGACAATATTTGGATATAAAACTTGATGATATTGGTCCCATAATGATAAATCCTGCGTCAAAGCTTGCACGTTAGCCTGCAGTTGTGAACGTTCTTCCCGCATCAGCTGAAAATCGCTTGTCAGCTGATCAATAAGTAAACGCTGCTGCGTTACCAACATATCTTCAGTGAGTCCAGTGCCAATAATAATCCCGATGCCTAACGCCAGAAAAACAGCTACCAGCGAGATGATCTGGTCGCGTAGCCTAAACATGCCTAACTCCTCCCTATAAGGCCAGGCGGACACGCAAGGCAATTAAACGAAAAAGGTGCCGCACTGTTGGATTGGTAATCACTAAGGCCAATACTGGTATACCAGCAGCCAAAGTCAGTAAGACTAATGAACGCCCAGAAACACGACCGTTATAAAGCTGGCTCACGCCACGCGCATCTACTAAACGGTCTCCTATTTTTAAACGAGCCAAAAAGGTACTGGCCATACCTTTTCTGCCCTTTTCTAAAAAATCAATCATATTAGTATGGGTACCAATAGCAGCAATTAGTTTGGCTCCAAGCTCATAGGCTAGCAGCAGAGCAAGATCTTCACTAGTTCCCGGGGCTTTAATTACTGCTGCCCTCAAGCCAAGATGCTCGATTCTGGCCATACCTGGAGCACGGCCATCGGGATAAGCATGCACCACTCGTTCTTTGGCTTTAATTAATGCTTCATCACTAACACTATCCATATCTCCCACTACTAAATCTGGAGTATAGCCGTACTCGCACAAAGCATCAGCACCACCGTCTACACCGACCAAAGTAGGCTTAACCTCCGCAATATAATGTTTAATTGCCTCCAAATCTTCGCGATAGGATTGACCGCGCACCACAACCAAAGTATGTTTTCCCGCAAAAGTAGTCCGCAGCGGCGGTATCGTCAGGCCATCTAGAATCAGTTTCTTTTCTTGGCGAGCATAGTCAAGGGTGTTTTGCACAAAAGCATCCAGTAAATTGCCTAAATTCGCTTCGGCTGCTGCTGTTTGTTGTCGAATAACTTCTTGATCAACTTTACGTACTGTGGCTAGTAACTCCTGCTCACGCCAAATGCCATGATGATCAACGGTTAAGAGCTCACCATCATGGATTCTCTCCATCAAATCAGCACCCGCCAGATCATAGTGAGGAATACGCGCCTCGCACAATACTTGGGGTCCTTTATTGGGATAATGGCCGGAAATGGAGTCATTAACATTAACCACCGCACATACTTTATGCGCCACTAAAGATTGTGCTGCCAATTCATCAAGATCCAGGTGATCAATCAGGGCAATATCACCAGGTTCTAAACGCGACACCAAGATTTTAGTTCGCTTGCCTGCCTTAATCGGTCCCCGCAGGCTGACAGGAGCTCTAAAATGCCATTTCATGCGCATCTTTCCTAACCTTCTGTTTTTGTTATTATGTAACTCACGGCGATAATTTAAACCTGCGCCAGTTTTTTCATCACCTGCGTGATTAAAAATAGCGACCTGCACAGAGTGCAGATCGCTATTTTTAAACTGTAGTAAATTAAATTCTTAAATTAGTGCAGACTTCTGCTGGAAAGGCGCAGCCGATCTGCCACCAAGGCAATAAATTCCGAGTTAGTGGGCTTGCCCCTTTCTGTGTTAATCGTGTAACCAAAGAACTTCTTAATGGTGTCGATATTGTTCCGCGACCAGGCCACCTCAATGGCGTGGCGAATTGCCCGCTCCACACGCGAACTGGTAGTATCAAATTTTTCAGCAATGCGCGGATACAATACTTTCGTCACAGAGCTTAATAAATCTACTTCTTCAACTACCATCATGATTGCTTCCCGTAAATACTGATAGCCCTTAATGTGCGCAGGAATACCAATTTCATGAATAATATTGGTTATATCGGCTTCCAGACTTTGGCTTGTCCTTTTTACCGTGCGGGTTAATGAACTCACGGCACTACTAGTTGATTGACCGTTGCCTAATAAACGAATTCTATCTACCAGCACTTCCATATTAAATGGTTTCAGGATATAATACGCTGCTCCTAACTCTACTGCTTTACGGGTAATATCTTCATGACCAAAAGCAGTAAGCATAATTACTTTAGGTTTATCCGGCAGGTGGTTTATTTTTTCCAAGACGCCTAACCCATCTAAATGCGGCATAATAATATCAAGCAGTAGTACATCAGGTGGGTCTTCCGTAACTAACTCCAGGGTTTCCCTGCCGTTATAAGCGATGCCAGCTATGTCGATATCTGGCTGCTGCTCCAGATATTCCACTAATAAGTCGCTGAATTCTCGGTTGTCATCCGCCACAAAAACTCTTAACATTCTCCTATCCCCTCCTATATCGGTAAAACTGTGGTTGTTTTCTTGTAGATTTATTCGACATTTGGATAGAAATACCTTTCTGATTATTACAATAATTTTTAAAACTTTTTTAGGCATTAAAAAATTATGCCGTAGGGGCGAACTGCGTTCGCCCGCTTGGTTGATTTCGGTGCGGGCGCTTGATATCGGTGCGGGCGCACAAAGTGACGCCCCTACGGTGATGTGCAAAAAATGGCGACCCTACCTAAAAAAAACCACGCCTTTTGTTAAAGTAGGGGCGAACTGCGTTCGCCCGCGTTGCTTGATATCGGTGCGGGCGCTTGATATCGGTACGGGCGCACAAAGTGACGCCCCTACGGTGATGTGCAAAAAATGGCGTCCCTACGGTAATGATGCACAAAGTAACACCCTACCCAAAAAAGCCAACACGTCTTTGGGTAAGTAGGGGCGAACTGCGTTCGCCCGCTTGGTTGATTTCGGTGCGGGCGCTTGATATCGGTGCGGGCGCAAAAAATGGCGCCCCTACGGTGATGATGAACAAAATGGCGCCCCTACCTAAAAAAAACCAACACGTCTTTGGGTTAAAGACGTGTTGGATTTTAGATGTTGTTATTATTTGCGGCCAGCAGGCTAGATTCAGCCACCATCCACTCCAGGAAAATCCCGTAGCCTCGGGTCGGGTCATTAAGAAAAACGTGAGTTACAGCACCTACGAGCCTGCCATCTTGGATAATGGGACTGCCGCTCATCCCTTGTACAATGCCGCCTGTGGCGTCCAGCAGGCGCTCATCAGTGATTTCAATAATTATCCCTTTATCGCTGGGTTGGGATTGATTATAAACTCGTTGTATTTGGATGTCAAAACGTTCAATGGTTGTCCCTTCCAAGACGGTTAAGATTTGTGCCGCTCCTGGTTTAACTTGTGAGGCTAAGGCCATCGGCAAAGCCTTATTTTCACTACCTGGCATCGGCGCAATGCTGGAGAGACGCCCAAAAATACCAAATTGACAGTTTTTTTCGATACTACCCGCTAAATCTTGATCTTCCTGGAAGATTCCCGTTTTTTCACCAGGATAGCCGCGTTGAGCAGCTTTAATGTTAACAATATTCGCTTTGACGATTTGGCCGTTCTTTACTTCAATGGGCTGATTGGTATCAACATCCGTTATCACATGGCCTAAAGCACCATAAATCTTGGTTTGGGGATCGTAAAACGTTAGGGTACCGACGCCGGCCGCTGAATCACGTACATACAACCCGACACGCGGCCGTTGCGTTTCTTGACAATATGAGGGGTTCACTTTGGCGGTAAAGCTTCTCTCTCCACGTTTAATTTCAAATTTAAGGGTATTTTTGTCCTTGTGCTGGTTAATGATTTCTGCCACCTGGTTGGCATCTTCCAACTTTGTGCCTTCAATAGTCAAAAGCACATCGCCAACTTCAATTCCTGCTTCTTTTGCTGGTGAAGTAGACTTTCCCTGACTTTGGACCAGATGATGTCCTACCACCAAGACTCCTTCACTATGCAGCTTGATGCCCACGGAATGCCCACCAGGGATAAACTTTTTTTCTGGTAAAACGTTGACGGTGAGTTGACGCAATGGGATAACACCGAACAACTTAAACTCCAAGTTAACAGATCCCAAACTCTGTGCGCTAAACTGCAGCGGGCTGCTTAAATCTAGCTTACAGCTTTGCACTGATACCGGACTGCCATTGAGGGATAAGATGCCCGCCTTATCACCCTTGACATGAATGGAAAGCGGGCTCGCTATGTTTACATAATACTGGCAGCCTTCCAGGATGCGCAATTCATTTTGCATCGCTACCCAGATGCGCCAGGGAAAAGCTGTTGCCAGCAGTAAGACAATTCCTAGCAGCAGCCAGGCAGGCGCTTGCCGTTTCCACCGTCTTTTCACGCGGTTATCACCCCTTGTCACATCGCTTGGAAAACACCTCCACATAAAAATTGAAAGTGAATGTAATTTTAAGTTAACCGCGCAGCAATCCTTTTATACGATTCTAGTTTACATAATATATTTGTATCATCTGGCTTTACTGACAACAAAATTGCCCAAAATAAGTGTATAACTAGGCACCGCAGCTAAAGCTTCATTAATCTACCTAGCAAAAAATTTTACATACAAAAAAAACGTGCTCCTTTTATCCTGCCCTGAGCACGTTTTTTTTAATTATTTTGTTTGGCCAGCCAAAGCAATTATTAAAAATGAAATTAATTAGCTAACAGTTGGTGGGCATGTGCTAAGGCTGCTTCGTCCTCGCCGCCTAGCATGCGCGCCAATTCAACTTCTCTTTCAGCTGCTGATAATTTTTTTAGTTTGGTCGCGGTACGGTTGTTGCTACTCTCTTTATAAATGAGAAAATGGTGATCGGCTGCTGCCGCAATCAGGGGCTGGTGAGTTACACAAATAACTTGACGGTGTGCCGCTAACTGCTTAAGCTTTTCTGCCACCGCGCGCACTGTTAAGCCGCCGATACCGGCATCTATTTCATCAAAAATTAAAGTGGCCACAGCATCTTCCGCCGCTAAAACGCTTTTTATGGCTAACATCACGCGGGAAATTTCCCCGCCGGAAGCAGTTTTAGCCAATGAACGGAGTGGTTCACCAGCATTAGCAGCCAGTTGAAATTCAATTTTATCACAACCGTAGGCACTGTACTGGTCTTCCGGAGTGACCACAATCACAAACTGAGCGCCCTGCAGCGCCAAATCTTGCAGCGCTAGATTAATCTGCTCACCCAAATTAACTGCCGTCTCCTGCCGCAGCCTTGTTAGTTCTGCTGCGGCTTTTTGCAGCGCAGCTTTGGTCTCGGCAATCATGGCTGTCAGTTCTTCCCTTTTTGCCCGGCGACCAGTTAAAACCGCTAACTCTTGCTGCATTTCAGCTGTCAGGTCTGCAACTTGAGCTAGGCTTGGACCATATTTTTGTTTAAGGTGGCGATAGGTTTCCAGCCGCTCCGTAACTGCCAGCAGCTCTTCTTCATCAAGGTGGAGCTCTTCCTGATAATACCTTAACTCCCGCGCCGCCTCCCTAATTTGCTCAGC
Organism: Oscillospiraceae bacterium; assembly: GCA_035647835.1. Classification (GTDB taxonomy): domain Bacteria; phylum Bacillota; class Dethiobacteria; order Dethiobacterales; family Dethiobacteraceae; genus UBA9865. The sequence goes on from DASRMS010000183.1 coordinate 110,978, forward strand.
GGCACTGCTAATCTGCTGCAGGATCTCCTGTAGTGTGGCATCAAGGTCAGCTGCTGCTGCCAGCTCTTTTTCCACCAGTCCCAATTGATCTACAATTGTGGCGTCGAAACTTCCTTCACATAAGACAGCATAAACACCAGCCGTGCGCTCTATTAATTGCTGGGCATTAGACAAGCGACGCCAACGCACTGCCAGCTCTTCTTCTTCCGCCGACGTTAAGTTTGCTTCCTCAATTTCAGCTAATTGAAAACGCAAAAAATCAGCTTGTCTAAGCACGGCGGCATCATCTCCGCCTAGCTCTTGTAAATCTTTCTGCAGCTGCTGCAGGTTTTTATACTGTGCTGACACCTGCGTACGGCACTGTGTTAATTTTTCTCCGCCATAAGCATCCAGCAGCGCTCGTTGTGTGCTGACCTCTAGCAATGATTGCTGCGTGTTTTGGCCATGCAAATCTACCAGCTGCCGACCATACACGGCCATCTGTGCAAGAGGTTCCACCCGGCCGTTTAGCCGGCAAACATTGGGCCCGCTCCGTCGCACCTCGCGACTAAAGATTAATTCTTCTTCCTTCACTGTGGCGTCCTTGCTTTCTTCCCACGTAAAAATGGCCTGAATAAGGGCGCTTTCTTCACCAGTGCGAATAGCGTCGGCACTGGCCCGCTCACCTAGTAATAGGCTCACGGCATTAAGCAGCATAGATTTACCAGCACCTGTTTCGCCGGTAATCACATTCAGACCAAAACCAGGATAAAAAGCTAGGTTATCAATCAGCGCCAGGTTGCGAACTTCCAACACGCGTAACATGGCAATCTTACATCCTTTCTGGCTGCCAACTTATTACTTTAGTCAGTTTTTGATGCAAAAGTGTGTAAAAGTCGGTACCTTGAACTTGAATCAAGGGCGTAGTCAGTGGTGCTCTGGTCACCTGCACGATATCATCATCCTGCAGGGTAATGCCTGTTTGGCCGTCTATCGTCACCGTTACTTCTATATCTCTGGTCCAAGGACGCACAACAACACGTTCTTTACTATCAACAATCACAGAACGATGATGTAAAAGATGCGGACAAATAGGCGTTATAATCATCACATCCAGTTCTGGATTGACAATGGGGCCGCCTGCAGACAAAGAATAACCTGTAGAACCAGTGGGGGTCGAAATGATAATGCCATCACTAGGATAGGTTTCTAAATGTTTATCATTAACATATGTATCAAGATAAATAATTCGCGAGGCCACACCTTTGCTAATCACCACATCATTTAAAGCAGTGTACTCGACAAGTTGGCGATCCCCGCGAAAGACACGCGCCCATAACATGATGCGGTGGTTGATACGATAATTCCCTAGTAATAACTGTTGTAAAGCTTCTTCCAACATGGGCGGCTCTACTTCCGCTAAAAATCCCATTTGCCCTAAATTTAATCCTAAGAGCGGTAAATTGGTGCCAGAAAACTGATGTGCAGCACGTAACATCGTGCCATCGCCGCCTAAAACCAGCACTAGATCCACTTTGCCGGGGAAATCTGCTGTATCCAGGACCGGTAGATCCGCCAGCGGCTCTAATTCATCAGAGGCAACTAGAAACGCCTGCATACCATGCGCGCGACAAAAGTCGGCAATACGCTCTACCATAATTTTAACATTGGCTAGCTTCTTCCAGTTGGGAACGATGCCCAAAACCTTCATGTCTTTCCTCCTGTCAAGTACGAAAGCGGACTTCCTGCAGAGTTTCTTTTTCCAGGTGTAAAATTAAGATGCCACGTGCCCGAAAAGCTAAGACATCGCGCAGTAAACTACTGCGCCATAATTTTGACTGCAGGCGCACTTGTTTATTATCGCGTCTAATCCGCACCAGATAACGCTGCCCATGGCGTTTGACTAAATAATCGCTTTTTAAAGTAAAAGGATGCAGCTGCCCATCAATCTCCATGTTAATTGTCAGCGTTGGTTTGACCACCAAGATTTCGCAGCCAGCTTCTTCTAATATTTGTACAGCTTTACCGCGCGCTTGTGTGGTTTTTTTGCCGCCAATTCTTCCCGAGCGGCCTGCCAGCCAGCGCGCCACAATTACTAAAATGACTAAACCAAGCAGGACCCAGTCTTTTGATGCCATTTTGCACTCACCTGCCTAAGCAATTTATTCGTCACGATTGGCAGGTTTCCTTTTTTCTGTTAATTCCTGATGTGCTTCAGCCACCGTAGCCGCAAAATCTATTTCCTTAGCAATGGCAGCAGCGTCTGTTGCCGCCAATAAGTGCAGCAAATATTCAATATTTCCTTCTGGACCGCGAATAGGTGAATAACTGACGCCCGCCACGTCATAGTTCAACTCTACAGCGAGTGAGGCCACTTTTTGCAGCACAGCAAGATGATCGGCAGGGTCTCGCACGACACCTTTTTTACCTACACGACCCTTACCAACCTCAAATTGTGGTTTAACTAAGGCCACTATTTCGGGTACCTGCAGCCGCTGTAGAGTAGGCAGCACCAGCGCCAAGGAAATAAAGGCCACATCGATGCTGGCAAACTGCACCGCTTCAGCTAGGGCCTCAGCTTCCAGATAGCGGATATTAGTTCTTTCCAGGTTGACCACCCGGCTATCTTGGCGCAAACGCCAGTCTAGCTGCCCGTAGCCGACATCCACACTATAAACTTTTTCGGCGCCCTGCTGCAGCATACAATCTGTAAAACCACCAGTTGAAGCACCCACGTCCATAGCCGTGCGTCCCGCTAGCTCAATTTGGAAGGCAGCGAGAGCTTTTTCCAATTTTAGCCCGCCGCGCGAGACATAACGCGGCAATTCCTTAACCGTCACCGCAACATTAGCTGTTACCTGGGTACCAGGTTTATCTACCTGTTGCCCATCTACCGACACCAGACCCGCCATCACGGCGGCACGTGCCGCCGAGCGACTGACAAATAAAGCACGTTCTGCCAACAGAGTATCTAATCGTTTACGCTCTTTACCCATGAGATCTTCCCTTTGCTGCTAGCTAAACCCAGACAAGCAGCAGCGATATTTTCTACAGTTAAGCCTACATCTTTAAGCAGTAAGTTACGGGCCCCATGCTGTACAAACTGATCCGGTATGCCCAACCGTTTAACCGGCAGCGTCTGTAAACCATTGTCCTCCAAATACTCTAGCACAGCCGAACCCAAACCGCCGGCCAAAACATTTTCCTCAACCGTGACCAGACCATAACGGCTGTTCAGGGCGGCACGCACCACTAGCTCTGTATCTAGTGGTTTAACAAAAATTAAATCAATCACCGCTACAGACAGGCCATTTTTCTCTAACTGGGCTGCCGCCGCCAGGGCCGGCGCGACCATTGTTCCTACCGCCAAAATGGTGACATCGCGTCCCTGCCGCAGCATCTCACCACGCCCCCAAGGCAGGCAGCGCGGCGTTTCTAATGCTGCTCCCTGCCCCTTACCGCGCGGATAACGAATCGCCACCGGACTGTTATGTTTTAGTCCGGTAAATAACGCATGTTGTAGATAATTTTCATCGCGTGGACAGATAATTGACAGGTTAGGCAGAGGGCGCAGCAAGGAAATGTCAAACACACCATGATGCGTTTCCCCATCCTCACCTACTAAGCCAGCTCGATCTACAGCAAAGACTACAGGCAATTCCTGCATACATACGTCATGCAGCACTTGGTCATAAGCCCGTTGTAAAAACGTAGAATAAATCGCCACCACTGGCTTAAAACCCTTGCGGGCCAGACCGGCAGCAAAGGTAACGGCATGCTGCTCCGCAATGCCCACATCAAAGAAACGCTGAGGAAAAGTCTGCGCAAAACCGCTCAACCCTGTGCCTGAAGTCATAGCTGCCGTGATCGCGATCAGCTTTTGCTGCTCACGTCCCAACTGCACCATAGTATCACCGAAAACGTCAGTGTAGGAAGGCACACTGCCTCTCGTCCCAGGCTGGGGCGGCGACTGTGGATCAAAGGGGCCGACACCATGATAAAAATCAGGGTTATTTTCCGTAAAGTCATATCCTTTGCCCTTTTTCGTTAAGACATGAATGAGGATGGGACCTTTCAACTTTTTGGCACCCCGCATGACGCCCTGCATGGCCTCCAGATTATGCCCGTTAACTGGCCCTAAATAGGTAAAGCCTAGTTCTTCAAAAAGCATGCCTGGTACAATAAGGCTTTTTACAGCATCTTTTATGCGGTCCACTGATTTAATCATTTTTCCGCCAATGGCAGGAATCTTCAGGAGAAGTTCCTGGAAATCCTCTTTAAAACGAAAATATTTGGGGTCTGTACGAATACGACCCAAATAAGCTGCCAAGCCACCAACATTGTGGGAAATAGACATTTCATTATCGTTTAAGACGACAATCAAATTTGTTCCCATGTCACCAGCATGATTAAGAGCTTCAAAAGCCATCCCGCCGCCCATCGCCCCATCGCCAATCACCGCCAGCACATGATTATCTTTTCCTAATAAATCGCGGGCTTGTGCCACACCTAAGGCTGCCGAGATGGAAGTAGAGCTGTGCCCCGTCTGAAAAATATCATGTTCGCTTTCTTTAATTTTCGGAAAGCCGCTCATTCCCCCGTACTGCCTTAAGCTTGCAAAACGATCAGCACGGCCAGTTAATATTTTATGGACGTAACTTTGGTGACCCACATCCCAAATAATTTCGTCAGTCGGACTATCAAAAGTAGTATGTATCGCCAGTGTTAACTCCACTACACCAAGATTCGGGGCAAGATGCCCTCCCGTTTTAGACACATTCGCCAAGAGAAAAGCACGTATCTCACCGGCTAAAGCTGTTAATTCCTTGTTACTAAGTTTTTTCAAGTCAGCCGGACCTGTGATGGTCGGCAGCAACTTACTCATGTTGTTTACCTCACTTTCGCTTACGAGGAAGCGCTCGTCCAAAGAATATTTTTCCCGGTAATACTGTTTCTATTTTAGTTAAAACATTAGCAAATAGTAAGATAATTACCGTCGAATGTTCTATCGCTACTGACTTACCAAGAGCCTTGCCTCCAACGGTGAGCGCTGAAATAATTCCTGTCGCGGCAATACTGACCACGGGATTAGATTCGGCCCCAAATATTCTTACCACCAGTAACGCACTTAAAACACCACTGATGATGCCCGCGATATCCCCCACCACATCATTGCAGAAATTAGAAAAACGATCAGCATTACGAATTAAATATAATGCTTCACGCGCCCCAGGGGTTTTTTTAGCTGCTTTGGCTAAAATCGGCACTTCATCAGCAGCCGTCGCAGCAATACCGATCATATCAAATAGTATACCGGT
>DASRMS010000184.1:0-1243 GCA_035647835.1 Oscillospiraceae bacterium
GTCTCAGCATGCTTTAAAAAGCAATGAGTTTATTATTATCGCACCTACCTCCAAGGGTCTGCATCATGGCAAAAGCAAAGTTTGGCCAGAATATGAAAAACTCACCCAATCCTTGCAACGCCAAGGTCACCGAGTCATCATGTGCCCACCGCCCAATGAAACTACTCAGGCCAAGGCTAATGCTATTTCAGCTGAACTACTGCCGCCTCTGGCTTTAGGGCCTTATACCGCGCTACTTAAAGAAGCCGCTTTAGTCATCTGCAATGACTCCGGCGTATCACATCTTAGCGCAGTAGCCACTGCTAAACAAATCACCTTAATTGGCGTGAGCGAAATTGAGCATACCGGACCTTGGTCTACTAGTGCCTTAATACTCGGAGAAATAGGCCATTGGCCTACGCAGGACGAGGTGTTAGCAGCTGCTGAAAAAGTGTTACGAGGCAGCGATTAAATCCAGCCTCTGAACTGATACACCCAATAGCCTAAATACTCTTTAATAATTGAACGGCTCGCTGCTAATGCACGCATATTTGGCAAATAGGGATTAAAGTCAGGCTTATTTTGTGGCACTTGAATCTGCGGCGGGTTTTGTGCTGCATAGGCCTTAATGCCTAGACTTTCAAAGACCCCCATTGCTCGGGGCATGTGCAGTGCAGAGGTTACCACTAATACCGAGCCTATACCCTGCTCTTCTATAGTGCGTTTGGTATATAGAGCATTTTCCCAAGTTGTTTGACTACGATCCTCGCGGATAATGGCTTCAGCAGGCACACCCAAGCTGCGTAGACTAGCCTCCATACCGCGTGCTTCACTAACTGGACCTTCGTTAGCCCCACCCGAGACAATAATCACCGGCGCTTTGCCAGCCACGTAAAGTGCTTCTGCGGTATCTAAACGACGGTGTGTAGAGTTTCTATCGACTTCCTCTTCAAACCAATTCAGTCTATTGGCTGCCGTATTGCCACCCAGCACGACAATCGCATCAGCTTTTGGCAATTGTTCAAAACTACTGATGGCATATTGTTGCTCTAAAAAAGAACCTACTTTAATAGAGGTAATGGGTAAGGACCACAAACCTAGCCAAAGAGCCGCACTCAGTAGCAGCAATCTAGCTAAACGCTTAAAACGAATAATAAAAAGCACCACAGCCAGCACTAATAAAAACAATGCCAAGTTCTGTGGGACAATCAGTGAAACAAGGTAGCTACTAAAAAAAGAAGGAAATTCTGCCATATCCCTGGAG
>DASRMS010000185.1:0-18554 GCA_035647835.1 Oscillospiraceae bacterium
TCTATTCTATCTAATCCACAGCTCAGAACCGCAGCTAAACATTTACTTACGAACACGGTAGTGTTATATTATTATTATGTTTTTCACATCTCGCAGCGTATTCCTGCTAAATATTGCTATGCTGCTATGCTACCATAGCAACTAGATAAGGTTTGCACTTTTCAAGTAGAGATGTTATATCCGACTACCACTGTATGCGTTATGAAAAAGCCTGTTGTAGCATGGACTACACTGAAAAAAGGAGGATTTAAGACCTTTTTAGCGAAGTGATACGAAAATGGTTCTCATGTTCAACTAGCGGGACAACGATCAGCAAAGCATCGCTGATCCTAGTTTGCAGCGACTTCTACTGAATTAAACAAGCGGACTAACAAATTGATATTGAATTCCAAGCAGGAGGTTTGTATGGGAAGCATAGAAGCAATTATACTTGGTGTCATCCAAGGTCTGACGGAATTTTTACCAGTGTCGAGTTCAGGACATTTAGTGATTTTTCAAGATATTCTAGGCGTCCAGGAAGCTGGAATCACCTTTGAAGTGATGCTCCACTTCGGGACGCTTTTATCGGTCATTTGGGTATTCGGTGGTGATATCCTCCGTTTAGCAACTAGCTTTAGACATGAAAAACAGGAAAGAAATTTTGTTATTATGTTATTATTTGGTATCATCCCTACTGGTATCATGGGCGTACTGCTAAAAGATTTATTCGAGCGCTTTTATAATCTGCCGATCCTTGTTGGCATCATGTTACTTATTACCGGTGTTATTTTGTTTACACTTTCCCGTTTAGCACCTGGTCGTAAAAACGAACTTACTATGACTAAAAAAGATGCGCTGTTGATTAGCGTAGCGCAGGGAATTGCCATTATTCCTGGTATCTCACGCTCTGGCTCAACAATTACCTCTGCTTTATGGCTGGGTTTAGACCAGGAAACAGCCGTTAGATTTTCTTTTCTAGTTTCCATCCCGGTAATTTTGGGTGCCACATTATTAGAGTTAAAAGACTTATTTGAAATTGGCTTTGCCGGGTTTAATAATAATATGATCATAGGGACAGCAGCTTCCTTTTTCGCCGGGATTTTTGCCATTCGTATCTTCGTAAACATCCTGCAAAAAGGAAAGTTCCATTATTTTGCCTACTATTGTTGGTTTGCCGGCGTTGTCACCATTCTCTATAAACTATTAGTTTCTTAAGCAGGTGGATAAATGGCGATTCATGACATTCGAGATGAAATTAGACAACAAGTAAAAGCAGTCCTCATTATCGCCTTGGCAGCGTTTGCTTTTGCCGCTTTGCTCTTCCCTCGGCAAACCGGTGAAGTTGGCATGTTTTTTAATAATGTATTACGCATGCTGACAGGTGACTTATCAATTTATGTGCCTGTTGTCTTGGTGATTAATAATTTGTTAAAAATATTTCCTTGGCAAGTACCCAACCTCAAGCAGCGTACCGCTGGTATCGTTTTGTTTTTTATTATTCTACTAGTCTATGCTCATTTGCAAGTAATGGCTGCAGAAATAAACCTGGTAATGGATCTTGGTATTTTTAATGCTAGCCTCCGTTTGGGTCTGCAGCAGCAGGGAGGCGGCGTACTGGGAGCAATCCTGGCAGTTATCCTTTATTTTCTTTTTAAGGATCTAGGCAGCCGGATCATTTTACTTGCTCTAGCCGTAATTGCCTTTATTTTAGTGACTAATATTTCTCTGTCACAACTTTTGCAGACGGCGAGCCGCTGTTTGCTCTTTGTTGGTCGCAGCATCTTGCAGGCGCTTAAAGCTGTTGCTGGTTTTTTCCGTTTTATCTTTGCTCAAGCCCCGACAGAGGGGCTGGAAGTGGAGGACGTGGAACTAGAAGAATTTCCTGCGCTTTTAAAGAAAAAACGCCAGCAGTCACCTGCAAAAGCCGGCGATGAAGCGGCACCTCTGAGTACAAACAATCAGTCTGAAGTAGCGGCGACAGTAACACCTTCAGTTATGGAATCAATACAAGCAACGCTTATCCCGGACACTCCAGAAATGACAGAAGCCATCGGGGCAGCACAGCAGCTAGAACTTTTTGCTGCAGGGGACAAGCCTCTTACTATCAGTATCGATTCGGTACATGGAGCTTATCATTTACCACCGCTGAAGTTGCTGCCTAAATTGCCCAAGCATAAAGACCCTCAATCTCAGAAAAACTTGGTAGAACGGGCCAAAGTCTTGGAAAGAACCTTAGACAGTTTTGGTGTTAAAGCCCATGTTACGGATGCGCAATGCGGCCCCACAGTCACGCGCTTTGAATTGCAGCCAGAAGTGGGAGTTAAAGTTAGTAAAATTGTTTCTCTGGCTGATGATATAGCGCTTAATTTAGCAGCGGCTGATGTACGAATTGAGGCGCCAATTCCTGGTAAAGCAGCTATTGGGATTGAAGTTCCCAATAAGGTTATTGCACCTGTCTATTTACGGGAAGTATTAGAGGACGAAAAATTTCAAAATGCCACATCTGTATTAACAATAGCCTTGGGAAAAGATATTACTGGCAACTCCATTGTTACCGATTTAATGAAAATGCCCCATTTGCTGATTGCCGGGTCAACTGGTTCTGGCAAGAGTGTTTGTATTAACGTGCTAATCGCCAGTATTCTCTTTAATGCCCGTCCTGATGAAGTAAAATTTGTAATGATTGACCCTAAAGTGGTGGAATTAAGCACCTTCAATGGTATTCCACATTTACTAATGCCCGTGGTCACAGATGCCAAACGCGCTTCCCTGGCACTTAAAAACATGATAAAGGAAATGACACGACGCTATGAACTGTTTGCTCGGGAAAGTGTGCGTGATATTAATACTTTTAATAATAAAAAGCGCCAACAAAATGAAGAGACTGAACTTTTACCATATGTCGTTGTCATTATTGATGAATTAGCTGACTTGATGATGGTTGCCGCTGCCGATGTGGAAGATTCCATTGCGCGTTTAGCACAAATGTCCCGTGCAGCCGGAATTCATCTGGTTATCGCTACACAGCGACCCTCAGTAGATGTGATTACTGGTGTAATTAAGGCTAATATTACCTCACGCATTGCTTTTGCGGTGTCCTCTCAAGCTGATTCACGCACCATTCTTGATATGGGGGGAGCAGAAAAATTGCTCGGCCGTGGTGATGCCTTATTTCACCCTATTGGTTTACCTAAACCATTTCGGATTCAAGGAGCGTTTATTAACGAACGTGAATTAAACAATCTCCTGGAATTTATAAAAAAACAGGGCGAACCAGATTTTGATGAGCAGCTCTTGCCCGAAGAAGAAGCAGATGAGTTCTTTTATGAAGAGGACGAGCTCTTTCCAGATGCCGTGATGCTGTTTGCGGAAGCAGGGACGGCGTCTATCTCTTTACTACAAAGACGTTTACGTATTGGTTATACCCGCGCAGCTCGTTTAGTAGACGACATGGAGAGTCGTGGCTTTATTGGGCGATTTGAAGGAAGCAAGGCGCGAGAAGTATTAGTCACACCGGAGCAAGTACGAAAACTTCTCTTTGAACGTGACCAAAGTTAATTTTACGCTAAAAAGAGCAGGTCTAGACTAAAAAGCTTAACTTATAAGTGCAGACAACAAATGAGAATGGGGTGAGGAGTTGCATCACATAGGTCAGCAACTAAAAGAGGCACGCGATGCAAAAGGTCTAACACTTAAAGATGTCACAGAGCGGACAATGATACCCATAAAATACCTAACAGCGCTAGAAACAGAACAATTTACCCTTTTCCCAGGAGAAGTCTACTTTAAAGGGGCGCTGCGTAAATATGCTGCAGAGTTAGGTTTGGATGCTCAAGCCCTGATCAACAGCTATAATGCCGAGCAGGAGGAAACCGCAGATCCTGAGCACCAAAAAACAACCCTGGCAGCGAGTAAGCCGCCACGGCAGACGCCCAAATTTGATTTTACAGCTCAATGGCGAAAACTTCAGTTAAAGCGTTTCCTACCCATTGTAGCAATTGTTTTATTGCTGTTAGCAGGCAGCTTTTTACTTCGCAAATTAATGACAAAAGAACCGCCGCAAGTAGACCCGCCACCGCTATCTACAGGCCAAGACGAAGAACAAAACGATGAGCAAACAGAAACAAATTCACCAGGGGAGCCAGCTGTCCTAGTGCAGTCCGATACTAGTACGGAAGAAGTACATTTTATGGTCAGTAATGCTGCCGAATTAACGGCGGAACTATCGTTTTCTAGTCCGTGTTGGATACGTGCCTTTAGTGATGGTAAAAGGAGCCTGGATGGCACTTACCGTCCAGGGCAGCCACAAGTAGCTAGGGCATCTGAAGAGATTAGTATACGTTTAGGTAATCCGCCCGCAGTAACATTGGCAATTAATGGCCAAGCAGTGCAGCTGCCAGAGACAAAATATGCTTATACAATTACTATTAGTAAAAAATAGAGACCGGGAACAGGCAACTGTTCCCTTTTTTATTGCTATATTTTGTCCAAAAATTGTTCAGCTGACGACAAAATTTAGTTTTTGACAACTTAAGGGGGCTCCTTTATACTAGACAGGAAAGCTAGAAGGAGGAACGCAGCATGTCTGGCCTTAAGATTGCCTTAGTATCATTAGGTTGTGCCAAAAATCTAGTAGATAGCGAGATTATGTTGGCTCACCTACAGGAGGAAGAGTTCGATTTAATTACCAACCCGGCTGAAGCCGAGGCGGTTATTATTAATACTTGTGGCTTTATTGAAAGCGCCAAGCAAGAGTCAATCAACAAGATTTTAGAGTTAGCACAATTAAAAAAGAAAAAATGTCAAGTACTGCTGGCTGCTGGTTGTTTAGCGCAGCGATACGGGGAAGAACTGCTTATTGCTATACCCGAATTGGACGGCATCTTAGGCACCAATGACCTTCAGGCCGCGGCTGCGGCTATTCGTCGCACCCTGGCGGGAGAAAGAGTAAGCTTTTTACAAGGTGAATACGACGCGCCGGAGGATGCCCCACGTATTCTGGCAACTCCTACCCATACAGCCTACCTAAAGATTGCCGAGGGTTGTGACAACCTTTGCACATATTGTGCCATACCTGCTATTCGTGGACCTTACCGCAGTCGCAGCCGCATAGCTGTGGTTGCCGAAGCGAAGCAGTTGGCGCAAAACGGAGTGCGGGAATTAAATATAATAGCGCAAGATATCACGCCTTACGGTCTAGATTCCAGTGGTGAATTAGAATTGCCTATCTTGCTGGAGGAATTAGCACAGCTAACCGGCATCGCTTGGATTCGCTTACTTTATGCCTACCCAGAGCGTCTTGATCCGAGGACTATCGAAACAATGGCACGTTTAACCCAAGTGTGCAATTACCTTGATCTTCCACTGCAGCATGCCTCCGATCGCATCCTAAAGCAAATGGGTCGTAAATTTACGGCGGCTAAGATGATGCAGCTATTAACACAACTTCGCCAAATGATACCCAATATTACCTTACGCTCATCTTTTATTGTTGGTTTTCCTGGCGAAACAGAAGCTGATTTCCAAGAACTTTTGCTTTTTTTACGCGTTGCCCAACTTGATCGCATTGGTTTCTTTGCCTATTCGCAAGAAGAAGGTACCCCTGCGGCCCGTCTGCCACAGCAAATTTCTGCCCAAGTTAAAGCAGCAAGACTAGCTGAAGCGATAGCTGTACAAAGTGAAATTATCACCGCTAAGCAAGAAGCACTAGTGGGCCAAAGCTTTATGGCGATTATCGATGGGCGCTCGGCACAAGAGCCTCAGACCTTGTTGCTGCGCACGCCGATGCAAGCGCCGGAGGTGGACGGCTATGTCAGGGTAGCGAACTGCGACGCTGCTCCCGGAACAATGCTGCCTGTAACTATCACGGGATATGACGGCTATGACCTCTTAGGCGCAGTTGAACTGTCACATTAACTAGTAAATATTTATGTTAACCTAACAAACAGGGAACGATCTCGGTCGTTCCCTGTTTGTTAGCAAAAAATATCGTTTGTAGTCTTACATCTCTGTGTTGCAAAAGTTCGAACTATTTCCAGTTGGCATAGATTGTTAGCTATGTTATAATACATTATGTAAACTTCTTTTACTGCTAGAAAGGGCGATACTATGAAAAACTTCAAGTGGCAGGTGGCCGTGTGCGCCTTTGTTTTAACATTGGGGTTAGCAGTAGGTGCTGTCATGCTGCGTCAACGGCAAGTGCTTGACGAACCGTTACGAGAACGTTTAGGCAGTTTAGCAGCAGTAGAAACTGTTGAACTAGATCAAGAAGAAGAAAAGTTTGTCGTACGAGTTAAGCTTGCTGAGGTTAAGGATTTAGCCTTAACCTACCGAGCCTTAGAAGCAGAGCTTAATCAGCTGCTAGCAGAGGATAGCTACCGTTTAGTACTGGTGGATGAACGCAACTCAGAACTCACAGAGGCGTTATTTACTGTTAGTCTGGCTCTTTATGAAGGTGAACAAAGAGGAAATTTTACAGAAATGAGTAAAGCTATTGCCGCAACTTTAGAAGAATTGCAAGTAGCAGAACATCGTCTTACAGTTGATCATGAGCATATTTATCTGCAAATGAAAAATGGCGACGCTTACTTGTACGAAGTGGTAGGACGTGAGCCGTGGAGAAGGGAGGGTGAGCGGGTATGATCATGGAAATAGCGGCGGGTGCAGCACTGGCCATTTTTGTTGTACTGGCTTGGCAGGGTGTAAATATTGCACCTGCTGTGGTGCTAGCGGTCATGTTTGCACTGTTGTATTATTTTGCCGGGATGCGCAGCGGAGGTAAAAAACAATTTGCTGTTGTTGAAGGCAGCAGGAATACGGGATTAGTTAAGTTTGACCAAATCGGCGGTCAACGTACCGCTAAAAAGGAATTATTAGAAGCACTTGATTTTATTCGTCACCCTGAACGTATAGCCAACATGGGCATCCGTCCACTAAAAGGAATTTTGTTAGCTGGTCCTCCCGGTACGGGTAAAACTTTGCTGGCAAAAGCTGCTGCGGCCTATACCGATTCTGTTTTTTTGGTGGCAAGCGGTTCAGAATTTATTGAACTTTATGCCGGTGTCGGTGCACAGCGTGTGCGGCAGATTTTTTCTAAAGCTCGCAGTACAGCGCTGAAAGAAAAGAAAAATAGCGCGATCATTTTTATTGATGAAATAGAAATCCTTGGTGGTAAAAGAGGTTCTCATTCCTCTCACCATGAATACGATCAAACGCTAAACCAACTGTTGGTGGAAATGGATGGTTTAGCAGTCGAAGAACGTGTGCGTACATTGTTAATTGGCGCTACTAATCGTGCTGATTTATTGGACAGTGCACTAATGCGCCCCGGACGTTTTGACCGCGTGGTACAGGTAGATTTGCCTGATTTGGAAGCGCGTCAGGAAATTATTAAAATACACGTAGGTAATAAACCGCTGGCTGCTAATGTTGATTTAGAGCAGCTGGCACGGGAATCCTTTGGTTTCTCTGGCGCTCATTTAGAAAGTCTGGCTAATGAAGCTGCTATTTTGGCGATGCGTGAACAGCAGCCTGAAATTTCAACTCGTCATTTTACAGATGCCATTGATAAGGTGATGATGGGTGAGAAGCTAGATCGCAAACCAGATCAAGATGAACTATGGCGTGTTGCTGTCCATGAAATTGGACATGCCCTGATTAGTGAACTGCAGCGACCCGGTTCTGTGTCGAATATTACTACTACGCCTCGGGGTAAAGCACTGGGTTATATGCGGCAAAGTCCGCAAAAAGATAGTTATCTTTACACACAGGAGTACCTGGAAGGACAAATTGCTGTGATGGTAGCCGGTTCTGTAGCAGAAGAAGTAGTATTAGGAAATCGTTCTACAGGTGCTGCTAATGACTTTCAGCAAGCAGTGAAGGCGGCAAAGCAGATTATTGCGGCCGGTATGTCTTCATTAGGGATTGTTTCCCTAGAGGACCTGCCTCAGGATCTTTTACACCAAGAGATACAGCAGATCATCGCCCAACAGAAAACAGAGGTACAGGCATTTTTAGCTTCACGCAAAGGATTAGTCTCGGAAATTGCTGAGATCCTGGTTCATGACGAAAAAGTCACAGGTGAATTATTACGCAGCAGGCTGGAAGAAGACCAGATGGCTGTGTAGCAACAAGATTATCTGGAAAGATTAAGTATTGTAGTATAAAAAGCAGCTAGTTTCAAAAATGCTCTTGTCAGCTTTACCAAAGTGCGCGTGCAAAAAACTCCCGACCTTAGCGGTTTGAGGAGTTTTTTACTTGGGCCATGATCAAGCGAGAGACTAGATCACAGGCACCTAGATCTTCTGTATGTAAATAATGATTAGCAGTGCTATCAAAAAGAATATTGGCTTGTGCCGGCAAGCCGTCTTCTTCATCACCCGCCCAGATTTGAAAGAGCAGTGGTACTCGTGGTAATAGATAGATTAAGACAGCATTACCGCTTATTCCCGTTAGCGGCACACCACCGAAAGGCTGTGCGGCTGTCTGTAATAGCTCCGGCTGTTGTCCAAAAACTTTACTCAGCGGTTCAATAGCTGTTTTGACAAAAGCACCATAGTAAGTCTGACCACCTTCAAGGTGACGATAAGGAATATAATTGTAGGCCAGGGGGATACCATCAGCGCGCGCCAGATAATTAATCATTATTAACTGCAGGGCGAAAGGTGGTTGTAAATCGCTATCTTTGTAGGTTACCAGGCCTAGGGGGTAGGTAATGGTGAAAGGATGGTTCAGGCAGCAGACGGTAAAATAGCTGCACTGATGATTGTAGATACAGCCGCTTAATTCTGCCATCTTCTCGGGCTGGTTAGCAGCAAATCTTTCTCTTGCCACATCAAGAGCAATTTGATAGTTTTGCGGATTCAAATCATGGGCTAAGGGAATGGCTGTTTTTTGCATCTTAACACCTTCCTGTTTGTCAGTATTAGTGATTTTTCTGTTCATCTTTGTGCAATTGTAGTAAACTATGTTTAGAGTGACGATTGGAGTGAGCCTTTAATGAGACAAGATAAATTAGATTGTCGAGGTTTTGCCTGTCCCCAGCCAGTTGTGGAAACTAAGAAAAAGTTGGCTGAACTGTCTGTAGGCAGCCTTAACGTACTAGTGGATAATGAAACAGCAAAAATAAATATTTTGAAGTTAGCAAGCACGCTAGGACTCGCTGCCGCGGCAAAAGAAGAAGCAGATTATTATAGCATTACTCTAGTCAAAGAAGAGCAAGCCGCGGCAAGGATCGCGGAATCTGGTAAAAATATTTTAATTACCGCCGCGACATTAGGTCACGGTAATGATGATTTAGGCACAATCTTAATGAAATCCTTCTTTTACGCTCTGGCGGAAAGTACAAAGCTGCCTAAAGCACTATATTTACTGAATGGCGGTGTGAAATTAGCTTGTTCCGGTTCACCTGTTTTAGATAGTTTGACTAAACTACAAGCTTTAGGGGTGGAAATATTCTCTTGTGGCTTATGTTTAGATTACCTGCAATTAACCGCACAACTGCAGGTGGGTGAAATCACCAATATGTATGCGATTGTGGAGCAAATCACCTCCGGTACAGTAATTGAACTCTAACCAAGCAGGATAATAGGCAAAAAATAGCGAATATATGTTTGCATAGGGAAAAAAGGGGAGATAGCTTTGCGTATTTTAGGTATCGATCCGGGTATTGCCATTACCGGTTTTGGTGTGATAGAAACAGATGGGCAGCGTAGTTCTGCCCTTGCTTATGGCTGTATTCGTACAGCTGCCAGCTTAAGCATGCCAGAGCGTTTAGAACAAGTATATCGAGAACTGCAAGAGCTGATAGCGCGTCATCAACCACAGGAAGCAGCGATAGAAAAATTGTTTTTTGCTAAAAATGCTAATAGTGCCATGCAGGTGGGAGAAGCTCGCGGTGTGGCCGTGCTTACTGCAAGAATTGCCGGACTTCAGGTCTTTGAATATACACCGCTGCAGGTAAAACAAGCTGTAGTTGGTTATGGCAGGGCAGAAAAGAATCAGGTGCAACAAATGATGAAAATGCTGTTAGGGTTAGATCAGCTTCCTCGCCCAGATGATGCGGCGGATGGGTTAGCAATAGCGCTGTGTCATGCTCATAGCGGTGCCGGCCGCGCCGCTTTACAACGGAGGAAAAACTATGTTTAATTATCTTCGCGGTACCCTGATAGATAAAGAAAAAGAGACGATAGTCCTGGAGAATAGCGGTATTGGCTGGCAAATTACTGTACCTCTGACTGTGCAGGCTCAGCTAGCCTCTGTAGGCCAAGAAATCAAGCTATACACCTATTTAGCAGTACGTGAAGATGCCCTGCAGCTATATGGCTTTTCACAAAGAGAAGAACTGACCTTGTTTAAGCTGCTTATTTCCGTGTCTGGGGTTGGACCCAAAGCGGCACTCGCTGTATTATCAACATTATCTGCTGGCGAGTTTTATTGGGCGATTATGCATGAAAATATCAAAGCATTGACCCGCGTACCCGGTATTGGACCTAAATCAGCCCGGCGTTTGATAGTCGAGCTGAAGGAGAAGGCTACGAACATCGCCATGTCCAGAGGCGAAGCGCAGCACCCGGCTGCTGGACAAGCAGCTGTGGCGATGGATGCTTACAGTGAGGCCTTAGCTGCCTTGCTATCTTTAGGTTATCAAGGTACAGAAGCACAAAGTGCTTTAAATGAAGTACCGGAGCGTGAACAGCTAGCGACGGAGGAATTATTACGTAAAGCGTTAGCCTATTTAGGTACGCACTAAGGAGATTACCATGGAAGAGAGAATTATCTCAGCGCAGCGGAGCAATGAAGATGACACCCCAGATAATACGTTACGCCCACGCACTCTAGCTGATTACATTGGGCAGCAAAAGTTGAAAGATAATTTACGTGTGTTTATTGAAGCAGCCCGCGCGCGCGGTGACTCACTAGACCACGTATTATTATATGGGCCGCCAGGCTTGGGAAAAACAACGCTTTCCCAGATCATTGCCACAGAACTTGGTGTTAATCTGCGGTCTACTTCTGGTCCTGCCATTGAAAGACCTGGTGATTTAGCGGCTATTTTAACCAATCTCGCCCCCTATGATGTATTATTCATTGACGAAATTCATCGTCTTAATCGTACAGTGGAGGAAGTTTTATATCCGGCAATGGAAGACTTTGCTTTAGATATTATTATTGGCAAAGGACCCAGTGCCCGTTCCTTACGCATAGATCTTGCCCCATTTACCTTAATTGGCGCGACCACTCGTGCCGGCGCCTTATCTTCACCTTTACGGGACCGTTTTGGCGTGGTTGCCCGTTTAGAGTTTTACCAAGAGCAGGAGCTGCAAATAATAGTACGTCGCGCGGCGCAAATTCTTCAGGTAAAGATTGATGAAGAGGGGGCGCTGACGATTGCTCAAAGTGCGCGAGGCACACCACGCGTTGCCAATCGTTTACTAAAAAGAGTACGTGATTTTGCACAAGTGAAAGCCGATAACTTTATTAATGCTGAAGTGGCTAAACAGTCACTACGGCTGCTGCAAGTCGATGAACTAGGATTAGACGAAGTAGACAGACATTTACTGCGGACAATGGTGGAGAAGTTTAATGGTGGACCTGTAGGGTTAGATACTTTAGCAGCGGCCATCGCTGAAGAGTCCGACACTATTGAAGATGTCTATGAACCCTATTTAATGCAGATTGGCTTCTTGCAGCGCACCCCCCGCGGCCGCGTGGTTACAGCCCGGGCTTGTCGGCACTTGGGTTTAACTTATACCGAAAACAAAGAACAAAACACTTTATGGTAGGTGAAAGAAGTGGAGCTATTTTTGCATATGTGTTGTGCACCTTGCAGCACTTATAGTATCAAACACTTTCGCGCTTTAGGCTACGATATTCATGGTTATTTTTATAACCCCAACATTCACCCCTATAAAGAATTTCAGCGGCGCCTGGAAACACTGGAAGCATATTGCCAATCTGTCAATGTGCCTTTAACAGTGCAAAGAAATTATCATTTAGAATTATTTCTGCAGCATGCTGTGAGTAATTTGGACGATCGCTGCCGAGAATGCTATACATTGCGTTTGTTTGAGGCAGCTAGGAGAGCAAAAAGCTTAGGCTTTACCAAATTTTCCACAACCCTGGCCATTAGCCCCTATCAAGATCACCAATTACTGCAGGAAATAGGGCAAACAGCGGCGCAGCAGCATGGTGTGGAGTTTATTTATGAAGATTTACGTCCTGGCTATCGCGAGAGTATTAACATCTCCAAAGCAGCAGGCTTATACCGTCAAGCTTACTGCGGCTGCATTTTCAGCGAAAAGGATCGCTACTATAAAGGTGATCAACTAGAGGATAAATAGTAGTACAGTTGAATTAGATTTAGACAAGATGCGGTATAATATCGTTACAAGGAAAAAAAGTAAAACGAATTCCTTTTGGTGGTGGTTCTTTGTTTCTAGCTGACTTTGATTATGAACTTCCGGAAAACTTGATTGCACAAGTTCCACTGGCACAGCGGGAAGCTTCCCGCCTGCTTGTTCTACATAAAGCTAATGGCAAGTGTGAACACCAGCAATTTACGGACCTAAAACATTATTTACGCGCTGGTGATGCTTTAGTTTTAAATAATACAAAAGTACTGCCAGCACGCCTGCTGGGACACAAGAGGCAAGGCGGCGCTCTCGTGGAAATATTATTGCTTAAACAGCGTGATGCACATACCTGGGAAACTATAGTTAGGCCGGGTAAACGTCTCCGCCCTGGGGCTGAAGTTATCTTTGGTCAGGGAGAGTTAAAGGCACAGATTTTGGAGATCTTGCCTGATGGTGGCCGGCTTGTTAGCTTTACTTTTGCTGGCACCTTTCAAGAAATTCTTGATCGACTGGGGGAAATGCCGCTGCCGCCTTACATCAAGGAAAAGTTGACTGATAAAGAGCGCTACCAAACTGTTTATGCTCAGGAGGAAGGATCGGCTGCAGCCCCTACAGCAGGCTTACATTTTACGCCTGACTTGCTCCAGCAAATTGCAGAAAGTGGCGTATCACTAGTTTACTTAACTTTACATGTGGGACTTGGTACATTTCGCCCAGTTAAAACCGAGCGTATTGAAGAACACCAAATGCATAGTGAGTTTTATCAGCTTCCGGCAGAAGCTGCAGATACCCTTAATCAATGTAAGCAGCGCGGCGGACGGATTTTTGCCGTAGGTACCACCACTTGTCGTACTTTAGAAACGGTAACATCGGCAGACGGTATTATTTATCCCGGTAGCGGCTGGACAGATATTTTTATTTATCCTGGTTATCGTTTTAGGGCTATCGATGCCCTGTTAACCAATTTTCATTTACCTAAATCTACACTATTAATGTTAATTGCTGCCTTTGCGGGACGTGAAAATGTCTTACAGGCATATACTCAGGCAGTACAGGCTGAATATCGCTTTTTTAGTTTTGGCGATGCCATGCTGATTCTGTGATTGACAGCGGGTATAAAGACAGTTAAACTAACCTTTGGAGAGATGTAAATGGCTGTAAACTATACTTTGATCAAAGAATGCCCCAGCACCGGTGCACGTGCCGGAATCTTACATACGCCACATGGTGATATTCCTACACCGGTATTTATGCCTGTAGGTACCCAGGCGACGGTAAAAGCAATGAGTCCGGAAGAATTGCAAGAAATTGGTGCACGCATTATTCTAAGCAATACATATCATCTTTATTTGCGTCCTGGCCATGAGTTGGTGCGTGAAGCAGGCGGTCTGCATCGTTTCATGAATTGGGATCGCGCTATTTTAACAGATAGTGGTGGATTTCAGGTTTTTAGTTTAGGCGCTTTACGCAAAATCAAGGAAGAAGGGGTGACTTTTCGCTCTCATCTTGACGGCTCGGAACATATTTTCAGTCCGGAAAAAGCTGTTGAGATTCAAGAAGCCTTAGGTTCTGACATTGCCATGGTTTTTGATGAATGTGCTCCATATCCCGCCGAACGTGATTATATCGAGGATTCATTAGCACGCACGACACGCTGGGCTGAACGTTGCCTTAAAGCGCATACTAGAGAAGAACAGGCGCTTTTTGGTATTGTGCAGGGAGGGATGTATGCTGATTTACGCCAAGAGAGTGCTCGTCAGCTCGTAGCCCTAGATTTCCCCGGCTATGGTATTGGTGGCTTAAGCGTGGGTGAGCCAGCGGCATTGATGTATGAAATGCTGGACGAGACTGTGCCAATCTTACCCGCAAATAAACCACGGTATTTGATGGGAGTAGGTACTGCCGATTATTTAATCGAGGGTGTTAAACGGGGCGTAGATATGTTCGATTGTGTACTGCCCACGCGCATTGCCAGAAATGGCACCATTATGACGCGAGACGGCTACCTAACTGTGCGTAATGCTCCCTATGCCAAGGATTATGGGCCATTGGAAGAAGGCTGTAATTGTTATGCCTGTCGTAATTATTCCCGAGCCTATATACGACATCTCATAAAAACAAATGAAATTTTGGGTTTGCGTCTTACCTCGTACCATAATCTTTATGTCTTAGTACACTTTATGGCTCGTATTCGGGATAGTATACTTAATGGTACATTCCCGGACGTGTATAAAGAATTTATCGCCCGTTTTGGGCAAGAAAAGGAGGAGAAGTAATGGACACTTTAAAACTACTTGCCCCAATGCTAATCTTTTTTGCGCTGATGTATTTTTTAACTATTCGGCCGCAGCAGCAGCAGCAAAAACATCGAGGTAGTATGTTATCAAATTTGTCTGTAGGCAACAAAATACGCACCATTGGTGGTATTTTTGGCACCATTGAAAAAATCAATGATGACGAATTAACCGTTCGTGTTGCAGATAGTGTAAGCCTACGGATGGCTCGTTTTGCTGTAGAATCTATTATTAAAGAGTAAACTCGGCATAAACGGCATAATTTGCGCATTGAGTACATAGATTGCAAGTAAGAACTTGTGGAGGTGAACTCAATGCCAAGGAAAAATACCGCTGCCATGCAAATCCGCCCACCAACAGCTATTTTGGTGATGGGCAAAGGAGTCCTCTACGCCTACTTTTTTTCACTAGTGGTTTTTCTTGTCTTTAGTATGCTTATCCAGTATACAAGTCTGACAGAAGCTATCTTGCCCTACACGGCGTATGCAACTTCTTTAGTAGCTATCTTTATTGGTGCCGCTTATGTCACCAGGAGGCTGCAGCAAAAAGGCTGGCTTAACGGAGGTATTACCGGGCTGCTGTATTTAGTTGGTCTAATAATTATTGCTATGGTTGTTTTACCAGATTTTAGTCTAAATGCCAGCTATTTTTCTAAAGTAGTACTTGCTTTTGCTACAGGTGCGGCTGGTGGCATCTTTGGGATTAATACGTAAAGAGACCGTTTACTTAAAACGGTCTCTTTACGTTATGATCTGGATAGATGAGAATTCTTTGGCTGTAAAAAGTGATTAAGCCCAAGATAGCAGTGGGTAAAACCTGATCTAAGTATTAGTACACTCACCCCAAGTCTGGCAAAACTAAACAGCAGAGGGGACCCGTGCAGTGCTAAAAGCTGAGCACCAAGCATCAACAATATGAAAATAAGTGGAGAAAACCGTCTCCAACCTACTTGTTGCTGCCGTCTGGCAGCAACCATAGATATTGTTGTAATTACTAAGATAACACTAGTTATTGTAACCTCAATCCCACTGGTGTTTAATCTGCCGAAATTTTTTAGTGAAGCAAGAACCAGTAAAAAACCAAGTATAGAATAAACTAGATAACCAACAAGGAGGTAAGCCAGGTACCATTGCGATCTAGGTTGTGTTTTGGAGCTGCCAGCAGCATATTCTCTTCCTGTATAGCTCAATAAGTATAATCCTAGCGACAACAGAGTAGACCCATTACGTAAATAAACAGCAGTAAGCAGACAGACAAGCAAAAGCAGGCTAAAGAGCACTTTTTGCTTACAGGTGTTTACTAGCATCATTACCACCTCCGTCAAATCTTCTTTGCTTAGCCTATGTTCATAAGCTAACTTTTGTGATTATCAGAAGTTGTGCTTCTGTTGATGGCTTGTTTTCGAGAATAGTGTTTGTAGTTGACAGCATGGCAAATCATATTATATGATAATTATGGTGATATTTGCCTATTAGTAGCTGCTTGCAGATAATATTCTGAAATTTCACAGCTGTCCAAATTATAAGCTGCGACGCAGAAAAATGCCGGTAGTGAAAGTAGGAAAAAAGTGGGGTGTAAAAAAAGACAGGCTATCTTCGTTGCGGCTATTATCTTTAACTACTTTTTGAGAAAAGGAGTGGTAAAAAATGACGAGCGATATTAATAAGCTGTATAATGAGCGTCTTGGCCGTTATCAGGCCGCCATTGCTCTGGAGCCTACAGACCGTATTCCCACAGCTTTTGCAACGACCTACTTTGCTGAAAAACAATCTGGCTATTCGTACCAACAAATCATGTATGATTTTCAAATATGGGAAAACATGGAAGTAGGGTTTGCCAAAAAATATCCTGATGTGGATATTTTCCGGACCAATTTAGGTTGGGCAGCGACGTGGGATATTACCAACCATCAACTGTGGCGAGTGCCCGGACGGGATATTTCTCCTAACTCTTTACAGCAGTTCAATGAGCAAGAATGGATGAAAGCTGATGAGTACCGTCGCTTTATTGACGACCCCATTGGCTACCGTATGGATGTTTATTTGCCACGTATCCTCGGTGAATATCAAGAGCGCGGCTCAATTCGCTCTTATATGGCTTTTCTTAAAGCCGGGATGGCAGGTAGTATTTTTGGTGCTGCCGCAGCCAAAAGAGTTGAGCGACTGAAAAACGAAGTTGGCATACCTCAAGGTACAGTAGGGGGCTTTTCAGCTCCTTTTGATGTCTTATCAGATGCCTACAGGGGCTTTTACGGTATAACGCGCGATATGTTCCGGCAGCCTGACAAAGTGTTAGAAGCCTGTGAACATATTTTAGAACAGCAGTTAAGTAATGCCTGGCGCAGAGCTGATCCTTTAAAACGTTTCCCTATTTTTATTGCTACCCATAAGCCGTGTTTCCTCTCGCCTAAACAATTTGATACTTTCTATTGGCCAACCTTCTATAAGGGCGTCATGAAGTTAATTGAAGCCGGCTGGAAATTCCGTATTTTCTTAGAAGGCGATTGGGG
This sequence comes from Oscillospiraceae bacterium, assembly GCA_035647835.1. Classification (GTDB taxonomy): domain Bacteria; phylum Bacillota; class Dethiobacteria; order Dethiobacterales; family Dethiobacteraceae; genus UBA9865. The sequence continues at coordinate 17,136 of DASRMS010000185.1, forward strand.
CCCGCACTGGCACCATATGGCAGAATTTCCTAAGGGTACTGTCATCTGTGATATTGATAACGAAGCAGATATCTTTGATGCCAAAGAAAAATTTGGTCATCAACAGTGTATTACTGGTGGTATACCTACCGATATGCTGATTCTTGGTAAACCAGAAGATATACGTGCTCGGGTCAAACTCTTATGTGAAACCATTGGTAAAGATGGTGGTTGGATACCAAATGGTGGTGGGCATATTCCAGAAGACACAAAACCAGAAAATTTCCAAGAACTGTTGGATGCAGTAATGGAGTATGGTAAATATTCAGATGGACCGGCTCCAGAACCCAAGATTGGCGAACCCGGCACTAATGGGGTCGTATTCCCTGAACCAGGCATAGTAACACCTTGGGAAGAAATTAAAAAGGAAAATAAATGGAAAATACCAGGTGATGAAAAAATAATTAAGGATTGGTGGGAACAGCTCGAAAGTATGGCCTATGGCTGGATTTGCAGCCAATAGAAAGGAGGACGTCATAAATGACAAAACTTGCTGTAGCACTACGTGACCTAAATGAGGATTTAGTATATCAACTTGTAGCTGAAAAGCTATCCCAAGGTATCTCCCCCACTGAAATTATTAAGGAATGCAACGTTGGCATTGCGGCTGTTGGCGATATGTTTGCCTCCGGTGAATATTATTTAACTGAATTGATGTTTTCTGCTGAAATAATGCAGGGCGTGATGGCCAAGCTTGAGCCTTTAATTGCCTCTAGTGGTGAAGCTGAACAGACTCTTGGTACGTTTGTTATCGGTACTGTCAGTGGTGACATTCACGATATTGGTAAAAATATTGTGGTAAACCTAATGCGCAGCCATGGCTTTAAGGTGATTGATTTAGGAGTCGATGTACCAGCAGAAAGATTTGTGGAGATGGTACGTGAAAGCGGCACAAAAATACTAGGGTTAAGTGCTTTGTTGAATTCCACTTACCCGGAAATGAAAAGTGTTATTGAGGCGCTCAAAGAGGCGGGCTTAAAAGAACAAGTCAAAGTTATTATCGGCGGAACCATAACCAGCGAAGCCGTACGTGAATTTACCGGTGCTGATGCTTTCGCCACTGACGCCCAAAAAGGTGTTAGTTTTGCCAAAAGTGTCTACGGAATCAATAACTAAGATACTTTTCGAAGATTTAAGGATCACCCACGTTAAAACGAACACAGGGTGATCCTTTTTATGCTCCATAGGAAGTATTCAGCAGCTAGCGCAGCGGCATCGGTCGTTCAGCTTGAGTCTGTACGGAAAGAAAAAGACAGGAGTGCGCTTTTCAATCACAATTATTCTGTAACATAGATTGGAAAGAGTTTAATAATAAGTGAAAAAGACCGTATCTACGACATTTTTCGTATAGACAACCTAGTAATCAATACGATATAATAT
>DASRMS010000186.1:0-39019 GCA_035647835.1 Oscillospiraceae bacterium
TCATCTTATTGTTTGTTTTAAACAAAAAAATTATAGGTATAAATAATTGCAACGAAAGATTGTTACCCATAATGTCATCATGGAAGGAAAAAGACTGCTGACTGACCAAGCCTGGTAAGTATGGATTGACAAGGAGGTAAAGGGATAAAATCATTGTAAAACGTTCATATCCGCTTTTATGGAAGACTACACAAAATAGATTGACATTTTACGCAAAAATTATTACAATAAATATTGTAAAACTAAATATTTCGCTTTCAGGTGCCCTTATAAAAGGGAGAATAGGGAATTAGGTGAAAATCCTAAACGGGCCCGCCACTGTGAAGGGAAGCCGGTACTGTTAACCACTCCATAGCTGGGGGAAGGTAGTATCGTGTGATGATCCTGAGTCAGGAGACCTGCCTGAATATTATTAAGCTGTTTTCGCTGATCAAGACGGCTTATTGTTAAAATGTTGGATCTGGAAAGAGGCTGGGACAAAACTCAGTCTAAATGAAAGAACGGTTCTGTTTATCAAAAGAATGATATTCAGAACCGTTTTTTTATTGAATAAAAAAAAGATATAAGCATTTGCCCCTTGTACAGCGGTGTACTTTCTCAAGTTTACCGCCATTAAGGCAAATCCTAATTCATTTTCAACCTTATGTTTTCCCCGTACTGAGAAACGAGAAAAACCTAAATTTGCCTTCAAAGTTCCAAAAACCGGTTCTACGTCAACTTTTCGTTTGCCGTAAATCTCTCTCGGTTTTTCCTCTGAAAGCTTTTGTCTGATGTATTCTTTTTGTTGTTCCCACTTCTCATTGATATAGACTTTTCGGTTTCTATCCTCAGCTGCTTTTGTACACTGATCTCGTAAGGGGCAGCCCGTACAATTTTCACATTCATACACTTTAAAGGTCCGCATAAATCCATACCGATCTTTGCGGTTTGAATAATTCTTGAAGGTTAAGCTGCGTTTATTAGGACATATAAAAATATCTTCCTTTTTGTTATAATCCCAGTTATTAACATTGAATAAGTTCTTTTTATACGCTCTTTTCTTCTCTTTCACATACATATTATATGTAATTAGAGGAGTTCGCTTCCTATGATTCAATACATGGTCATAATTTTGTTCACTCCCATAACCAGCGTCTGCTACGATATACTCCGGCAAAGTAAAAAAATGCTCCTCAATCCGGTCTAAAAATGGGATGAATGTCCGTGTATCTGTAGGATTAGCATAAATGCCATATGCTAGCGCGTACTGGCCTTCAGTAGCAAGCTGGACATTGTATCCTGCTTTCAACTGTCCGTTTTTCATGTGGTCATCTTTCATTCGCATAAAAGTGGCATCATGGTCTGTTTTTGAATAACTATTTCGATTACCAAAAATCTCTTCGTCCTGTGCATACTTTTGTTTACGTTTTACAAAATCAATAAATTGCTTTCGGTATTGCTTTGGCGCTTTGCGAGCAGAACGTAAAATTTTACGTTCTAACGCATCTTCACTTTTCTCAATCTTTTGTGTGTACTTTTCTACGGTTTTGTCAAGCTTGTCTACAATATTAGTAAGCTCATCGATGGATAATTCTTCATCACTTTCTCGCTCAATCGCAGGAATGATCTGCTCACTTAAAAGCTCTTGATATTTTTCATTTGATTTTTTAATAAGAGCCTCACTATATTTTTCTACGGATCGTTTCCATGTGAAAGTATATTTATTGGCATTTGCTTCGATCTTTGTACCATCAATAAAAATAGCTTCTTCATCAATTATTTTGTCTTGGACTAGCTGACAACGAAACTGAACAAAACATTGATGGAGCAAGTGCTTGACATCAGGACTGACTCTAAAACGATTGATAGTTCGGTAACTAGGCTCGTAACCTTGCGCTAACCACATCATACGTACACTATCCTGAATAAGTGCTTCAATCTTTCTTCCTGAAAAAACAGATTGAGTATAGGCACACAAGATTAGCTTTAACATCATCCGTGGGTGGTAGGCTGGACAACCTGTTTTACGTTCAAAGTTTATAAAGGCTTCTTCGGGAATGCTTTCAACTAGATCATTTACCGCGAATGCTACATCGTTTTCTTTTAGCTTAATTTTTAAATCTAAAGGCAAAACTACTTGATTCATGTTATAATATTTATACATAGGGATACCTCCGATTGGTTTTTGTGTAGTTACTTTAACTTTATCAGATGGTGTCCCTTTTGTGTATAAAAATATTGAAAAGTAAAAGAAAAGTGGGAATGCGTTCCAAGCTATGCATTCCCACTTTTCTTGTTTATTCGCTGAGTTTTGTCCCAGCCTCTTTAATTTTACAAAGGTATATTACCGTGTTTTTTCCGAGGTCTGTCTTCCTGCTTAGTGGCCAGCATCGTTAAACCGTTAAGTAAGTAGCTGCGTGTGGCGCGGGGGTCAATAACATCATCTACCCAACCGCGGGCGGCTGTAATATAAGGGTTAGAGTATTTTCCCCTGTACTCTTTGATACGGGAAGCACGCTCGGCGGCAGGATCATCAGCTGCTGCGATTTCTTTACGGTAAACAACATTAGCTGCTCCTTCCGGGCCCATCACAGCAATTTCTGCCGCCGGCCAGGCCAGGGCTAAGTCACCGCGTACAGAACGGGAACTCATGGCAATATAGGAGCCGCCATAAGCTTTGCGTAAGATAACTGAAATTTTGGGCACCGTCGCTTCAGAGTAAGCATAGAGCACTTTGGCACCATGACGAATAACGCCATTGTGTTCCTGCTGTACACCAGGCAGGTAACCTGGGACATCCACAAAAGTAATCAGTGGAAGATTAAAGCAGTCACAAAAACGGACAAAGCGGGCGATTTTATCGGAGGAGTCAATGTCTAAGACCCCGGCCATCACTTTGGCTTGATTAGCAATAATACCTACGCTGCGTCCACCAAGGCGGGCGAAACCGACGACAGCGTTCTTGGCAAATGATTGATGCACCTCGAAAAACTCACTGCCGTCGACAACGTGCGTGATAATCTCCCTTACATCATAGGGTTTATTCGCGTTATCCGGAATAATCGTCAACATTTCTTCTGCTGCCTGCAATGGTTCGCTGCTTGCTACTCGTGGTGGATCTTCCAAATTATTCGCCGGCAGATATGATAAAAGCTGACGCAGCTTAATAAAGCAGTCTGCTTCATTACTGGCTGCAAAGTGGGCCACACCACTTGTTTCATTATGGCGCTTGGCACCACCTAGTGCTTCTGATGTGACATCCTCACCGGTCACTGCTTTAATAACTTGTGGGCCAGTAATAAACATCTGGCTAGTCTGCTCGACCATAAAAATAAAGTCAGTAATTGCCGGTGAATAAACAGCACCGCCGGCACAAGGACCCATAATTACAGAAATCTGCGGAATGACGCCGCTGGCCAGGGTATTACGATAAAATATTTCACCAAAACCGTTTAGTGCTTGGACACCTTCCTGGATCCGTGCCCCGCCGGAATCATTTAACCCGATACAGGGTACACCAGTTTTCATGGCCAAATCCATCACCTTACAGATTTTGGCTGCGTGCATTTCACCTAGCGAACCGCCAGCCACGGTAAAGTCTTGTGCATATATGTAGACCGGACGACCGTTAATCGTACCAAAGCCTGTAACTACACCCTCACCAGGATTGCTGTGCCCTACTTTGCCGGCATCTTCCAAGCCTGACTGGACAAAAACATCTAATTCGGTAAAACTGCCGGCATCTAATAACGCCTGCAAGCGTTCACGCGCGGTTTGCTTACCTTTTTCATGCTGGGCAGCAATCCGTTTTTCACCGCCGCCGAGAGCAATTAATGCTTTTTGTTCTTGTAATAACTTGATGCTATCTTGCACCTTCACTCCTCCTCACCATCTTAAAAAGATTCTTTAGTGATTATACACTTGCGTTAGCTAAATTACAATTTCTGTCGTTAAAAATTGACATTAGCAATCAATAAGCTTTACCTGTTAGACTGATACTTTTTTAATTTATTGTAAAGTGTTGCCAGTGAAATATTAAGGGCTTTAGCAGCTTTTTTCTTGCCCTCCAGTGAATTACCAAAGCGTGACAGCGCGGCTTTTAACATGATTTGCTCCATCTCAGCCAGAGGAATAATCTCTGTAACCTGGGGCGGTCGCTCTTCATAAAACTGACTAATGTATGGTGATAAATGCTGACACTTTAATCTCTTATTTTCAACCAAAAACATTGCCCGCTCAATTATATTTTCTAACTGCAAAACATTGCCCGGCCAATCATAATCAACTAAGAGCTGCAATGCTTCAGGCTCTATTACCGTCACATGCTTGTCAAACTTGCGGTTATAGACATTGATAAAGTGTTTTGCTAAAACAGGGATATCCTCACGCCGTTGGCGCAATGGCGGCAGTTTAATTGTAAACACCTTCAGCAAAGCATATAATTCTGCAGAGAAAAAACCTTTCGCCGCCAGCTCTTTTAAGTCTCTTTTAGTGGAGGCAATAATACGGACATCGGCGTGCTGCACCTCTTCACTACCCAAACGCTGAAACTCACCTTCCAGCAGCAGCCTCACCAGTTTCTGCTGTAAATCTAGGCTTAAACCGGCAATGTCCTCAAGATAAATGGTGCCGCCTTTGACCATTTCCACTTTACCAAGCACCGTTTTTCCTGCACCAGCAAAAGCACCTCTTTCATGACCAAACAGTTCACTTTCCAAGAGCTCTTTGGCGATCGCCGTCGTACTCACTTTGAGATAGGAGTTGTGGTGCCGCAGGCTGGCACGATGAATAGCCTGCGCAAATACTTCCTTGCCTGTACCTCCTTCACCAACCAGTAAAATCGGCAAATTACTCCTCACCGCTCTTTTGGCACTGTCCACAGTAGAGCTAAATAATTTACTTTTACCTTTTAAATCCTCGAAAGTAAACTTAGCGTTAGTTATTTGATGAATGCGATCGTACAGATTCTCAATAATCGTGGTACTTTTACGTAAATCTTTCATCAGCTTCAGCAGATTAGTGATAGGCTGGCAGACAGCAACAGCCCCATCTAGCTCACCGTCTACCATAATAGGCGCAGTATTGGCCAAGACATCCACATTTTCAATTTTAGTACGGAAATTGGTCAGAGCTCTATTCAGCATTAATGTTTGGGCTAAGGCGCCATGCGGGTTAACTTCAAAGATATTACTCCCCACTTTTTGCTTACTGTTAACACCTGTCATCTGTGCAAAAGAAGGATTAAAATATTTTAAGACACCATTACTATCAGCAATGGCCACGCCTTCCTGCATCGAATTCAAAATAACCCAAAGCTCACTTTTTAATTTCTTTTCATCAATTTTTGATTTAATGATGGCCATGAGTAAGGAATCGGCCGGGGCAGCTAAAACTTGTGTCTTAGCTGCTTTTAACTGTTTTATTTGCTGCAAGATGTCTACGTCACCAGTTAAGTCAATAATCACATCCAAATCAGGTTTAGTCACCAACGCTGCTAACTCTGCAGTCACATCAAGCTGGTCTCGTTGTGCCATAATCATGCCGAGCGCATTTAAGTTTTGCCCCATTACCCCCATGATTTGTACATGCTCAATTTCACGTAAAACCCGATATAACGAGGTATCTGCATTATCAGCTCCAATGAGCACAACTTTAATGATTGGCAACTATCTCAGCTCCAGTTGAGGTATTTTTTATGCGAACCCGATTTACATCAGAAGTAGTTGACTTTTCATCCTGCCAACAAGCATCTGCCATTAAGTGAAGTTTTCCCTAGGTGCGGTGAGCACTAAATCTATGTTATAATGACCAATAACGATGTTAGGGGAGGAAATTATGCAAGTATATGCATTAATTGGGGCTAGTGGTACTGGAAAATCACATAGAGCTTCCTTTTTGGCTTTTAAATATGAAATTCCCCTGATTATTGATGATGGGCTGCTCATTGCCGGCACCTCTGTGCTGGCTGGCAAATCAGCCAAACGTGAAACAACTCGTTACGGAGCTGTAAAACGCGCTATTTTTTATGACGATAAGCACGCACAGGAAGTACAAGAGAAAATAAAGGCTAGTGGTGCAGAGAGTATTTTAGTGCTGGGTACTTCAGATAAAATGGTACTACAGATAACAAAACGCTTGGATTTGCCTGCACCGGATAAAATCATCCGCATTGAAGAGATTGCCTCCCAACGCGCCATCAGCAAGGCCTTGGAACTGCGGCAGAAAGAAAATCGCCATGTGATACCTATCCCCACCTTTGCCATCAAAAAGGAGTTCCCGGGCTATTTAATTGATCCCTTACGCTCTTTTTGGGGGAAAAACCGTAACGATAGCAAAAAAGTAGTAATTGAACGTTCGATTGTTCGTCCTATTTACAACTCATTTGGTAGTAATTATATTTCTGAACAAGTGATAATGCAAATGGTAACACATATTGCCGCCAAATTGAACGGTGTCTCCCGTGTCGGGAAAGTAGAAGTTCTTTCTAAACCAGAGGGCACAGTTAACCTCCAAGTGGAAGTTAATGTGTTTTACGGACACTTTATCCCTGAAGTTTTGCAGCACATTCAGTCTGTCCTGAAAGAGGAAATGGAATATTTAACAGGCTTGACAATTAATAATATCCAGGTCACCGCCCGTCGGATAGATTTAGGTACTAACTTCCAGCTTCAATAGCCGCAATAATACCAGACAGTCGCAAACAAAAGGCTTGGCATCATCGATTAGATGCCAAGCCTTTCGTTTGCTTAATTTAGCATAAAGCCTTAATTATTTCCACAGCTGCCTGCACCTCTGTCAGACTAACATCACGATGCGTTACAAAGCGTACGGCAGCAGAACCAGAAGTTCCAGCCAATACACCCTGCTGCTGCATTTTTTGCAGAAAATCATGCACTAACATCTGTTCTAATTCTACCATCACCATATTTGTCTGCACTTTAGTCAGATCTACTTTTAGGCCTGGTACAACGGCCAATGCTTGCGCCAGATACTGAGCCTTCTCATGATCAGCCATTAGAAAAGAAGTATCCTCTAAAGCAAAGATACCTGCAGCTGCCAAAATGCCAGCCTGCCTCATGCCCCCACCCAGCATTTTACGGTTCCTTCTTGCCTGGTCAATGAACTGCCTGCTGCCGGCAAGGATAGAACCAACGGGAGCACCAAGCCCCTTAGAAAGACAAAACATCACCGAATCGGCATGAGCAGTTATGTCAGCAGGTTCACAGCCTAGAGCTAAAGCCGCATTAAAAATACGTGCGCCGTCTAAATGCACATTCAGTCCGTATTCCTTGGCAAGGCGATAAACTTCAGCCATTTGCTCTGGCTTCATCACTGTGCCGCCACCACGGTTTAAGGTATTTTCCAGACATACCAGACGAGTCCTCGGGAAAAAGTCCTGGGGATTGCGAATATGCTCGCTTAAGTTGGCAATTCCTGCCTCATTATGCAAATCGTCCAGCGGATGCAGCTGCACACCGGAAAGCGTCGCTGCCGCCGCCATTTCATAATGGAAAACATGCGCTAATGAATCACAAATTGCTTCGACCCCACGCTCACAGTGCGTCATAATTGCCAACTGATTACCCATTGAGCCCGATGGTACAAAGAGCGCTGCTTCTTTACTCATCACTGCTGCGGCCATTTCTTCTAAACGATTAATTGTGGGATCTTCGCCGTAAACATCATCTCCCACAATTGCTTCTGCCATCGCCTGACGCATGGCCTGCGTCGGCTTGGTAACTGTGTCACTTCGCATGTCGATTATTTTCATCATACGTCCTCCCCCAATTTGCTCCTTAAATTAGAACTCTACGCTGATGCGAATAAATATTACAGTGTCTCCCCCGGGCAAAACCAATTAAAGTAATACCTAAATTCTCTGCTAATTCTATACTTAAAGTCGTCGGTGCGGCGCGGGACACCAGCACCGGGATGCCCAGTTTAGCTGTTTTTACTAGAATCTCTGAAGAGATTCTGCCGCTGCTCACAAGCACCTTGTCTGCCAGACTAATCTTTTGCTTTAAACATAGCCCAATTAACTTGTCCACGGCATTGTGACGGCCAATATCTTCACAAAAGTATAGTATTTCTTCAGCAGAGCATAAGGCTGCGCTGTGTAAACCGCCCGTTAATTTAAACAACTCTGCCCTCACCTGCAGTTGTTTCATCAACTGCAGCACTTGAAAAACAGACAAAGAAAAATCTGACTGCACAGGACTACTCTTTAACGCATCCAACACACTGTAAAAAACTGTCCCTTTTCCACAACCACTGGTGATCGTCCGTTTACCGTACAATTTTTCTGTTAGTTTGCTACCCTCTGTCTCCACAAAAATAAAACTCTGCTGTTCATCGTAGCGCAGAGAAATAATATCCCTATAATCGCGAATCAAACCCTCAGAACGTAAAAATCCCACCGCCAGCATCTCCGGCAGTTCTGGCGTATAAAGTAACGTCACAAACTCTTGGCCATTCAGATAGATCGTCAGAGGCACTTCCCTGACCACAGGATCATCAAACGACTCCTGCCGCTCACCATTGATCCGCAAAATCGGCCGCATTTCCATCCGGCTATCCATCTCATCCCTCCTTAGGGTCGATAGCTTGTCCCTGGAGCAGGACAACATACAGTAATTGTATCCTCAAGTCAGCTGTAATTCAAGGGAAAAGTCAGATCAAAGCGGTCAAATAAGCTACATAAATTGTTAGACTTTTTTCATCACCTTCAGACAGGTTTGTCATAATTAACATTCAGCAATAGTTATTCTGTCTTCTCTATACAAAAATATAGCAAAGATTAGTATTCACGTTTTATGTAATTGCTTATATTATTTATTACATTATTAAGTATAGCTGAAAAGCACAATTTCGCCACAATTTCATATTATATATTGAGAATTCTCATAGTAAATAAAGGAGTGACTTAATGATGAGTGTAAGTAAAGCTAACCACACCCGCTACCCCAGTAAAATCTGTCATGGTTCGAGTTGTCATAAGCCCCATAAGACTAGTGATATTATTTTAGAATGTGGGTGCAGTCCGGAAGCTGCATTTTTCGAAATTGATGATGGTAGGGTTGAAGAAGGGCAAAAGTTTGTTTTGGATCGTGTGAGAATAGATATTACTCACTTAATAAAACCAGTTATTAAACTCGATTTTTCAAGCCTGATAATCTTTGAAGCAGAAGATGAAGAGGGCAGTGAACATGAAGTAGAAGTTGACTTGCTATTTAAGTTGATCAGAATTAGCAATGGAGAAAAAGAAGTTATTCGAAGCTGGAGCTATCTGTATGAAATTGATGTTGAAAATAATATTGATGAGCTGGAAGTAGAAATGAAACAGCCGTTTGCAGTAACATTCTGTGACAAACCATGCGCAACTGTCTGTGAATATATTATGAAAGTAGAAGGCATTGACTTCGAGGGAGATTTTGATGAATTGAGAGTAGTAAGTCCTACTTTAAGTGCGATTGCACAAGGTCAGTGTTAGCTTATTATTTAACCATTTCTGATTAAGAATCGGGGGGTGTTGCAAAACTACTCAAAAGAGTAGCTAGCAACACCACTTTTTTCTCTAAAACCAGCACTTTTTTACGTTTGAGGCAGGCAATATTTCATAAATAAAAAGTCTCTGACAAAGGGAAAACCCAATCTATTCAGTATCTTTCTCCTGCTGCAGAATCTCGCTGCCTGCTTCTTTAAGCATATTCACATAGACCAGCAGCTCGTCTCGCGAGGCAACATTGAGTTTCATATAGATTCGTTTATTATGCGTTTTGATGGTGTTAATGCTTAAATTGAGAATTCCCGTAATTTCCTTGGCCGTATGTCCCTCTACATAAAGGTTAAATACTGCTCGTTCCGCAGGCGAAAGTAATTCCGTGTTTTTCGCAAACATCTCATAGGCGGAAGTGGGAAGGTTTATATTTTCACCCTGCGTGAGGAGAGGCTGAGTTACTTCCTGATGTGAGGAGAGAAACTCCACTAAATCATCGATCTCAACAACTTTTGTTTTAGCTGCTTCACTAAAATCATTGGACTTGATCATCTCCATGCTTTCAGCAAAGGGCTTTAAATATCGTTTGCTGAGCAGATAGGAAATAATGCTGCCTATCGCTAGCAGGAGAATTAAGAGCAGGGTTAGCCGCAAATTGGCCTTGATGAAGGCAGCAGAAATATCTTCATCGGGAAGCATCACTGCTACCGCCCATTTTTCTGCCGCAAAAGCTGAACCTTCGGGATAAAGATTCAACTGTCGATGGAGACCGCTATACAAGGTTCCGTCATCCAGCCGATACGACATAAAAGGATGACCTTCCTTAATCGTAAGTGTTTGGTCGGTTTTTGCACGGTTGCGGGGAGAGTAACTACCGGCTGAAAAGGCTTGGGAGATATTTAGTGTATCCTCTGAAGTGGGAGATAAAACACTGAAGACACGCTGATAGGTATCAATGTTTGGCGTATGAGATAGCTTGAACAACATTGCACTTACCTCAAATCCACAAACCCCAAAAATATGTCCTTTGGAATTGATGAGGGGCACAGAACAGAGCATGATTTCCTCGTTTGCCCCCGGCAAGGTTATCACATCGCTCCAATAATATAACCGTGAGAGCGCTAGCTCATGATCGGTCGCTTCCTTGATTGGGCGGCGATAGTAGGGTGCGTTCGTGACATCAAACTCCATTCTCCATTGCGAATGAAGCGTAATTGCATTATCACGGCCAATGCTGGGAAAGCCGCGTAAGACAAAAAGATAAGCAGCAGTTGAACTAAGAATATTAGGTTCCATATTCTTGATGTATAAACCAGCTTTTGAATTTTCAGCCTTTTCTAAAGCTGGGTTAACCGTGGCATCCAAGATCATAAAGACGCCACTGCTTTTTGCCCTTTGTAAGGCCGACAGACTAGCGGCGTATTCTCCGCCAACTATTTCCTCTAGAAGTTCAGGGTGGTTCTTTAAATCGCTGGTTGAAAGTCCACGCATCTTTAATTTCATTTCAATGCTGGCGGACAACACTTTAGAAAGCTCGATAGCATGTGCAGAATATCGAACATATTGGTCGCTGATATCTTGTGAAATATAAGCCAACTCTTTTTCAACGTCTTTTTGAACTTCTCCGACGCCAGTGTTAAGCGTTCCCGTGATCAAAAGAAGGAGAAATATACTTAAAACCATGAAAAAGGCCAGCGTGATTAAAAATAGAAACAGTTTAAGTCTCATCGAGATGCTCAGACTGTGTACACTATGTTTTTCCAACCTCACAACCACCTTATTCTACCAGTTTTTCTGCCTATAAAAATAACATCTTCTACTTAAGCAACAGCAGTATTTAGTAAGCGGTTATTCAGCGGACAAAAACCTCAAAAACCCCTTGTGACGCTTCGTTAAAGGCGGCATCTCTGCTCATTTTGGCAAGTAATGTCTGATATGTTTTTCTGGATTCAGTCGCCGCTTGCTTCAACTTTGTCTCATAATCTTTTTGCATGACATCGACGCCCTCATAGATTGGCGGAATATAAAAATCATATTGGGACTGCATTTCAACTACTGAAGTCAGCAGTGTTTGGATGTTCTTATCCTCAATTACCGCTATTTCCTCAGCCATGATCTCGCCAAAGGCACTTTCTGTAACGGGAAGATAGCCGGTGGTGGCTACAAAGCGTAGATTGTTCTGCGGACTTGTAAACCATTTGAGGAAAACACCTGCAGCATATTCCTTGGTCTTAGTCGACTTTGTAACAAGCATACCACTGCCGCGCTGTATGGCTATCTTTCTGCCTCCCTCGAAGATCGGATAGGGTAAGATCATTAACTCAACGGGTTCAGTAGTATTATCCGCATAGGTAATCAGATGATCAAAAAACAGTACTCCTGCGGTTGAGCCGATAGAACAGGTGATATCACCTGTCTTCGCTAGGTCTGAGGCATAGCCGTCATAGATGGCAAAGTATCCGCGTACTGCTGCTTCATAATATAAGTTCCAGACCCGCTGATATGCTTCGGATGAATCGTCCAATTGACCTCGCACAATGAAATCATACCCTAACTGCTTGCCTCCCACTTGAGTATAGTTGAAAAGCGAGTCCATATGAAAGAAGGCCTTACCATCATTTAAAGTTCCGGGTGTCTGGGCGTCTGTCCATTCGTAATAAAGTTTTGCTGTTTTAGCGAGACCTTCAAAGGTTTGCAGGTCTTCATGACTAGCACCTGTTGCTTCGCTGAAACGATTAAAAATCGTTTTATTTAAAAAGAGCACTTCTGTAGATTTTGCTGTAGGGAAAAGATATAAATTCTCGCCTTCTAATCTCCCTTCTTCCAAAAAACGAGGCACGTAAGCGGTGAGTTCCTCTTCAGTAAACTGCTCAGCCAAGTTAGTGAGTAACCCTTTTTCAGCTAGAATAACGGCAGTTTTGGGATTAGCTGTGGTTAGATCTGGCATCTCTGGGGTCCCTGGCTCACGGTTGGCAGCCATAATTAGTTTTTCATGCAGAGCAGAGGAACTGGAGATGGAAGTTACGGAGAGAATAATCCCCTTTTCAGCACCAACAGTCGCATTAAATTCATCAACCATCTTATCCATAGTATCTTTCATCTGGCCACCGTAGTTATGCCACAGCGTTAGTGGCACAGGTTTATTAGCATCGAGTCCATGGTTGTTTTGACATCCCGACAGCATAGCAAAAATCATCATACTGACAATTAAAACCGCAATCTGTTTTCTAATTTTCAACGCCCCCTGCCGTTTAGTAAAGATCACCCCTAAAATCACCCCTGCTTCGGTGGTTTAGTCATCCTTTAGGTGATTACAAAAAAAAAGCTGGTAGCTATAATGTAGAAGTGAGATGCTTTGGCATCGACAACGCAGAAGAAAGCTGGCTTCACTAGCCATTGTATTCGCTGCTACTATAAAAAAAGTGCTTTTACAGAATTTAGTCTCGTAAGCTCTGAGCGGAGGCAGTATACTAATTTAAGGAGGTTTCTCTGGTGACAGACGACAGTGGAAAAAATGGCCGCCCTGAACAGCCCTTTGCTCCTGCCGACATTGAGCAACACAAAACCATGGCTGGACTCGCCTATGCCATCTGCTTCCTACCCCTGATTGCCTGCAAAGATTCTCCCTATGGGAGGTTTCATGCTAATCAAGGTTTATTGCTCCTGCTGCTAATCATGGTGGGGAGTATTGTGCTCTCTGTGGTGTCTAGTATCCTCATTGCCCTTACCTGGAGGCTCTTATGGCTTTCCTCCCTGCTGTACGGTATCTTTAGCTTGCTGATCATTTATTTGCTGCTGCTGGGGCTAATCAATGGACTTAACGGCAAGCCAAAACGACTCCCCCTTATCGGTGGAATTCAAATTATAAAATAATGAAAGTGGGTTCATTGATGAAAAAACTAATATCTTATTTTTTAATTTTACTGCTGATCAGTTCATTCGTTATTGGTTGCGAAAATACCTCCCAAACAGAAGACAAAACTCCAAATTCAAACACGCAAAACAGTAATGATGGCACCTCTGCCGAAAAACCTCCTGCTAATTCAGACGGCATTTTAGGTGCTAATCTATCTACCGCCTATGCGGAGATGATGAGAAATGACAAATATTTAATGAGATATACAATGACTTCGGAATATGATGGGCAAGCGCTGGAGTTCGAGATCACCGTTGGCGTAGCGGGAGATAACTCAGCAGTGACCAACATCGGAGAAGGGATGAATACCTCAGTTATTTCCAAAAACGACTCAACCTATATGATTGACCATCTGCAAAAAACAGTCCTGGAAATACCCGCCGACAGCATGATGAGCGGCGAGATGGACGATAATCAAATCGGGACCGAAGAATTAACCTACGAAAGCAGCGGCCAAGAAGATGGCTTGGCCTATGAGAAATATACTACGGCTGATAGTATCCTTATCTATTATTTTGAGGGTAAAAAACTAGTTAAGATTGTCATTGAGGTTGATGAGGAACCAGTAGTGATGAATATTCTGGAGATGAGCAACACCGTACCTGACAGCATCTTTGAAATCCCTGCAGACTACGCCAAGACCACACTATCTGATTAATTAGCAGTATCAACTCTCTGATAATTGTGCAAAGTTTCAGCTCCTGGCAAAACAAACATACCTAAGGAGGATTGCACCATGACTGACAATATATTTGGTGACCTTGTAAAAAGCCTTGGTTCTTTTATGCCCAATGATGATCCAGATATCAAGCTTTTTCAAGCACAAACAGAAATAAGTAGTCTCGAGCATAGAGAACAGGAGTTGTTCGGGGAAATTGGCAGAAAAGAGTTTCCCCACATTTGTGAGCAGCCGGAATACAGCGAGATAGTGCAAGAGCTTGCGACATTACAAAAAAAACTCCAAACGGCGCGCTCCACGCTGCAAAAGGTTCAATCCGAAAAAGCGGAGCAAGATCGTTTGGAAAAAGAAAAACTACTCAGTCGTACCTGCTCCCACTGTGATACAGTAAATCCGGAAGGAGTTCAATTTTGTCAGGAATGTGGTGCAAAGCTGGGAAGCAGTAATAAACCGGTCTGCCCCCAATGCAGTACGGAGTATCAAGCAGGTACTCGATTTTGCGGGCATTGTGGGAGCAAGCTTTAAACTTTAAAAACAGGAGTGTTGCCCATGGCATCTTACAAACATTCATGTATCCATTGCGGGGCAATGATTGCCTCGGCTGCTCGCTTTTGTCCTAAATGTGGAAGTATTAGTCCTTTCGCCCTACGCTGCCCCTCCTGCCTCAAGGAAGTTAGCAAGGGGGATCTGCTCTGCGCAGGCTGTGGCAGACCCCTTGTCATCCCCTGTCCCCAATGTGGCAAGGATACCTTCCTCCTCGAGAAATGTGAAGTTTGTGCTGCCAGCCTGATGGTGAAATGCCCTAATCAGAGGTGCGAAGAAATGGTCTTTTTTCAAAACACCCACTGTCGGGCTTGCGGTCAAAAAATTAAAAAATAAGCACTAGTTCCTTTGCTTTACTGACATTGTGAGACAAGGGCTTATGCGAATCTATGAGGTGATATAGTGCTAACAGCTTTTACAAGAAATTATGAAGATAATTCAACAGAGGCCGGCTTTCAATTTACCTTCTATTGTGATCTATGTCATGATGGGTATAAATCCTCTTTTATCGAATCAGAAACGTATAAAAAGGGGTCTTTACTGCGTGGAATTTCTGGTGGCGCCCGGGCACTTGGCGGTTTGTTCGGTGGTAAATTGAGTGATCTGGCCTGGAGTGCAGGGTATGGCGGTGATATCTTATCCGAAAAGTTCAATGGCATGAGTCCAGAATGGCAAAAAGAGCATGAAAAGGCCTTTGAAAGAGCTCAGAACGAAGCACAATTTCATTTTCACCGCTGCCATAACTGCCGTTTATGGATCTGCGATGCAGACTTCAACGAAGATGAGGGCCTGTGCGTAGAATGTGCACCCAGAATGAATATTGAAATATCTACAGCCAGAGCGAAAAAAATGGTTCAGGACATCGAAGAAAAAGCACAGGCCAGTTCGGTATTTGACGGTAAGATCGAAGCCAAAACCATCATCTGCCCTGCCTGCGGCAAGCCGAGTGGAACAGGTAAGTTCTGTAATAATTGTGGCACAAACCTCTCCCTGCTCAAATGTCCCTCCTGTGGTTCTAATCTTGCCCAAGGCGTGAAGTTCTGCGGCGAATGTGGTCATAAAATGAGCTAACCCCAAGTCCCAAGATGATCAGCTTCAGTAATAGTGCACCTGCTTTTTTCATCTACAAGATGAGAAAAGCAGGTGCACTATTTTTTGTTCCCGTTATAGCTGAAATTAGCCAGTAGCTTTAATCCTAGTCTACGCCAAAATATGCCTCTACTGCTTTCTTGTAACCCAAGCCAAAACTCGGCTGGATTTCCTGTGCTTCACATGATTGAAGGAGCTTCGACAAAGCGTCCCCAATATCTTTTCCTGGTATATACAACTCGCCGAAAGCCTGCCCTGCCCGATTGATGTGACCAATAGTACCAGTAGCATCACTAATCGTTTTCATCCGTTCTCCAATTATACCACATAGTTTCGCGGCATTGGCTCTGATTTCCTTATAATCATCGAGGACAAGGGCGAAGGTGGAAACCCCCCACATAGCTGTTGTAACCCCAGTAATCACACCTACCCCAACTTCCATGATGTTTTCGGGGAAAAGGCCGATTAGATAATCTGCCATCCCTGCACGCTCTCCGCTTTCAAATACGGAAACCACATCGTAAGTTGTCTGGTTAATCTCCAGCCATGCCCAGCGGGGTTTACCGTCAATGGCAACTGGGTAATCAGGTATGATATATAAGGTTCCCTCCATGGCACCGTCCTCTATTTTAGCGGTGAGGCGCTTGACAAGTAGTGGTGGATAACCATTTTCGCTCAGTTCCTGTGCTGACGCTTCATACTGTCCAGCTTCCGTGGGTGCCATAATATACATACTTGCGTCCTTCGGCAGCCCGTTCCAAACATCCAGATAGCTGATTCCCTCACTATTGGGCAGTGCAGAAGCTTCGGCTTCAGAGGCAAAATAGCCGCACATCAAGTTATAGGCCCACTGCTTCTCCTCTTCACCACGGTGTAATTGGTTGCGGTGATTCATTAAGTCCACGACGGCTTCGGCCTTTTTAGTATCGCTTTTCATGGTGACAATCAGAGCAATTGGTGCAGTGATTCGTCCCGCTGTCACTTCAAGTTTTTTAGCGGTTTCGCGGCCAAAGTCGGTAAAGTTCTTGACAAAACGACTGATTGTTGCGTGTCCCAGCCAACGACCGATCGAATAATTTGTAGGATCTTTCGCTGCTTTCGCCTCTGCTTCCACCATTTTTTCATACGGCTGTGCCGCTTCGCTGCTCATCTCTGGGATCCCCCAAGCCAGGGTATGGCATACTTCTGTTATTTTTTGATCTTTTCCCAGGATTGTGGTGTGTACAACTTGATCATTGATATCTGTGCCTAGTTTGATGGAAATAGATTCGAATTCATAATTAGAGCTATCTACCCAACCGGCTTCATCGAACAACAGCCCCTGTTTTGTATCAAGTACTGGCAGGATAAGCTCCCCGCCCTCACTTTTAGCGGTGGCAATATAACTAATATCGATCGGATCAAGGCTCATATCCGGCAAGGAAACCTCTCTCTCAAAGACAGTAACAGTCTCATAAAAGTCGCTGCCATTCTCCCCGCCGCCCAGTGCTGCGGCAAAGTCACCAAACATTCCTTGTGTCGCCGCCATACCAGCGCTGCCCACAAGCTTGCCGGTCATTTCTATAATAATCTTAGACTTAGCTGGCGAGATTTCCCCTAAATCCACATCGCTGCTGATTTCACATAGGCCGTAAAGCTCCGAGATATCACGGGAAAACACTGGCACATAAATTCTTAATTCACCTTTGGCATCGGTATAGGAAACCGCCGGCAGCCAGGTGGGAATCTCCTCGACAGCACCGAGACGCTGCAGGTTTTCCTTACCCACAGTTGTTAGCTTCACCTGGCTGTGCTGCGGCCGGTAGCCAAGCCGGGAGAGCATGGTGTGGGCCAAAATTGCTAGATCATACTGACTTCCCCATCCCTGGGTAAGCACCGCTTCTGGTGCATAGTAGTAATGGGCTATGTCTGTGCTCGGCACACACTTCTGGCCATTCATCACACTCAAGAAGTCTTCATCAGTTCTCACGCTTTGCAAGAGTTGACTTCCATAGAGCGTGAGAGAAGGGGCCGGAACCTGCTCACCTAAAATCTCGGCATCCGACAGCCCCACCCGTGTGGTCAGATTCGGCTCCTGGCGGGTTGAGTGATACTTGGTGACAGCAGTGGTCACCGCTTCATTGAGGATGTTTTCAAATTCGCTGTTGATGGGGATTTCTGGGGTCTTAGCCAACAGCGCCTGATATGGATACACGCTCTCGCTCACCGGAACCTCAAGGTCACGGAGCGCTGTACTCGTTAGCGTCCAATCTGCAGGGGCGGACTCATACGGAAGGGTAAATACCAGCAGCCCGCGTCGCTTTTGCCCATCGAAGGCTCCCCAGTTGCCGACAGCATTATATGCCCCATACAGGAGCATCGCTGTTTGCTCCACATTAACCGCCACAATGCCCTCGTTTTCTTCAGAGTCATCTGCAAAGTTGCCAAGTCCCTTACGTGCCCCGGCAATCCGTTTGAGTTCCTCAGCGTTAAGTTCCCTAACCTCCCCTGGGAGAGGCTTGGTGATTTCACTGCTTCTTTGCAGCTGCAGTACACCTGCCAGCCCACCTGTACCGGCACCATCTTTTTTGTCCTCGATGGTGAAGTCGAGCACTAGATGATTACTGTCAGGCTCCAGGCGTGACAGAGAGTTAATCTTCAGGTTAAAATATTCATGTGCAAAGGTTTTGCCGATACTACCAGTAACATAGGGGCTGCCTTCCGTTACAGGGATAGTAAGAGAGCCCTCCTGCAAATCTCCAAAAATACTTGATTTTACTTTTAAAAGCTCTTGGGGAACGAAAAACGGTAAGCGCACATTATTGCACGATCCCGGTGCAAGCATTGTTTTACCCGTGAAGCCCAAGGGCAGATTATAGACGATATTGCTCATCTCGGTCAATAGTACACCTTGATCAGTCTCCAACTGATGTAAAAGTCGTTTTTGGGGGTCGATATCTAAAAGTGCCTGTACATGGCTGTCAAAGCGCGCCTCCAATACTCGAAAGCTCACATCCTTTTGTTTATTAGCAGATGTGTCGTCGGACTCTGCCTGTGCTATTGAAACGCCCTCAAGCGTAGTAAGGTCCTTCTTGCCGGTAATGGCAAGTGAGAAGGCCTCGCTGATTTTGTTAGCAGCGGTTGTCGGCAGACTATCCAGGTTTACTAGGTTTCGTGCTCTCCCCCCAGTCAGTGACAACTGGATATGTCCATTGACGGTGTCATACATATGCAGGGACAGCTCGCCGACATTTTCTCCCGTGCCCATGTCTGCTAAAAACACCAGCATGCCGCTGCGTTTTTCCCCTTTCATCACCGTAACCTCAGGGTCTCCCGGGAGGGCAAATGGTGTTTCTGCCAGCCAGGTTGCCTCTGAAGCTGGCATCATCTGCCCTTCATTATAGGAGACGTAGAAGTGGTTGAAGATATTAGGGATTCTATATCCTTTTTCAGGATCAGCAGAGTTTGCTGCTTTGAAAGTAAGTTCTGTGTTTAGAGCCAGAAAGCATTTTCCGCTGGGAGGGGTGATCCCTTTAAATAGATCCAGTACATAGGCTTCAGATACTGTGAGGCTGCCGAAGTTATTGGCGGCAGTCTTATCTTTTAACGGCACTCTAAATAGCACACGACTATCCACATTCGGCAGATCGCTGCCATACAGCAGCTGCGCCGCTTGCCGATCATAGTTAACGAGCTTCTCCCCTGTCGCCATAGTAACCATACCGGGTTTTAACGTCTCGCCAAGCTTACTCTTCAGCGGAGAAAAGTTTTCTAGGTTGATTCCCGAATGAAGATTGAGGCGGCTGCCGTCAGCGGTGCTGCAGTCAATCTGGATTGTAAAATCAATGCCGTCTTTGGGAGTGGGTTCATCAATCCGTTTCAAAAGATCAGCGAGTTTAGCCGCTATATCCTCGACATTGTTCGTAACAATATAGTCCCCGCCAGCTACTTGGGCAGCGGCCTGGAAGGCAGCCTCATAAGCAGCTGCATTTGTAGTGTTTAGCAAGCCTGCAATCAGGACCCTAATGCCGCTATTTTTCAGTTCCGCGAGCACCTCATCGATCAGCTGCTTTTCAATCTCGTCGCCACCTGAAATTGCGGCATCGGTAAAGAAGACTAATACCCGCTTGCTGCTCGGTACGGTAGAAAGGTTTTGCTGGGCAAGCTGGAGTGCCGTGATCGTCGGTGTTCCTCCTCCAGCCACAAGACTGCCAATCGCCTGTAAAGCGGGCGCCTGCTTGTCTGTTGTGATCTGATCGTAACAAGGTTCAGCCCCGCCCAATGGTTCGGCAAAGCTGCCCACCTGCATCAAGGTACCTTTAGGCAGACCGAGAATAAAATCATGGAAAATCGCCTTGACGCCATCCAAGCGCCAGCCAACATCACTGTCAGGATCCTCCGCAGGGTCGTCATCCATCGAACCGGAGCGGTCAATCATCAGTGACACAACGGGCACCGCACTACTTTCGTCAGCTGTGACGGTGGGACGTTGATAATCTATAGTAAACTGATTGCCTAACTTGCCGGCAACCGAGGCAAAAACACCGTCCAAGGCGTTTTTATCTCCGGCAGCAAAATAGGCACCGTTGGCAGATGATTTTGCCATCTGCACCAGGGTAGCAGGATCATGCCCCTTGCCGAAGCCGATGGTGAGAATTGTCACGCCGCTGGCCTTGATTTGTCCGAGCAGCTTATCCTTTGTCAGCGCGCTCCCAGTACCATCAACTCCCGGTTCACGAGAATCCGCGCCATCGGAAAAGACCACAGCATAGCCTCTCTTTTTACCTTTCAGCAGCCCCATGGCGCGACTGGTGGCATCGTATAAGGATGTCGCGCCGCCTGCTTTAATCGTCGCCAAAGATTTTAAAACAGCTGCTTTTCCTGCACCTTGATGCTCTGTGATTTTCTGAGCAAACTGAATCAAGCGGATATTGGAGTTTTCGGGAAGCCCGCTGACAAAACGTTTAGCCGCTTCAATGCAAGGCTGCATATTCTCCCCCATGGAACCGGAGGAATCAAGTACCAACACCACGTCTGATCCGGCTGGCTCACGGGTGATGTTGGTAATAACGGCATCAACCCCATTCTCTGTAATGGCAACGTCCTCTTTATTCAGGGAAATATCCCTGTCAAGGGGATCATTAAGCACCAGAGAAACGGAAGCGGTAGCTCCGTTGTCTTTATTCGTTAAAATTTCGATCCCGCCCTCATTGAGGTCAAAATCACCGTACTTCCGTGACATCGCGCCTACTGCATACTCCATTTCCTGTGGGATCGTCACCGTAGTGACCTCCCCGGCGCTAACTGGGACAAGACGAAGGAAAGAAAGCTCATCCCCTAGACCAGAGGGAAATGAGACATTGTAGTAACCAGCTGGCACGTTAAAGAGCATAGTGCCATTTTGTTCGGTGACACTAAATGCATTGTTCTCCCCAAGAGCGCTATGGGTAATGGTTGCCCAATTCGGCTGCTGGACTCCAGCCATGCCCAGGGGTATCCCCGTCACGCGGATGGCGCCGCTCGCTTCTCCCCATTTTACTTTTTCGATTTCAGCCACATTATCAATGCACACTGTGATTTCCTCGGGAAGCTGTTCTGAAGACGCCGTAAATTTATAGCACAACATCCCCTCTGCCAGGGGTAAATCGTCAAACACAAACTTATTGCCCTTTTTCGTATTTAGTTCATCAGAGGAGATTACTTTGCTGACATTATATTGATACGAGCCATAGTTGACAGCCTGTTCAACTCTGAACTCAACCCCGCTGTTTGCGTCTCCTTTTAGTGATATTGTGGCCGATTGCAGCTGGCCCGGCGTACATTCTGTATAGAAATAGTATTCGCCCTCTTCAGCCTTGTTGATCTGCTCCCTGCTGATGGTCATCTCTTTTCCCAAAGGAAGGGTAGATATTTTTACCACATGCAGGTCTGCGGCTTCTTCAGAGATTTGGGCATCAACCCACCATGTGGTGTGATCATTTTCCTTAACCGAAAAAACACTGTGCTCTGCCGTGCTGCCATAGCGGGTGGCCCCGAGCTTGTTGGCATACCAGCGCAGCCACAAAATTGAAATCTCACTCTCAAGTGGAATAGACATATTCCACACCTCACCCCTCACGGCCTGAGTTTTGGGTGTCAACCCCTCGAGGGTGTGCAGCAGCAGTTCTTCGCTGTTTTCCACCTGCTCTACAATACTATATAACGAATACGAACCCAATGGATTGAAATATGGAATAGCAAGATCACCCCAGTCGTCAGCAGAACCCGTCTCGATTTCTACAAAGTCCACACCAGGTTTGCCAATGCCATCTTCAGGCATCTTATTGAGACCGGTTAATTCTGGGGCGGCCACTGCGCTGATTTGTTCCAACGGGACTTTTTCGCCGGCAACCTCATCTTGATTTCCGCCGCAGCCTGCTAACGGGACAACCACCAGTGCAATCACCAGCAGATAGGCGATAATTTTTTTAAACAAACTCCATACCTCCTCTTCCATTGTCTGTATTTGTCATTCTGCATTGTGCATCTAAAAAAGAGTGATCTCCCTGTCACCATGCGATCACCCCTGAAAAACTTACATACTTCCATTATGTACGATAATGTTCTCCCAGTAATCACCCGAAGGATGAAAAAACTATCAAAATAGGGGTGATTTTGGGGGTGATCTTCTGAAATGATACAAAAAAATCATTACTGCCGACCTTCTTGCAGCAGTAATGATTTTTAACAAGTTGAAAGGGTTCTAGCAACATAATTAAGCTGATGTGACGAATAATCAAAGAGAAGCGAAAACGTTTTGTTGTCCTTTAGGTAAAGCTAGTGCCACAGGCAACAATAAAAGCGGGTGCTTTTCGCACCCGCTTTGGTTTGAGTTTATGCTTTTACGATCTTGACAGCACAAGCCTTAAGCTCGGGGATGCCGGCCGTCGGACATGTTTCTGGGTTAGTAAGCAGGTTAGCTGCTGTCTCTTTGAAGTGGAAGGTCATGAAAACGACGCCTTTGGGGACCGTATCGGTGATATTTAGGCGGGAGTTCACTGAACCGCGGCGTGAGGTGACCTTGACAGTGTCACACTCTGTCACCCCTAAGGCTTGAGCATCAGCAGGATTGATTTGCATCAATTCCTCATCTTGCATAAACTTCAAGCCTTTGCTACGACGTGACATCGTACCGGTATGGTAGTGATAAAGAATCCGCCCTGTTGTCAACATAAAGGGATATTCTTGATCAGGAACTTCGTCTGGACCTTGATGTTCCACACCACTAAAGTGACCTAAACCACGACTGAACTTGCCGATATGCAGAATGGGTGTGCCGGGATGTTCTGCCGTGGGGCAGGGCCAATGGATACCGCTAACGCCTAAACGATCATAGCTGATACCGGCATAGCTAGGTGTCAGTGCAGCAATTTCCTGGAAGATATCCTCTGCACAAGTATAGTCCCAAGCCAAGCCCAGTTTATTAGCCAGCTCAACTGTGATCTGCCAGTCAGCCTTAGCGTTGCCACGCGGTTTTAACGCTGGATTTACTTTTTGCACGCGACGTTCTGTATTAGAAAAAGTGCCTTCTTTTTCTGCCCAAGAAACGGCAGGCAGCACAACGTCAGCATATTTTGCTGTTTCCGTCATAAAGATGTCTTGCACCACCAGGAAGTCTAAAGTCTCCATGCAGTGAATTACGTGTGATGAATCTGGATCTGACAGATATGGGTTCTCACCCATGATATACATCGCACGTACTTCTTTAGCTCCTGCAGCATCAAACATCTCGGAAACAGTTAAGCCAGCTTTACCAGAGAGTTCCCTACCCCAGGCCTTAGCAAATTTAGCACGTAATGAGTCGTTAGTTACTGGCTGATAGCCGGTAAAAACGTTGGGAAGGGCTCCCATGTCGCAGGCACCCTGCACATTATTCTGACCGCGCAGCGGGTTAACACCGCTGGCAGGTTTACCCATGTTACCGGTAACCAGTGCCAAGTTAGCAACTGCTAAAACGTTATCTGTACCTGTAACATGCTGGGTAATACCCATGGTGTAGAAAATCATGGCTGCGTCTGCTGCGCCATAGAGGCGTGCAGCTTTAACAATGTCCTTTGCTGCGACACCAGTTATTTCAGAGGCATACTCAGGGGTATATCGCTCTACTGTAACTCTTAAAGCAGCAAAGTTTTCGGTTCTTTCTGCAATGAATTTCTCGTCAGCCAAGCCTTCTTTAAGGATGACATGAGCCATGGCATTTAAGAGAGCAATGTTTGTACCAGGTTTTAATTGAAGGTGGACATCCGCGTAGTCACATAGTTCGATATAGCGGGGGTCCGCGACAATTAGTTTAGCGCCGTTTCTAGCGGCTTGCTTAATCCGATAACCAATCACAGGATGGTTTGCTGTAGTGTTAGAACCTATCACAAAGATGGCATTGGCGTTTTCAATTTCGCCAATGGTGTTTGTCATTGCGCCGCTACCAAATGCAGTGGCCAGACCGGCCACGGTAGGAGCGTGTCACAAACGGGCACAGTGATCGACGTTGTTTGTGCCTAAGCTGCGCAGCAACTTCTGGAAGAGATAATTCTCTTCATTAGTCGTACGTGCTGAAGACAAACCAGCAATGGCATCAGCGCCGTATTGTGCCCCCACCTCCTTAAATTTAGTCGCCACAAGCTCTAAAGCCTCATCCCAAGAAGCTTCTACAAATTCACCATCTTTTTTTATCAGTGGTGTCTTTAGACGATCTGGGCTGTCAACAAAGTCCCAGCCAAAACGACCTTTGACACACAGATGACCTTTCATCGGTCCCTCGAAATTTGGTGTAATACTTATAATTTTATCATTTCGTACATGCATGTAGAAAGTACAACCACTACCACAGTACGGGCAAGTTGTTAACACTTTATCAACTTCCCAAGGCCGACCTTGGTTCAGGCCTTGTTTTGGTGTCAAGGCACCTACTGGACAGATATCCACGCACATGCCGCAAAAGACACAAGAAGATTCTTCAATCGGGTCATCATAAGCGGGGGTTACTTTGGTGCCAAAACCACGATACATAAAATCAATAGCACCTACACCGTTAATCTCATGGCATTTGCGTACGCATTTACCACAAAGAATACATTTATTAAGGTCCCGGAAGAAAAATGGGTTAGTATCATCAAGCGGGATCTCTCTGACTTCACCTTGATAGGGGCTGCCTTCAACATCATAGCGGTAGCTATAATCTTGTAGTTTACAGCTGCCAGTTTTCTCACAGGTCAGACAATCTTGGGGATGGTCTGCCCAAATGAGTTCTAAAATATTTTTACGCGCCTTTTTTACGCGCGTTGTTTCCGTCTCAACCACCATACCTTCAGCTACAGGAGTGGTGCAAGAGGCTGGAAGGTTTCGCGCACCAGTTACTTCAACGACGCACATGCGACAGGCACCAACTTTGGTAAGCTCCGGATCATGACAAAAGGTAGGGATATCAATACCGACAGTTTGTGCTGCTTCCAAAACGGTCATGCCACTGTCTACTTGCAGTGCCTGGCCGTTGATGGTGATGTTCACCTTACTCATTTTTTCCCCTCCTTCACTATTTCAGGATAATTGCATCAAATTTACATTTTTCCATGCAAACACCGCACTTAATGCAAACAGATTGGTCAATTTCGTGGGGTTGTTTACGTTCGCCAGAAATAGCATTTACAGGACAGTTTTTGGCGCACACTGTGCAGCCAACACATTTATCTTCTATAATATTATAGGAGATCAAATTACTGCAAACGCCTGCGCGGCATTTACCCTCATTGATATGCTCTTCGTATTCATGCCGGAAGTAGCGTAGTGTACTTAACACAGGGTTAGGTGCAGTTTGTCCTAAACCACAAAGCGCACTATCTCTAATAGCAGCGCCCATCTCTTCAAGTGTTTCAATGTCACCAGGTTTACCTTGGCCTGCGGTAATACGCTCTAAGATCTCTAACATGCGCTTTGTACCTTCCCGGCAGGGAGTACATTTACCACAGGATTCACTTTGCGTAAAGGTTAAGAAGAATTTAGCTAAGTCCACCATACAGGTAGTTTCATCCATCACCACTAGACCACCGGAACCCATCATGGCACCAGCTGCAGTGAGTGAATCATAATCAACAGATAGGTCTAATTGCTCTTCTGGCAAACAACCACCTGATGGCCCACCAATCTGTACCGCCTTAAATGCCCTGTCGTCTTGAATCCCGCCACCAACATCATAAATTATTTCCCGCATGGTAATACCCATGGGTACTTCGGCGAGACCTGTCTTTTTAATTTTACCGGTTAAAGCAAATACCTTTGTGCCTTTACTGCGTTCGGCACCAACCTTACCGTATTCATCGGCACCAAGACGGAAGATAACGGGCACATTGGCGTAAGTCTCCACGTTATTCAGTAAGGTAGGTTTACCCCACAGCCCGGAGTTTGCCGGAAATGGCGGACGTGGACGTGGTATACCACGCAGTCCTTCAATTGATGCCAAGAGAGCTGTTTCTTCACCGCAAACAAACGCGCCGGCACCTTCCTTAATTTTCAAATCAAAACAAAAATCAGTGCCCAGGATTTTGTTGCCAAGATAGCCATGCGCTTTAGCTTCTTTGATCGCAATCTGCAGGCGTTTAATAGCCAGGGGATATTCAGCACGTACATAGATATAACCTTCGTCTGCACCAATAGCAAAAGCAGCAATGGTCATACCTTCAATTAGCGCATGTGGGTCACCCTCGAGAACACTGCGGTCCATAAAGGCACCAGGATCACCTTCGTCTGCGTTACAAACAACATACTTTTTATTGCCTTTGGCTTGGTAAGTGAAGTTCCACTTCATACCTGTCGGGAACCCAGCACCACCGCGCCCCCGTAGTCCTGACTTTTGCACTTCTTTGATGACTTCTTCCTGAGTCATTTCATTGATAACTTTAGTTAAAGCTATATAGCCATCAATTGCTAGATAACTATCAATGCTTTCGGGATCAATCACTCCCACGTGGCCAAGCAAAACACGATGTTGTTTAGCCATAAAATGGTCATTATCAGTAGCTGCTGCACTGGACAGCACAAGCATTTCTTCAACCGGTTTACCGCCAACAATATGCTGTTCCACAATGGCAGCTACTTTATCTGCCGTAGCGTCACCATACAGATAAGTTTCACCTGCTGGCGTGGTGACTTCCACTAGTGGTTCACTAAAGCACATGCCAATACAACCAGTTCTTTCGGGCACAATGTCGTGTTCCGCTAGCAGCGACACTAACTTATCGTAGGTTTTGCTTGCACCAGCAGCAATGCCGCAGGTAGCCAGACCAACTCTGACTCTATAAGATTGGGCTTCCATCGTTGCAATCCCCCTTCTCCTCAATGTGTGGTGGCAAGCTTAGTAGTTATTAAGAATCTCTTTTATTTTTTCTGCTGTCAGACGCCCAAAGGTATCATTATTAATCATCATCACAGGTGCCAGACCGCAAGCACCAATGCAGGCGACAGACTCTAAAGTAAATTTCTGGTCATTAGATGTTTCGCCAACGTCTAGACCTAGCTGTTCTTTAAGTGCTTCAACAATCTTAGACGCTCCGCGAACATGGCAAGCTGTCCCTTGGCAGACACGGATAATATTTTCACCCCGTGGTGTCAAGTGAAATTGAGCATAAAATGTGGCAACACCATAAACCCGGCTAAATGGCACTTTTAACTGTTTAGCAGTGTACGCCATAGCCTGACGAGGTAGGTAGCCATAAAATTCCTGGATAGCTTGCAGAATAGGTATAGTTGTACCTTTCTGTCCTTGATAGCGTTCAAGAATCTCATCTACAGGTGCATAATCAAAAGAGTCTTCAGCATGGCATTCATGAGCTTCTTTCAATGTGTCTAACCTCCTTTTCACGTGGTATAAATAATATTTATGGCTCAATTCAATAACATTCGTGCTGCTCACTACTGATTCCTGCAAACAGCACAAAAAATCCCCGGCTGCAAGTATTACTCGTCCAGGGAAATATATATGCTGTAGCTGTCTATAATTTTACTTTATCTTTCTATTTCTTGCAATGACCAATTTCTGTTTTGCTTGCAAAGATTAACCTTTTGTTAATACTTTGTCTATCTACAGTCAATCACTCTTTTCTCCGTAATGATAAAATCTACGCGGCGATCCCAGGGGTCTACGGGGATACCATTAGTTATTTGCACCTCAAAAGTAACCGCCACTAATGGTACACCGTCTCGCAGCTGTGGGAAAAAGCGATCATAGTAACCGCCGCCATAACCTAGACGGTTACCTTGCAGGTCAAAGGCAACGCCCGGTACGACCACAAAATCAATCTCTTTAGGTTCCAGGGGGCGCAGCGCTTCTGGTTTAGGTTCTGGGATACCCCATAAGCCTGGCTCCAGATCTGCTTCTAGATCATGTATTTCTGATAAAATCATACGACGTTCTTTAGTAACAGTTTTGGTAGCCACTGCTCGTTTACCATGCGCTAATGTTTGCGGCACCATCTTCATCGTCAAGACTTCCTTACCAAAGTTTAAAAAATACATAATCGTTTGCGCTGCCTGATACTGTGGTAAGGCAAACAAGTTCTCTGCGATCTTAAGACTATTGGCTTTAACCTGGTCCCAAGTTAATAAATCTCGTTCCGCTAATATTTTTTTTCGTAATTCCTTTTTCTCATTCATCACATAACCTCCTGGGTTAAGAGTGCAAAGGATTTCTTTTAATAGGCGCGAGCAAAAATAACGAGATGTTTACCTTCGCCACCGCAGTGCAAACAGCGGCCTGGCGTTTCATTTTGCAAGTAGAAGGGGATGTTGCGGATGGTCGCCTTGGTTTCTTCCTTTACCGCGGCTTCACAGTCACTGTGGCCACACCAGCTGGAAATAATAAAACCACGTTTTTCTTCAATAATTTGCTTAAACTCTGCGTAGTCATCAGTACGATGAGTATTTTCCGCTCTAAATTTTTTCGCTTTCTCCAGCATGTTAGCTTGAATTTCTGCGAGCAGGGCGGGTACACGTACCGTCAAGTCCGCTAGCGCCAACGTTTCTTTGACACCAGTATCCCGACGTACCAACACAGCTTGTCCTGCTGCCAAATCACGTGGCCCTACTTCAAGGCGCAGGGGGACACCTTTCATTTCCCATTCATTAAACTTCCACCCGGGGGAGTATTCTTCCCGGTCATCCATTTCCATACGCAGGCCAGCCTGCTTTAGCTCTGTAAAAATAGCTGTTGCTTGTTCCAGCACCTCAAGACGAGCTTTTTTAGGCATGATCGGTACGAGAATCACTTGCGTAGGAGCTACTTTAGGCGGCATGATCAAGCCGCGATCATCACCATGTACCATAATAATGGCACCGATGAGACGCGTCGAAACACCCCACGAGGTTTGCCAAGCATGTTTTAACTCACCATCGCTATCCAAAAAGGTTATATCAAAAACCTTGGCAAAGTGAGTGCCGAGATTATGAGAAGTACCAGCCTGTAAAGCCTTGCCATCGCTCATTAATGCTTCTATAGAATATGTCCGTAAAGCACCGGCAAACTTTTCTTTTTCAGATTTTTGCCCTGTCACCACCGGTACTGCTAAATCATTTTCTACAAAATCACGATAAACTTCTAACATCTGCAGCGTTTCAGCTTGGGCTTCTGCTTCCGTGCGATGTGCGGTATGGCCTTCCTGCCATAAAAATTCAGTTGTGCGCAAAAATGGTCGTGTTACTTTTTCCCAACGCACCACATTACACCATTGGTTAATTAACACCGGCAGATCACGATACGATTGAATCCAGCGGCTATACATTTCACAGATAATTGCTTCTGAAGTGGGACGCACCAATAACCGTTCCGTTAATTTTTCGTTGCCGCCATGGGTTACCCAGGCCACTTCCGGCGCGAAACCTTCTACATGCTCTGCTTCTTTTTGTAAGAGGCTCTCCGGAATGAAAATCGGGAAATAAGCATTACGATGGCCGGTAGCTTTAATGCGCCCATCTAATCCCTCCTGCATGTTTTCCCATAGGTTGTAGCCGTAAGGCCTAATCACCATACACCCTTTAACCGGCGCATAATCCATCATTTGCGCCTTTAAAATAACGTCCAAATACCATTGGGAATAGTCTTGATTCTGTGGTGTTATTTCCTTGACAAATTCTTTATCTTGTTTGGCCATCTTTTTACTCCTCCTTCTACGCTCAACCGAAACTACAAAAAATTGTTTAATGCTACCAAAATTATATCATATTCGCTAAGAGGGGGCAATTTACCAATAATCAAGCAAGGAGCGGTTGCCCGCTCCTTGCTGATAATTATTCATGTCTAAATAATTCTGTCGACAGGTATCGTTCCCCTGTATCGGGAGCAATGGCGACGACCCGTTTTCCTGGGCCCAGCTTACGGGCAAGCTGCAGGGCGGCAAAAACTGCTGCTCCACTGGAAATGCCCACCAGCAGCCCTTCTCTGGCCGCCAATTGTCTGGCAGTTTCCATGGCATCCTGATCGCTAACAGTTAAGACTTGATCAATAATTGCGCTATTTAAAACTGAAGGCACAAAGCCGGCACCGATGCCCTGGATTTTATGTGGCCCAGGCTTCTCTCCTGATAAAACGGCTGAGGCTGCCGGTTCCACGGCATAAACTTTGACTGCGGGTAGTTTCTGTTTTAATACCTCACCTACGCCCGTCACAGTACCACCCGTACCCACACCTGCAACAAAAGCGTCTACCTGTCCCTCGGTCTGCTGCAGAATCTCTAGTGCCGTCGTGGTACGGTGTATTTCAGGGTTAGCAGGGTTGGCAAATTGCTGTGGTACAAAATATTCCGGATGCTCCCGCAAGATTTTGTCCACTTCGGCCAGTGATCCTTGCATCCCTTGGGCCCCGGGGGTAAGAATAAAATCTGCACCATAGGCCAGCAGCAGATTGCGCCGCTCCATGGACATCGTATCTGGCATCACTAAAATTAGGCGGTAACCACGCGCTGCAGCCAGCATCGCCAAGCCAATGCCGGTATTGCCGCTGGTAGGTTCCAAAATGGTATCACCAGGTTTTAACTTTCCTGCGTTCTCTGCTGCCAGAAGCATCCCTAAAGCCGCTCGATCTTTGATGCTGCCGCTGGGATTAAATGATTCCAGTTTGACTGTAACTTCAGCCATCGTCGGCTCAACTAAATTAGTAAGCCTAACCAGCGGTGTTTGTCCAATTAACTCTACCACGCTTTGTGCAATTTGCATCGGTTCCCTCCTGACTGGCTGAAAAATCTGTCTAGTCTCCTGATGCCCCAAAAGATTTAGTTTGCAATAATTGTGCTGCTTTTGTCACCATCTGTTTAGGTACTTTGACTACTACTTCATTCATTACACTTGCGGACATACTATAGCCATCACCCAACGAATCCCTGTCAAGGATAACAGGAATCTTCGCTGCTTCCAGCATCCCTTTGGCCATCGTCGCTTCTTCCCATGTGGCTGCTTCAAAAATAGAAACCCAGTTATCAATACCTTCGTATTTCATAAGCCGCCTCCTTCCGGATAGTAGCTTGCCCAGAGTTAGTTATTTTTAAGCAAATCTTCCATGGTACCTGAGTCCCGCATTTTTAATAGTGTATACTACTTTTTGCCAAACATGCCTGACAAAAATGTTTTTCCTGAAGCCAAGCCAAAACCTAAAATAGAACGGTTTTTATGGAATGTTTCATCAAGAGCGTTTAGCACCACATCAATCTGTTCTTGCGATACCACTAAAGGTGGCTCCAAACGAATCACGTTAGGATTATTGAGAGTATAGGCCGTGATAATTCTGTATTGGTTTAACAGCACCCCGGCCACCATAGAACCCAAATATTCGCTTGCCAGTTTGTTAAGTGCTCCGGCAACTTTAGCCATTATTCCTTTAGCAGGCTGCTCAAATTCTACGCCCACCAGCAATCCCTTACCACGCACGTCGCGGATGATAGGATATTTCTCCTGCAAACTTTGTAAGCCAGTTAATAAATAAGCACCCATTTCAGCTGCGCGTTCGGGAAGTTTTTCCTGATTAATAACTTCCAAAGCGGCAATTCCCGCCGCAGTTGCCCAGGTATTACCACCAAAAGTAGAAGTATGCAGCAAACACTTTTCCACACCGCCATAGGCCTTGTGCCAAATCTCTGCTGTGGTGATAAATGCACCAATGGGCATGATGCCGCCGCCTAATGATTTTGCCAGACACATAACATCAGGTTCTACACCTTCATGGTCACAAGCAAACATTTTCCCGGTGCGACCTAACCCAGTTTGGATTTCATCAGCAATAAATAAAGTGCCATACTGGTGGCAGAGCTCTTTAGCAGCATTTAAGTAACCTGCCGGCGGTACAATTACACCGCCTTCTCCCTGAATGGGTTCGACAATAAAGGCAGCAACATCGTTTGTTTTCAGCTCTTTTTCTAAACTTTCTAATTCACCAAAAGGAACCATATTACAATCTGGCAGCATCGGTTCAAAACCTTTATGATATTTTTCCCTGCCGGTTAATGAAAGTGCCCCCATTGTTTTGCCGTGAAAACTAGCAACACAGGAAATAATGCGGGAACGTCCTGTAGCAATCCGAGCTAGTTTTAAGGCACCTTCCACTGCTTCTGCTCCGCTATTACAGAAAAAGGTATTACTTAACTTGCCGGGCGTAATCTGTGCTAGATTATGGGCCAAGGCACTAGCTACACCATTCATAGAAGCTTGCAGTAAATTAGGCATGGCTGATACTTTCTGTAGGGACTCAATCACATAGGGGTGATTATGCCCTAGGTTTACGGAACCATAGCCACCAAGAAAATCTAAATAACAATTACCGTCGCCATCCCAAACATTAACACCCTGTGCTTTAACATAATGCTTGTCAAAGTCAAGCAATCCCAAGTAGGAACATAAGCCAGGGTTCATATGGTTTTTAAAATTCTCTCTCACCTGCGTACGCGTCAGCTGAGGCAGATCTGAGATTGTATACATTTTTTCCATGATTATCTATCTCCTCGCCTTGTGGATACAGATTAATTCCACAATTACTGGCAAAATCCTGCTATGCAGTGTTTAGTTTACGATAATGAGGCCGGACTGCTGCCCGACCTCCAGACGCACGTCATCAATTTTTACTCTTACCTAGGCGAGCTTTTTGGCCAGATCACAGAGCGAGCCAGGTAATCGAGGCTTAAGTGTTCTTGCAGACGCTGGTTTACTTCATCTTGGGTCAGATCATGCAGTACCTGCAGATAGTCAAAAAAGTTAATTTTTTTAAAATGATAGGCTGGATAGTTGTTAGCAATAAACTCCAAAGAGTTAAAGCTTTTAAGAAATTCA
Organism: Oscillospiraceae bacterium; assembly: GCA_035647835.1. Taxonomy (GTDB): domain Bacteria; phylum Bacillota; class Dethiobacteria; order Dethiobacterales; family Dethiobacteraceae; genus UBA9865. The sequence continues at coordinate 33,016 of DASRMS010000186.1, forward strand.
CCCATCGCTTTACGTTGATAGTGGGCAAATGTCTCTGTCGAGATACCCTCCCTTTGGGCACGCTTGATGCCCTCAACCAATCGCGCAAACAACTTTTCTGGCTCAGCTGTTTCACCACCGATGATGGAATGGCTGTAATCTTGTTCTGCTACATAGCCAGCATCAAATTCATCATCTACTAAGCCTTCTTCATACAGCTCGTTATAAAGTTTGGAACTTGGGCCAAAAACAACATCTAACATTAAATTCGTAGCTATCTCACGTTTGAAAAGCTTTTCACCACCATAACCTAAATCTTGTTCTTTAAAGCCAATATTTAGCACTGGTTCAGAAACTACTAATGTTTGCTCCACATACTCTTTCGCAATTTCTGCTGGCTCTTGAGGAAAGAGCCGCTTAATCTCACCCAGAGGCTGATAATCATGCCTTTGGATATTCTCTTCAATTTGCTCCAACACCCGCTCCGCGTCCACATCACCAGTCACAAACATAGCCATATTACTGGGATGATAAAAAGTGCGATAGCACTGATAAAGCACCTCTTTATCTATTTTGCTAATACTTTCTACCGTACCGGCAATATCGATCCTGACTGGATGTTCTTGGTACAAAGCACCTAAGAGGTTAAAAAAGAGCCGCCACTGTGGATTATCTTCATACATACGAATTTCTTGACCAATAATGCCTTTTTCCTTTTCCACACTTTCCTCTGTAAAATAGGGATCTTGCACAAAGTCCAATAATAACTCTAGACCTTCAGTAAAGTTTTCTGTAGCAGAAAATAGATAGGTAGTACTGGTAAAATTGGTGAAAGCATTACTAGAGGCACCCAATACTGCAAAGCGGTCAAAGGCGTTGCCCTGCTCATCTTCAAACAGCTTATGTTCCAGAAAATGTGCTACGCCATCAGGAACCTGCAGCTCCCGCTCCTGACCTTCGACAATGAAACGTGAGTTAATAGAACCGAAGTTGGTGGAGTAGGTGGCATACTTTTTGTTGTAGCCTTTTTTAGGTAAAACAAAGACTTCCAGACCTGGCTCAATCCGTCGCCAGGAGATCTTTTCCCTTAAGAGGCTATGCTCAAGTACTTTTGTCATTACACGCCCCCCTTTGTAAGAAAGTAAACTGTGTCTAAAGCTATTTTTTCTGCGATGCGTACAATATCATCACGGGTGACGGCATTTAAACGTGCCAATAAATCTTTTGTATCAAAGACCCGCTCTGCTAAAATACCATCTACTGTACGATTAATCAGCGCTCCCGGGTGGTCTTCTTCTACCAAATATTGATTACGTAAGCCACTGCGGGTATTATCCACATCAGCTTGGCTAAATTCTCCTTTTTGCATATCTGACACCTGTTGATTAATGATCTCTAAAGTACGTTCGTAATTATTTGTTTCAATGCCAGATGAGATAACCATCAGCCCTTTATGTTTTTCTAAACGTGAATAAGTATAGTAGGCTAGGCTAGCCTTTTCCCGTACATTTTGAAACAGTTTAGAGTGCGGGAAGGTTCCTAGGATGCCATTATACATTACTAAAGCGGCATAATCATCATCGCCATAATGCAGTCCTGTGCGATAACCTAAAACTAATTTGCCCTGACTAACATCCATTTCGTCCCGTATATAACTAACTTCACGTGGCTGTACTGCAACTTTTGTTGGCGGCACTTTCTTTTCTGTGCCGCGCTGGTAGGTAAAAATCTTCTGCACCAGGGCAAATGTCTCTTCAACATTTAGATCGCCGATGATATGTAAGTCAACCGGACTTTCCTGCAGAAAGGTTTGATAAAACTGAAATAGTGATGTCGCATCAAGTTTACCCAGCTGCTCCAAACTGCCATATTTAAAGACGCTGAAGGGCTCCTCTGCACACATTTCTTGCAGACAGCGCTCCACGGAGTAAGCTATCTTATCATTAATCAGGCCGTTGATGACTTTTTCATGCTGTTCTTTTTCCTGCTCTACATAGTCCGCCTTAAAGGTATCCCCTGCTAGCAGTGGGTTGGTGAGCAAATCATGCAGAATTTCCAAGCCTTTGCGCAGCAGTTGATGCTCCTCGGGCAAAAACTGATCGTGCACCAAATCCATCGTATAACAGATTAGCTGGCGTTCACCCTTCTTGATCACTTCTGACATCAGCTCAGTACCATAGAGCTCTTCTAAACGTAGTGCTAATTTTTGCCGTGTCGGATATGTACCCGTACCACGCTGTAAAATTGCCGGTAAAAGGGCGCTTTGCGTCACCTCATCATTAAGCAGCTGACGGTGAAAAAAAAGTTGTACCAAAATCGTTTTGAATTTTGCTGTGGGATGAATGTAGACATTAATGCCATTTTCCAGGCGTTTGTGCTTAAATATAGCCAAGTTTTTTCCTCCTTCGCCACCATTCGCTTATCTTCCAACAACTGGGCATGTAACTTTATTCCCTTCTCAAAGGTATAATCCTGCCACTGCTTCTATTTTACGTATCTTTTAGTTAAATATTTATTATTGGGCGTGGAGTTTCTCGAGCCACCCTAGATGCTAAAATAATCAGCGGTACTCCTGCATATAGAAGCGTGGTTGCAGCAGCGACAACTCCGGAGTCATTCACCAGCAAAGCTGTTACACTTCCCGCAATAATTCCTAAAAAACCAGCCGCTAAATCAGGATACATTTTATGAATATCCACTAAAATTCCCTGCGGACGGTAAAACAATACGGCCAGTACCCCTAAAAAAGCTAAGAGAACCCGACTCCACTGTGAATAGCGAAAGAGCTTTAGATTCATGGACCCTTTACGAATGATGATATCCTTTAATGCCTGCCAACCCTGCTGCTGCAGCAAGACAAGCGTTCGCCCTAAATGCGATTGTAAATTTTGTGGCACGTAGATGTTAATTAAAATAGCAAGGATGGCCACGGCCACTAAGCTGACAACAGTAATACTGGCACTTTTCCAACTGAAGCGAAAATTAAACAAAACTGCTAAGGTAGTAATAAAAGCCGCAATAGCTGTTAAAGTACCACCAAAATTAGCACCACCGTTGGGTGCTACCATCAGCAGCGCAATCCCAGCAAAAAGTATGGTACTTAAGCCTAGTAACCATTTACGCCAACGCGGTGCTAGTGTCGTAAGAGCTGTGACCCCCAGTACTGTTGTGCCCACCCAAATACCCATATATTCATTGCCTAAGCCATAATAACGTGCACCGGAAACTGGATCATAACCCAGCACTGAAATCTGCATTAGCTGTGCATCACGAAAAATATCTATCAGTAAGGAGAGTGATGTGGCACAGGCGATCAAAGCAAAGCGTTCTATCGGTCCCGCTAATAGTTTCTGTAAAAGCAGCACGACAATTACAACGGCTGCAGTACAAACAATAAAACTCAGGCTTAACGATAACTGCGCCAACGGTAGATACAGCAGCAGCAGGGGAAAGCTTAACAGCCCCAGCAGGGCACTTTCAAAGTATTTAGCAGGTATCAGGCGTAAAAAGAGGTTTAAAAGTGCGCCTAGCACAAAAATAATCTGACAGATCACATAAACCCTCAAGAGGGGTGAACGTAAGCGATAAATACGGTCAATGGTACTTTGCATTGCCAACAAGTCTTGCACATTGCCGCTGCCCGCCAACTGCAGAGGACGCCCAATCATGGCTTGCGGCAGCGCCAAACCCAGTTGTGTGAGCACTAGCGGCGCAAGATCGGTTACCGCAGCCAAACCTGCGCGCTGCGTTGTAGCAGAGGTTACTAAACGTCCCGGCAGAAAAGAACCGCCCCTAACAGCAACAAGCCCCAAGGTCTCAGCAGCTGCAGCACCATTAGGGGGCACCGCTGCCAGCAAAAGCAGAAGATCATCTCTGTGCAGGACCGCAGTTAAACGTTCCAGCAGCCAATCAATATCCCTAAATATTTCTTCTTCCAGCTGCTTTGCCACCTGCTGACGCAGTTGTGTGCGATACATATCTAACCGAGCAGTATCGCCCCAATCAATGAGTATGACATCAGTTTTTGCATATAGCTCCCGAAAGATCTGCCAAACCTGCTCTTTATGCAAACGCAACCCATAAGGAAACGCTGCATCATCTAATAAAATTGCTGTCCCAACCTGGCCAAAGTCAATTTCACCTTTGCTATCGGCTAGGATGGCTGCCGCTTCACGATTAACTTGGCTGGCATCAGCATTACCGATGACGGCTGTCTTTTTACCGCCTGCATGCAAAGCATCACCTAATAACCCTGGTTGGACAGGGTAATTTAGCGTTTGGTTGGCATATATTAAATCGGCCATCCCTACATGCACAATTCTTCCAGAAGCAGTAGAACCTTGGTGGCGCGTAAAAATTATTTGGGCAGGAGTACCGTTATACTCTTCTTCCTGTAAAAATGCTAAACGGGTACTATCATTACCTAAAGCGCGTGAACCTGCGCCCATGGTAACATAAAGATGACGACTGACAGCATTGCTGGCAGTACCTGTATTTAGCAGCCCTACCGCACTCTGTGCCAGCCAGGTGGCCATGTTTTCATCGTCAGCTAATTGCTGTGTACTGGTGCGACTTAAAGAAACAATGACCACTTTACCCGCCGCTGCGGCCTGTGCGGGGTTAGTTAATAACAGTAAGCAGAAGAAACTGAATAATAATGCCTTTTTCAAAGCGTATTCCTACCCTCCAAAACCCTATCATAAACCATTTTCGTTTTCCTCATACTTTCGCTGATGCTAAAACGGCACACATCCGCTTGCGCCTGCCTCGCCAGACGAGCTGCCAAGTGCGGCTGCCGCAGTAACTTTTCAATAGCTTCTGCTAAACTGACAGCATTACCGGGTGGTACTAACAGCCCGTTTTTATTATCCTCGATTAGCTCCCTCAGCCCCCCCGCAGCACTAACCACGACGGGGCAGCCAGCCTGCATGGCCTCCAGTACTGCGATACCCTGCGCCTCACTAAGAGAAGGCAGCACAAAGACCGACAATCTTGCCAGCAGCGCCGCCACCTGCTCACAGTAACCAAGAAAAAAGAAGCGCTGTTCCAAAGCCAAATTATTTCGCTTTTTTTCAAGCTCGGCACATAACGGTCCCTCCCCCGCCACCACAAAACAAATTTGTGGAAAACGAGGCACCAGCAGCGCTGCAGCCTGTAATAATACTTCAAGTCCCTTTTGCGGTACTAATCTGGCCACAGTACCTACTAAAATGGCTTCTTTACTAAACGGTAAAGTACAAGCTGCGGCTTTATCAGCCATCAACTCAATGCCGTTAGGCACTACTGAAATCTGCCCTTCATCAACCTGAATATTTTGCTGCAATATCTCGGCTAACCACTGCGAAACAGTAATATAACCCGCCGTCCAGCGCTTAAGTTTTCGTTCCGCTGTTAGATAGATAGCAGGCAGGCGGGCTGCTTGCGCCTGTGCAAAGTCACTGTGCACAGTAACTAAACAAGGACGCTTACAAGCGCGCGCCGCCAGTCTGGCCACCAGAGCAGCTTTAAAGCCATGGGCATGGAGCAGATGTACCGAATTTGTGTTGATAAAGCGCACCAGCTGCCGCATCGCCTGCAGATCAGACAACGGCCTCATTTTTCCTGATAAGGGCAGGGGTAAGACTTGACAGGGCAAGCCTGCGTAATCTGCCTGCTGCTCTTGGGGACAAGCGAGGGTAAAAGTAAAATCAGCAGCTAAATATGTAATTAATGAGCGCAGATGCTCTCTAATACCACCTACAGCCGGTCGTACCACCAAAAGGATGTGAACTTTCTCCATGACATTATTCCATGCCTTTTTTCGTATAGTATAACCAAGTTTAACTAATAAACCCTCTCACCGCCTACTGGCAGTACTTACCAGATAATTACACCTTGACAGTCCAAAAGTAAGGCTAGGTGATGCTAATCATCGTGTTGGTGTTGCTCTCTTGCCGGTAATGCCCCAGTTTGACACTATCGGCAGTACTGTTAGTGTAAACTTACTATAGGGCTTTTGGAGGAAAACACCCCCAATTTGTAGAAA
>DASRMS010000187.1:0-3152 GCA_035647835.1 Oscillospiraceae bacterium
CGCTTGATTTGCTCGAAAGGGCCAAGAGCGAGATCAAAGCTACGCGCTACACGATCAGTTGGCGCGTTGGCCCGGAAATTCTTACTCTTTGCCAGCAAACGAACGACGATGGCCTTATCAACGCCTACCGAAAGCATTTCATGAAGTTCAACGCAAAGGCAGCCCATGCGGCCGCAATTTGGCATGAGCAGCATAGGAACTAGAGTACGCCTGTCACGTATACCCTAAGTCGTGCGACAGTATATTCTCCTACTGCTTGCCTAGCGTTGTCGTGTCGCGGGTTCTAGTTGCATATAATGAACACACGACTAGAACAGAAGACAATACACAATGAATAAAAACGCCACTGCTGGGCTATGCTCACGTTAGCATCGTCAACCAAGACTTGACCAACCAGCGGGTTGAGCTGCATGCTGCTGGCTGTATAAGCTATTTTCATAGAAGGTCACCGGCAACCGGCGCAACCGCCCGGAGTATGCATACTTGCGCCTCGACGATGTGCTAACAGTGCTCCACCTTGACGGGCTGGCCCGCAGCACCCGCACCAAGGCGGCAAAAGTTCGTTATGAATTTTGTAACCAGCGGTCAAAACAGGTCAATAAACATCTCACGCCTGTGCCTTAGAGCTGCGAGCATGCGTGCTGACACGCTTGGGGTATTAACATAGTTAACAACACCGAATGAGCAAAATCTACTTAAGAATTTAGTCAAACACTTCTAACGGAATCTATTGCAATGCTAAAGCAACATAGGCAATTGTTAAATTTTTTGACTGAAAACTACCTACCTGCCACGAGCCCTAGTTATTTCTTTTCGTTTTAAAATTGACCTCTTGCTGATTCAGCAAGTCAATTAAGGATGTGTGGGTTTTGGTCGAATCTTTTTTGTTAAAAAAAGCATCCAGAATATAGCGGTTCATTTCTCGACTGACCGAAGCGCTTGACACTTTACTGGTCCTGCCATGCACCTCATCCATAGTGATGCCTGCGGCACGACCTTTCTCAGTGAGAGTGTACACGCCATTCACTTTGACAATATCAGGCTCAGATGGCTTTAAGCGCACATTTTCGTTGGCAGTTAAAACAATGTGATCCTTAATGACACCTACAGGTTTAAAAGTGGCAAATTTATTATCAATCGGCGCTACCTCTATACCTTCATTGGAAAACTTGTTGACCATATGCTCAAGAAATTCAAAATTAGTAAAATGTCCTATGGCTCCATAACCTGGGTCGAGTATGTGATTTAAAAACCCTCGGTCAAAGGCAGTACTATTGATTGCGCTGCCATTAAGAATACGCGAAGCAGTAGCAGTATCTTTTTCATTAAAGCTGACCGTAAGCTGGCGTCCTTCTGCATCATAGCTATGACCATTATTGAAACTCGAGCTGAGTTGGCCATTGTTATGCTGTCGATAATCACCTAGTTTTGCAGCCAGACGATCTACATAGGCTAAGTCCGCACCCTCAGTCTGAGCGTAGGCATACACATCTGACAACAAAATACGATCTGGATAAGTAAGGAAATTGTACGAGCTTCGACCAATATTACTGCCACTCATGCCCTCCGCACCGTTGCCTACCGGTGGCTCCTTACCACCGAACAGGCGGTCAACCATCAGCTTGTATGCTGGTGTAGACCTTGGGTTGGTGTAAGCGAGTTCTTCTGCGGCCTGTGTTGCGGCAACTGCCTGCACGCTGACTGTAGTGACCTGCTTTTCTATATCATTCGCATGTGGCGTAGCGGCAAAGAGCTGCTCAACCGTCTTGGCAGCACTGTTAACAGCTTCCTTACCCTGATGCTGGGGATGGTCGTCAGCGCTGATCTGCGCTTGCAGGCGATTAGCATAGTTTTCCGGATAACGCGCCTGTTCAATAGCAGGCTGCAAGTTATAGTGGATAAGCGCTTCTGTGTGAAAATCGTTCATCTTGTCGGTCAGGTTGTGTTCCAACATGCCCATCGCTACAGCCTGTTGCTGCCATCCTTGCCGCTGACTATCAGACTCCAGCCATGCAGCACGCCGCTCGTTGACCGTAAAGGTGTCGCCATCATCATAGGCAATCAAAGCCAGCTGATCTGCTGACAACCCTTTGAACGGGTTAGTGCCTGAGCCATTCACGAAACTGGTTGCCTGCTGTGCCCGAGCCAGCAATTCCGGATCGTCCGTTGCAGGCACCTGCGCATTGTGTTGCGCCTGTTGCTGAAAATACTGGCTACCAGTGATTTGACTGAGCTGTGCAGCTGCCTTCTCACCTAACTCTTTACGACTGAGGCTGCTGTCGCGAATCTCGGCACGAGCGGCTGCTTCACCCAACTGACGTGCCCAACTGGAAACGCTGCTGGTCGCGCCCGCATTGCTAGTGGACGCAGCAGTGCCTGCTTTGTCAGTAGCAGATGCCTCTGGTGTTTTTCCGGCTTGAGTAGTGGAGCTGCTTGCCAAGCGGCTACCTGCTAAGGATGTGTAGGTGGTTGGGCCTATCATGAGCGCTTCTCCATATCACTGCGACACAAAGCGTTGTGCAAGTTTATATCTGACAATGCAATCATCGGCAGCCCAGCAAAATACTTTAGACTTCCATATTGTTTCTGGTTAATGCTGCTTCATGACAAACGAATATAAATAGGCATCGCAAGCATTTATGAATGCCTGCAACACCTATGTTAAGTATCAGTAGCTGTAGTGGATAGTAACTGTATCCTTGCCTGCAGGGTAGCCTGGCTGCTGCCCACCCTGTACTCGGTGCCGAATTATCACCTTAGCTCCGGGCCCGAAGTTCTGACTATTAAAGTCAGTCACAGTGCCGGTACTATTAGGTGAAATTGACTTACAACCCACAGGAGTCACGCTACTATAAGGACGGTAATAACAAAGCTCGACAGTTTCATCAATATTATTTGGATAGTTGGTCGTACTGTAGTCGATTTTTTTCAAGGATTTAGTCTTAGTCCCTGCGCCGCTGGGAAAATCAGTGCTACTCAAACCAAATTGAGCTAAATTACAGGCATTAAACCCAGTTCACCATTCGACTATACTGTAAACTTCGAGATTAAATAATTTCGATTCGTTTGGGGCTGGTCTGACTAGCCGCCTCAAGCACTGGAGGTTGAAATGAACATTGCAATCAATTCGTACCAGATTAATTATTCTGCCA
>DASRMS010000188.1:0-39146 GCA_035647835.1 Oscillospiraceae bacterium
GTTATATTTTCTGGGTGCAAGTCCAGCACTTGCTGAACTGACTCCTTAACCATCTTTTGCTCTTCGCCTGGCAGACCGATGATTAAATCCATGTTTAAGATGCTGATGCCAGCCTTACGCACGGCTTCTACAGCTTCTACAATATCAGCGGGACTATGACACCTGCCAATACGATCTAGGGTAATCTGATGCATGGTTTGCGGATTGACACTAATGCGGTTAATACCATGTTTAATCATAACTTCCAGATGCTCGGCTGTTAATGTCTCAGGGCGCCCAGCTTCTATCGTAAACTCGCGCCAGCTGCCGGGAAAAGCTTGGCGTAAAGCCAGTATAATTTTTTCTAGTTCTCTGGGGTTTAGGGCCGTAGGAGTACCGCCGCCAAGGTATACTGTATAGGTATGCATGCCAAAGGCCTGGGTTAGTGCGCCTGTCGCGGCAATTTCCTGTAGTAAGCTTGTTGTGAATTGGCTTCTTAAACTGCCAAGTTCAGTTAGAGAGTGCGAAGGAAAGGAACAATACAAGCAACGCGTAGGGCAGAAGGGAATACCAACATAAACACTAAAAAGCTGTGGGTTAGTACTTTCCTCAAGTATTGCTCTTTCTTTTTGACAAACTTGCCAGAGTAAAAAAAACTTTTCTTTACTTATTTTTGTTGCGGCGTGCATCCTACTAAAAGCAGCCTGGTAATCTAGCTTTTGATCTATTAATTTATGGAGCTGTTTAGCTGGCCGTACACCAACTAAAGTACCCCAAGGCATGTCTGGCACTGTGCATCACCTCTTGCTTATTATACACCATCAGAACTTATGTAGTGAAGTTTAAGCAAAGATAATGCTGGGGACTGCTTACTCTGTGCCCTTCTCCTGAGCCAAACAGTCTACTTCATGTTGGAGCCGTTGTGTTGCTGCCGGAATGACATAAGTCTGAATAAGCACAAATTCTAATAACTTAAGCAGGACGGCTGCAGTTTGCTGAGTGGGCTTTTTCTCAAAAGCAAAATAGGGCAGAAGCTGCTGATTGTTGCCAATAGTGGCGGCAACACTGTTGACTTGCTCTGTCAGGTTGACTTTTTCTGCCAGCTGTCTAATTAAAGCTGCTAGTTCTTTAACCTCGCCCTGGCCTAAATTCGTTTTAAAGATGTCTTCCAGAGAGGCACGCACCATTGTCGTTGTCGCTTTATAATATTGATGGTGATAGGTCTCCAGCGCTTCCAGATAATTATCAGTGATAGGCTGGGGCACATTTTCTATTCCTGGCATCATTTCACGGCTCTGGTTAAATGAAGGATAGTTAAAAATTTGACTGTTTTCGTAGTCGCGGCAGTTGACCAGCCAAAAACTAACTTTAGCTGCACAGGCAGGGCAAATACCAAGAAATGTGATAGTATTAGTAGCCGCATGATGAACATAGTCACGACAAAAGTAGGTAAGATAATCGTGACAATGAGGGCAAGTTAAAGCAATAGCAGCGGGGACGGGCAACCCGCGGAAGGTCGTGTTAGCTCGAATCATATTTTTGCTCACCAAATAGCTCATAAAATTTCCCCCCTGTTAAGTCTATGCAAGACGGAAGGCATCATGCTTAGTTCAAGCTAGAGCTATAAAAGGGTTTGGTGTAACACACTTTAGTGTAAAAAAAAAGAGCTTTACGCTCTGCTTAAAAAATAATGGTGGGCCATCAGGGATTCGAACCCGGGACACCCTGATTAAGAGTCAGGTGCTCTACCAACTGAGCTAATGGCCCACAAAAGGAAAAGGTGGCAAGCCGCCAATGATTGTTGTGGCTGGGGCGGTAGGACTCGAACCTACGCATCCGGGAGTCAGAGTCCCGTGCCTTACCAGCTTGGCTACGCCCCAAAAGTGGTGGAGAGGACTGGATTCGAACCAGTGAAGTCTGAGACAACAGATTTACAGTCTGCCCCCTTTGGCCAACTTGGGTACCTCTCCAGATTAAAATTGTCTAGCTTAGAAAAAAGAGCTAATCAGCTCTAATTAGCGAATGGTGCGAGAGGGGGGATTTGAACCCCCACAGGCGTATTGCCCACTAGATCCTGAATCTAGCGTGTCTGCCGTTCCACCACTCTCGCATTTTTAATGGTGAGCCATCCGCGACTCGAACGCGGGACACCCTGATTAAAAGTCAGGTGCTCTGCCAACTGAGCTAATGGCTCAAAGAGAAAGGAAAAGGTGGCAAGCCACCTATTATAAACATTGGCTGGGGCGGCAGGACTCGAACCTACGCATGCGGGAGTCAAAGTCCCGTGCCTTACCGACTTGGCTACGCCCCAAAAATGGTGGAGAGGACTGGATTCGAACCAGTGAAGTCTGAGACAACAGATTTACAGTCTGCCCCCTTTGGCCAACTTGGGTACCTCTCCACGTTATTATTATATTGGAGCCGGCGATGGGACTCGAACCCGCAACCTGCTGATTACAAATCAGCTGCTCTGCCAATTGAGCTACGCCGGCATCGCTTCAGCGACATAACATATAGTAACATATTTTGCATTGCAAGTCAACACTTAGGTATTTTTTGAGTTTCCGCTCTGACCCACATATGATAATGTCTCGTTAAGAGTTAAGTGATTATGTCCCGATTTGTTTTAAAATTATTGAGACATTGTATGGTAGGATATAGATTTGTGACCAGACCTCAGAAGGATATTTGTAGATGTATGTTTTTCTTGTAAACTGCGCATTCCTAGGAAAGGAAACTGGATTAAGGAGGATTAATATTTCATGAATGACAACGAGTTTATCAAAATATTTAATGATTTGGAACGTGTAGAAAAAGAATTGCGTAAAGTAGGTAACAATCAAGAACAGCGGCAAAAGTGTTATGACCGACTTTTAGAGTTGCGTCGTCGCATGGACCATTATGTGGAATTTTGGCTGCGTTTTGAGGAAAAAATTAACGAAATGCAGGAGGAATATGACTTTTTACTGCCTGACGAAATGCCGGAGTCTTTTCTGCAAGCATTTGGTACGATCTTACCGGAGGCTGATGCGCACGAGATGCAGACAGAATTAGAAGAAGTAAAGACAGATTTAGACAGGAGAGGAGTAAAACCATTGCTTTTACAAGGGGATAATGAAGCATGTATTCGTTCATTTAGGCGGGGCTTAGGTTTTCTGGAACTAGCAATGATGGATGAAGCAATTCAAGAATTTCGTGAGGTAATCCACCAGGAACCAGACCTATTATTAGCGCATGTGTGCTTGGGGGTAGCTTACGCTGAACGGGGCCTGGCTGATGAAGCAATGCGCGAATTACGTTTGGTGCAAGCACTGACAGATGATCAGCAAACCAGAGTAGTTGTTCACAATGCCTTGGGTAATGTCTATGCGGATAAGGAAGACTATGAACAGGCAAAAATTGAGTTTGCGAAAGTGATCGAGCTGGACCCAGACTTTACCATTGCCCATTTCAATTTAGGGGCAATCTATTATAATCTTAAGATGTATGAAGAAAGTATCCAGGAATTTCAATTTGTCAAGAATAAGTTTCCTAAAGATTGGGAGATCTATTTTTACTTGGGCTTAAGTTATTGTAAGGTGGATAATGCAGAAGAAGCGTTGGTTAATTTATTAAAAGCCTCTTATCTCGTACCGCATAATCCCTACGTAGCTTTTGAATTAGGCTTACTATACGATAATTTAGGCGAAACCCGGCGTGCTTTAGAATGCTATTATCGCTCCCGCAAACTCTATCAGGAACAAGAAGTACAACTTTAATCGTTGCTGCCAGGGTTGGCTAAGCAGGAAAAATCATCCTGATGAAGAAGTTTAATGGCACGAAGTGAAGGAGGAGCGTCTTAGTGAGCACTATTCGTGATGCGAATTTAGCACCATCAGGTAAATTGAAAATTAACTGGGTACGGGAGCATATGCCTGTACTAAATGAATTGGCTCAGGGTTTTCGGCAGACTAAACCATTTACAGGTTTACGTATCGCCATCTGTTTACATTTAGAAGCGAAAACAGCTTATATGGCGAAAGTCTTACAGGAAAGTGGGGCCGAAGTTACCATCACCGGCAGCAATCCACTTTCTACACAAGATGATATTGCGGCGGCGCTGGTAGCAGATGGCCTTACGGTACACGCCTGGCATGGCGCAACAGCTGCGGAATATGATGATCATTTACATAAAACCTTACAGAGTGAGCCGCATTTAATTATTGATGATGGCGGCGACTTAGTAACAATGCTGCATACCCAGTATCCGCAGCTTTTGCCTCAAGTTAGAGGTGGTGCAGAAGAAACTACCACCGGGGTAATTCGTTTACGTTCCATGGCCGCGGAAGGTGCTTTACAGATACCGATGATGGCTGTTAATGATGCCAACTGCAAATATTTGTTCGATAATCGTTATGGCACTGGACAGTCGGTCTGGGATGGAATTATGAGAGCAACGAACCTAGTGGTGGCGGGTAAGACTGTCGTAGTAGCTGGTTATGGGTGGTGTGGCAAGGGTGTCACCATGCGTGCCCGTGGTTTGGGGGCCAGAGTAATTGTTTGTGAAGTCGATCCCATTAAAGCTGTGGAAGCAGTGATGGATGGCAATACTGTGATGCCGATGATCGAGGCGGCAGCACATGGTGATATTTTCATTACAGTAACCGGGTGTCGGGACGTTATTACTCACGAACATTTTGTGAGAATGAAAAGCGGTGCCATTCTCTGTAATGCGGGGCACTTTGATGTCGAAGTAAATAAAGGTGATTTACGAGAGTTGGCTGGAGAAGCGCAGCTGGCACGGCATAATGTGGAGGCTTTTGAATTTGGCGAAACACGACTCTATTTACTGGCAGAAGGTCGTTTGGTAAATTTAGCAGCTGCCGATGGTCATCCGGCTGAAATTATGGATATGAGTTTTGCTTTGCAGGTAGAAGCACTACATTATTTGAATGTCAATTACGGACAGCTGCCCAATGAGGTTTTACCTCTGCCGCAGTCTATAGATGATAAAGTAGCACGTCATAAACTTGCTGCCCTGGGCATGCGTATCGATCAACTGACGTCAGCGCAAGAAAATTATTTAAGAAGCTGGAAACAGGAATAGGGGGAGGAAAATGACTATTCACTTAGCGATAATTGGCGGTACAGGTGTGTATGATCCTAAACTCCTGGGAGCTGTAGAGAGATTAGAAGTAACCACACGTTATGGCACGGCTCTTTTAACTCAAGGCATTTATCAAGGGGAAAAAGTAGTATTTTTAGCACGACACGGCATAGAGCACGGTACACCGCCGCATAAAATTAACTACCGTGCTAACATGGCTGCTTTGGTTAAATTAGGAGTAACTAGGGTAATTGCCACAGCGGCTGTTGGTACTTTAAATGAGACCATGCCCCCAGGCTCTATGGTGCTCTTAGAACAATTTTTAGATTTTACTAAAGGACGTGAAGCTACATTTTTTGATGGTGGGGAAGCAGGGGTTGTGCATCTCGACTTTACGCAACCTTATTGCCCACAGATAAATCAGAGTTTACAGCAGGCAGCGCAAGCTGCTGGGCTGGAATTATTACAGGGTGGAGTCTATGTCTGCACAGAAGGACCGCGTTTTGAAACACCGGCAGAAATTAAAATGTTTAAGCTGCTGGGTGGTGATTTGGTGGGCATGACTAATGTTCCTGAAGTCGTATTGGCTCGTGAAGCAGGTCTTTGCTACAATACAGTTGCTTTGTGTACAAACTTTGCTGCCGGTCTTGCCCCGCAGGAGCTTACACATCAGGAAGTACTGGATGTGATGGCGGAAAACGTGGATAAAGTACGTCGTCTCTTGGCTGAAGTTATCCCAAGATTGGGAACTGAACGGTCGTGCCGCTGTCAAAGTTTAGGGCATGAAATTTTACTATAGGTGGGGAAGATGAAACCACTAGGGATAAAAAATCAACAGCTATTGTTGTTAGATCAGCGTCTTTTGCCCACTCAGGTTGAGTATCTTACCTGTGAGAATTGGCAGAGTGTAGCACAGGCCATTACAGCGATGGTAGTGCGAGGCGCCCCAGCTATTGGCGCTGCGGCTGCCTATGGTCTGGCGATGGCGGCCACAAGTTTACAGGCAGCAGCGCCGGCACAATTTGCAGCTGGCTTACAAGAAGCGGCCGCTGGTTTACAGGCGGCACGCCCTACCGCTGTAAATTTAGCGTGGGCGGTAAAACGCATGCTGAACGTGGCCCGGGCAAGTACCAGGCTGGACGCGAAAGATATAGCCGCCAGACTATGGCAGGAAGCAGATAAAATTGCCACAGAGGATGTGGCGGTTAATAAAAAGATTGGTGAGTACGGTGCCGCTTTAATTCCGGCACAAGCACACATTCTTACTCATTGTAACGCTGGGGCCTTAGCTACAGTAGGTTATGGCACAGCTCTGGGAGTAATTCGCAGTGCTGTAGCACAGGGAAAAATGATCGCCGTTTATGCTGATGAAACTCGCCCCTATTTGCAAGGTGCACGGCTTACGGCGTGGGAAATGGTACAAGAACAGATTCCTGTAACGGTAATTGCCGATAGTATGGCTGGTTTTCTTATGAAGCAGGGAAAAGTGGATCTAATTATCGTGGGGGCAGATCGTATCGCGGCTAATGGCGATGCAGCCAATAAAATAGGCACTTATACTTTAGCTGTCCTGGCCAAGGCTCACAAGATCCCCTTCTATGTTGCCGCACCAGCTTCTACATTTGATTTAAGCCTTACAGACGGTGAGCAAATACCTATTGAAGAGCGCGACGAGCGTGAATTAATCTTCTTCGCCGGCACCAGGATTGCCCCAGAAGGGGTGCTGTGCTATAATCCAGCTTTCGACATAACACCGGCAGAGCTGATTACAGCAATTATCACAGAATATGGCGTAATCGAACGGCCCACAGCGGCCGCTATTGCTGCCGTATTAGGAGAAAAAATATGAAGGATTGTCAGACGGAAATACTACAGACCGTACACTCACTTTGCCAGGAGCATTTAGTACTGGGCACTTGGGGTAATGTATCTACACGCGAAGCACAGTATTTTTGGATTACTCCCAGCGGTATGCCCTACGATTGTTTAAAGCATGATGATTTAATTAAAATAGATTTAGCCACTGGCCAGGCTGCTGGACCGTGGAAAGCATCAACGGAATGGCCTTTACATGCCGCTATTTACCGAGGACGACCAGACTGTGCTGCGGTTGTCCATACGCACAGTGTTTATGCCACAGCTTTTGCCGTAGCGAATCTTCCTATTCCACCAGTAGTTGAGGATTTGGTGCAAATTGTCGGCGGCGGTGTGGCCGTGGCAGATTATGCTTTACCGGGGAGCAAAGAATTGGCGCAGCAGGCACTACTGGCCTTAGCCGACAACAATGCGGTGCTCTTAGCCAACCATGGCCTGGTTGGTATAGGAAAAAGCCTCACTGAGGCGCTGACCGTTTGCCGGATTGTGGAAAAAACGGCCCAGGTTGTAATTCAAGCTAAAGCGTTAGGGCCTATTCGTGAAATAAGTCAGTCAGATATTAAAGTAATGCGTCAATTTTATGTGACTGCTTATGGACCAGGTCATAAAAGGGAGGAGAGGCCATGAGAACACTTATTCAGAAGACAACAGTTATTACATCTCATACTCAACCTGAAATTCTCGAGGATGCTGATGTAGTAATTGATGGACAGATATTTAGCTATGTTGGCCCAAGCCAAGCTTGGCAGGAAGACTTTTCGCAAATAATAGATGGGCGAGATAAAGTAGTGGCCCCTGGCTTTGTGAATGCACATAGTCATGCTGCCATGTCCCTGTTACGCTCATATGCTGATGATGTTCCTTTGATGTACTGGCTGGAAAAGCGTATTTGGCCCATTGAGGCCCGCTTAAAAAGAGAAGATGTTTATTGGGGAACAAAGTTAGCATTGGCAGAAATGATTAAAGGCGGCACCACCGCTTTTGCTGATATGTATTTCTTTATGGAGCAAGTAGCTGAAGCTGTAGAAGAAGCAGGAATGCGGGCGGTGTTATGCAGAGGTTTGGTAGGTGTGGGGCAAGAAGCTGAATCTGGTCTGGAAGAAAGCAAACATTTTGTGCAGCGTTGGCACGGTCGGGCTGATGGCAGAATTACGACTATGTTGGGTCCACATGCTCCCTATACCTGTCCCCCAGACTATTTAAAACGTGTGCTAGCACTGCAAGAGGAGCTGCAGGTACCAATACATATCCATCTAGCAGAAACGACAGATGAGGTAGAAGATATTCGCAAGCAATATCAGCTGACACCAGTACAATTACTCAAGGATGTTGGTCTTTTGGACAGACCTGTATTGGCAGCCCACTGTGTCCATTTAACTGAAGACGATATGGATATTCTCAAAGCCTATGATGTGCATGTGGCACACAATCCTGGCAGTAATCTGAAACTTGGCAGTGGTGTGGCACCTGTACCTGATTTACTGTCCCGTGGCATCACCGTTGGCTTAGGAACTGATGGTGCGGCTAGTAATAATAATTTAGATATGATGGAAGAAATGAGGTTAGCCGCCTTACTACATAAAGGTGTACGCATGGATCCGACTGTGATTACTGCTGCGGAGGCACTAATGCTCGCCACTAGTGAGAGTGCCAAAGCAATTTTCTTGGATCAGGTAGGTAAGATTACGGAAGGGATGAAAGCCGACTTAATCTTAGTAGATTTACATCAACCGCACCTAACCCCACGACATAACATCATCGCTCACTTGGTCTATGCTGCTCAACCTTCAGATATTTCGATCGTGATGGTAGATGGTAAGGTGCTGTGTGAGAATGGACGTCTAACCACACTTGACGAAGACGAAATTATTTACCAAGCGGAACAGCGTGCTCAGTTCTTAGTCAAAGAAGACCAGGAAAACAATTAATAAGCCCAGCAGCAGCCGGGCTTATGTAGCAGATTTACTTATTGTTACCACTTTCAGCACGCATACGGCTTAACACATCTGTAATTTGATCAAAGAATGTAGAAATCGGTTTGCCGTTTCTAATACCACGCGAGATATCCTGCAGCTGTTTGACGAGGTCCGGGTTCGCAGAAACATAAGCATTGACAATACTTGGTTCCCGATCTTCAATGCGTCGAGCTACTTCTTGCTTAAGTTCCTTTTCACCACGCTGCGCTGTTTCAGCGCGCTCCAAAGTAATACCAACCAGTGCCATATTGGAAATGACCACAACTACTGAATTATCAACGCCTTGCACACCAGTGGCGATGTCAGCGATTCTTTCTGCCATCTGCGTAGCATCTGGGGTGGGCTGACCTGGCGGCTGTTCTCTTGGTGTTTGTGGCTGCGGCGCCGGCGGTGGGTTAACGCCTGGGTTGGGTTGTGGTGTTTGATTAGGCGCTAAATTTGGGTCAGGCACAGGTGTTGGTACAGGCTGTCGTTCCGGTTCAGGGCGGCGGAAGAGCGAACAACTGCTCACGAACAAAGAAGCAACCAGAAGCAGGGACAGGAAGTAAACTAATTTTTTTGTTTTCATTGTCTCACCTCCTTGCTCTGTTAGTGTTTGAGCCTGCAGTTTTTTTATACTGTATTAAGTTGCATCGCTTGCCAAATAATAAGTTGAGCTTACTTTATTTACCACATAAATAAGTAGTAATAATAACAAGTGGAGGGATGGCATGAGAGTTTTAGTCACTAATGATGATGGCGTTTATGCTGAGGGAATACAAGCACTAGCACAGGAGATAACAAAAATTGCTGAAACATATGTTGTCGCTCCTGATCATGAGCAAAGTGCTACTGGTCACGCTATTACGATGCACCGACCGCTGTTGGCAGAAGAAGTTAAATATCACCATTTGCCAGAATTATCACCGTGGAAGGTTAATGGTACGCCAGCCGATTGTGTGAAGTTGGCTGTAGAAGCACTGCTGCCGCATAAACCGGATTTAGTTATCTCCGGCATCAATCGTGGTGCAAATCTAGGTACTGACGTACTGTATTCAGGCACTGTTTCTGCGGCGATCGAAGGAGTAGTGCTGGGGATTCCAGCAATTGCCGTCAGTCTAGCTGAATACCATGATCCGCACTATGAATATGCAGCTGCATTTACTGCTCGTTTGGCGAAACAGTTTATGCAGCAAAAGCAAGAGGGCGAAATGCTCTTAAATGTTAATGTGCCTGGATGTGCCGCTGAAGAAATACGCGGTGTCGCTGTAAACCGTTTAGGTGTACGTCACTATAAAAATCCGTTTGAGAAACGTACAGACCCACGCGGACGCTCTTATTACTGGTTAGCAGGAGAAATAGTAGATTTAGAAGGGGAAAATGATACGGATGTGGCAGCAATTAAAGCAGGTAAAATATCCATCACCCCTATTCAGCATGATTTAACCAACTTTTTACTGCTAGATAAAGTAAGGGAGTGGCTAACTGACATGAAGGGTAGGAACTAATTTTCTAAACCGCAATTTAAAAGCATATAATTTCATGACTTTCTCCATCTATGGGGCATAAAGATAGTATCGTGAATAGTTGGTTCAACAAAATGCCAGTATGGTTGAACAAACCTTAATATACTGGAATTTGCACAAAAGGAGGAATGAGGATGCCGACATTTTTCTTTTACGGACCCAGTTTAGAACTAGAAAAGAAGAGAACAATGATTAAAGAAATTACCGCCGCTGCAAGCAAGGCTACAGGAATACCGGAAAAATCTTTTACAATTTATTTGCGTGAGACGCAGCATGAGAATGTAAGCGTTGGTGGCAAACTACTTTCGGAAAGAGATTAAGGAAGATAGAACAACTTGTTTACGGACAAGTTGTTCTATTTTTTTAGCTAGAGACATAGAAATAAATGAGAAATCTTGTAGGGGATGATGTTGATGAGACTGGCTCCTGTGGAAAATAAGCCAGAAAAACAGCATATATTTTTACAGCCGTACTTTATTATCACTTTCGTTGTTGTGGTTTTAAGTAGTGTGTGTGTATTTCTATTAACGCGACAGAAAGAGGAAGCAGTACCTACCATGCTAGATATAGTAGCAGAAACTACCGCAGCGGCCGCGGCCCATAAGCATTATAATCTTGTAATTGAAGAAAGCGGGCCGGGGTATTTACTACGTTTTAGTGGTCAAGTACATGATGACCGCCTTTATGGTAAAATTGATGGTTACGATCTGGAGATATTTGCAGATGAAGATCAGTTTTTTATTAAAAATTCACTGGCGTCAGAGTGGCAGGATATAAAAACGGCGAAGTTAGAAACCTTACCCACTTTAATACGTGACCCACATTATTTATTAGCAAATTTGATGGCTGGTAAAGAAATAGCCATCGAAACAGGAACGCCGCGGACAGTAGATGATGTGATCTGTCAGACTTACTTTCTGGAAATACCGCCACCAAACTTGCAGCTGTTAACACGTTTTTCCACAGATGCTACACTAGATAAATTGCAGGTCTATCTCTGGTTTGCTGAAGAAAGCGGCTTTATGCATCGGCTGGCAGTGATGATGAATGTCACTGTGGCTGAGGAAACTATCCAAATCAATCGTACCTATAACTTAAGTCCTGAGGCTAAAGATTTTCCTGAAGATATACCCAAAATCAATCGTAAAGTAATGCCGATTTAATCCTTTGTAGAAAAAAAATGATACTTTTTGGTTTTTTTTTGTCAGTTTAAGCCATATTAGTTACCAAAGCAAATTTGGAGGGCTAAGATGGCTTTTATTATTTGGCTGCTCGGTCTTGCGGATGTCTATCTGACCAAATATGGCCTGCAAATTGGTGTAATTACAGAGGGAAATCCTATAATGGGCTATCTATTTAACCTAAATTCCCATTGGGCAATCATTTTTTCCTTAAGCTTATCTGGTTTGCTGTTATATTGTCTGCAGAGGCTGTGCTTACGTACAACAATGGCGGAAAAAGCGATGAAGGGGTTACTTGTTGTACGAATATTGGTTATCGGCTTACATCTCAACTGGCTTTATCAATATTATTGTCTTTAGAAAGGAATTGCCAATTTTGTGTCGAAATTACTAGCGTAATGAAGGAGGAGAGCTAGAATGTTTTACTATGTATGTTGTCCTGAATGTAATACTGATTTAAGCCAGCATGTTGATGAAGAGGATCCCACTGAAAGCATTGTTATTTGCAGTCATTGTAAAACCGCTCTACAACTACAACATGTCGACCAATGGGATGAAGATATGGGCTTTGACGTGACCTTATTCTGGTTTGAAAAAGTGGCAGAAGCATAGCAAAAAGCCGTGGTTACCCACGGCTTTACTATTTGTTAAGGCTATTTTTTTAAAATGGCAGGGGAGACAGGATTCGAACCTGCAACCGACGGTTTTGGAGACCGCTACTCTACCGTTGAGCCACTCCCCTGCGGCATAATCTATTGTAGCTTAGATTGGACATTTTGTCAATATGCTGGCTGGCTGCGGACAATCTTGAACGGTGACAGTCGTCCTCTTAACGCCCTCAACAGGATGAGAAATATAATATGCCTTGCTTAAATGCAGTGCCTGTTATAAAATATAAAGAAACTTTAGTGATTGTTGTGGGGGGTGAGACAATGCGTGAGCACATAGGTTTGATTGGTATTGGCGCCATGGGTAGTGCACTGCTGAAAGGGTTATTAAGTTCAGGGATAGAACCGGATAAAATTATCGTTGCTGATGCAGCAGAAGCAAAACTGCAGCAGGCCGCTGTAACCTACCAAGTATTGATTGGAGAGGTTTGTGAGGTAGCCACCGCTGCCAGGGTTTTATTTCTAGCGGTGAAGCCGCAAGATATGCCTTCCTTGCTCTTACAACTATCACCGCTGCTGCAGCAGGATCAGGTTGTGGTCTCCGTGGCCGCCGGTGTGACCATCCAGGCAATTGAAGAAAATCTGTCGGCCCAGGTCGGTGTGATTCGCGTAATGCCCAATACTCCTTGTTTAATAAATGCAGGTGTCCTAGCCATTAGTGCCGGACACCATGTACAGGAAGCAGATATACATCTAGTAGAGACCTGGCTAAAAAATATGGGCAGTGTCTATTTAGTTCCAGAAAAGCTGCTGGATGCTGTGACCGCAGTAAGCGGCAGTGGTCCAGCCTATGTTTATTTGTTTTTGGAGGCTTTGGCCGATGGCGGCGTCTTAGCTGGGCTGCCTAGAGTTCTGGCCCAAGAGTTGGCGGTGGAGACAGTGCTTGGTGCGGCGCAAATGGTTAAAGCAACAGCTCAACATCCTGCGCTGCTGCGAGAAATGGTGACCTCTCCTGGAGGTACCACGGCGGCTGCTCTGTTGGCCTTAGAGCAGGGCGGGCTCCGAGGTACGCTGCAGCAAGCTGTAAAAGCAGCAGCCGAGCGCTCAAAGGAGCTGGGAAGTTAAGTGGCAAATAACAGGGGCCTGCTTAAAAATACCCAAACAATAGTTGTCAAGGTTGGTTCAAGAACATTAACTCATGCCACAGGCAAACTTAATCTGCGCATGTTGGAGAAGATTGTGCGGGAATTAGCCGATCTAGCTAACCAAGGCCGCCAAGTAATTTTAGTGACTTCGGGGGCCGTCGCTGCCGGTATTGGTCGCTTGGGTTTGTCGGCCAAGCCGCAGAGCATGCCGGAGAAACAGGCTGTTGCTGCCATTGGGCAAGGTTTGTTGATCCAAATGTACGAAAAACTATTTGCCGAGTATGGACTGATAGCGGCACAGGTTTTGCTTACGCGAGATGATGTTAATGATCGCCAGCGTTATTTAAATTCCCGCAACACTTTACAGGCTTTACTTAGATATGGGGCTATTCCCATTATTAATGAGAATGATACCGTCGCGGTAGAAGAAATAGAGTTCGGTGATAACGACACTTTATCTGCGATGGTGGCCAGTATTATTGCTGCCGATCTACTAGTTTTACTTTCTGACATTGATGGTCTATATACGGCTAACCCTAAAGTTGATGCTTCTGCTCAAAGAGTGAGTTATGTGGAAGAAGTGACCGCGAAAATTAAAGCACTCGCTGGGGAAACTAATGAAACACTGGCTACCGGTGGCATGATTACTAAATTAACGGCAGCAGAGATAGCAGGCAATTCGGGTGTGCAAATGGTGATTGCCAATGGCCGAGAACAAAATATCTTACAAAGAATCCTAGACGGGGAAGATGTGGGCACATTATTCTGTGCACGTGATAAGATGTTAGAAAGCCGTAAACGCTGGATTGCCTATGGGCAGCAGCCGCAGGGCTCTCTGTTGGTGGATGCTGGTGCCAAAAAAGCTTTATTGGCAGATGGTAAAAGCCTGCTGCCCAGCGGCATTGTTAAAGTAAACGGTACTTTTAGTCAAGGTGAGCTGGTAGCGATCAAAGATCTAGCTGGTAAGGAGTTCGCGCGGGGTTTAGTTAATTACTGTTCCGCAGAACTGCAGACCATTCAAGGCCTCCGTACAGAACAAGCTGCAGAAGTGCTGCAAAAAGACTGTGGGGAAGCAGTACATAGAAATAATATGGTGGTCAATAGTTAGTTGGCTGCTGTGAAAAAAGGAGTTGTTAGCATGAGTGAGGTAGTCCGTAAAGCGGCAGAAGCTAAAGCTGCAGCTGTGCATTTAGCAATGGCCTCTACAGTGAAAAAAAATGAAGCCTTATTGGCCATCGCGGCAGCATTGACAGCACAACAGGCAGAGGTACTGGCAGCCAACACCAAGGACCTAGAAGCATTTCACCAACAGCCAGGCTATACGACAGCGTTACATGATCGGTTAGCTTTGAACGAGGAGAGAATTGCTGGTATGGTCGAAGGTTTGCAGCAGCTGGCCGCTTTGCCAGACCCGATTGGCGAAGTTACCGGGATGTCTGTGCGACCTAATGGTTTGCAGGTCGGTCAGGTAAGGGTACCATTAGGTGTAGTCGGCATTATTTATGAAGCACGGCCTAATGTCACTGTTGATGCAGCCTCTCTTGCTCTGAAAGCAGGCAATGCGGTAGTACTGCGCGGCGGCTCCGAGGCCATTAATTCTAACAAAGCATTGGTTAAAATACTGCGGCAGGCTGTAGAATCAGTGGGATTACCAGCAGCAGTGATTACTATTATCGAGGATACTGATCGTGCAGCTGTACACGAGTTGATGCGGTTAAACGAGAATTTAGATGTACTTATTCCCCGCGGTGGGGCTGCTTTAATAAAAACTGTGGTAGAGAACTCCAGCGTGCCGGTTATTGCCACAGGAACAGGAATTTGTCATACTTTTGTTGATGCAACTGCTGATGTGGCGATGGCCACAGCAATTGCCATTAATGCTAAAACAACCAGACCAGCTGTTTGTAATGCGCTGGAGACATTATTGGTGCATCAAAGGGTCGCGGATCAATTCCTGCCCCACATGCTGCCGCAATTTTTTGCTGCAGGTGTAGAAGTACGTGGTTGTGAAATCACGCAGCAGTATGATCAGCGGGTCGCTGCGGCGAAGGAAGATGACTGGTCCACTGAATATTTGGATTTGATTATTTCGATTAAAGTTGTGGCATCATTAGATGAAGCAATCAACCATATTAAACGCTATGGTACCGGACACTCTGAGGCTATTATCACGGCCTTGTATGATAATGCACGTGAGTTTCAAGCACGAGTTGATGCGGCCGCGGTCTATGTTAATGCTTCCACGCGCTTCACAGATGGTTTTGAGTTTGGGTTAGGTGCAGAAATGGGCATTTCTACACAAAAGCTGCATGCCAGAGGACCCATGGGTCTGACAGCCCTAACTTCAACAAAATTTATTATTAATGGTAATGGACAAATTCGGTAACCATTGACAGCGATGCTGGGTTTGGTTAAAATGTTAGCAATATAGTAAATCTTTCACAAGCAGTCCTAGCAACTGAGGGCTTGGGCTAGACACAAAAATTAGCAGCCTATTTAACAGTGTATGTAGTTGAAACAGAGGAGGCACGAAATGAAAAGGTTTTTAGAGGGTCTTGCCAATAACCAAGTAATGTTAGTTGATACAACCTTGCGTGATGGTGAACAGACAGCTGGGGTCGTATTTTGCAATAAAGAAAAAGTGCGGATTGCGCAAATGCTTGACACCCTGGGTGTACATCAATTGGAGGTAGGTATCCCCGCCATGGGCGGCGCAGAAAAGGAAGCGATTAAAAGCATTGTCGACTTGGGTTTAGACGCCAGTATTATGGCCTGGAATCGTGCGGACGTCAATGATGTGATGAATTCTTTAGATTGCGGGACGGATGCCTTGGCTATATCCATTTCCACCTCGGACATTCATATCAAATATAAACTGCAAAAAACTCGTGAATGGGTTTTAGACAGTATGGCTAAAGCTGTCACCTTCGCGAAGAAGCACGACAAATATGTTTCTGTGAATGCGGAAGATGCATCTCGCAGTGAGATGGAGTTCTTACTGCAATTTGCTAAACGTGCTAAAGAGTGTGGAGCAGATCGTCTACGTTTTTGCGATACAGTTGGTATTTTGGAACCATTTAAAACCTATGAGCTTGTTGAAGAGCTGCGTACCACTTCGGGCATGGCAATTGAAATGCATACGCATAATGACTTTGGCATGGCTACGGCTAACTCCCTAGCTGGTGTTAAAGCAGGTGCCACCATGGTTGGGGTGACGGTCAATGGTTTAGGTGAGCGTGCTGGTAATGCTGTACTGGCAGAAGTAGCGATGGCTTTGAAGTATCTGTATGGTATTGATGTTAAAGTAAACCCCCGCGATTTACGTGAGCTTTCTGAATATGTCGCGCTTGCCTCAGGGCGTGAGCTGCCCGTTAATATTCCTATTGTGGGCACAAATATGTTTGCACATGAATCTGGTATTCATGCCGATGGTGTGATTAAAAACCCTGCGACATATGAAGTGTTTCAACCGGAAGAAGTTGGTCTGCAAAGACAAATTGTGATTGGTAAACACTCCGGTAGTGCGGCGATTGTTGCCAAGTTTAAAGAATATGGCATTACTTTGGCTCATAAAGAAGCTTCAGAACTGCTGCCCCAGGTGCGTTCCGCTGCTATTGATTTAAAGCGTACTCTTTTTGATAAAGAGTTAATGTATATTTATGAGGAATATAAAGACAAGAATAAATGTAAGGGTGCATAAACAAAGTTTAGACACCGGTCTGCTGCAGCCCGGTGTCTGATTCTGTATATCAATCCCGCAGCAGAAAGGGGTGAAGTTGTGAAGCTTTCCCAACTATTTGCGCATTATCCACTGCCATCGGCCAGCCAAATAGATGTCGAAGTACAAGGTATTACCCATGACTCGCGCTACGTTAAGCCTGGTGATATCTATGTCTGTTTAGAAGGTCTACGCGTTGACGGGCATCTTTTTGCCGGACAAGCTGTACAAAAGGGTGCAGTTGCGGTGGTGGCGACGAAACCACTTTATCTGCCAGTGCCTGTAGTTTATGTAAGTGATACACGTCATGCTTTGTCATTTTTAGCAGATAAATATTTCGATCACCCCAGCCGTAAACTGCATGTGGTGGGTGTATCGGGTACCAATGGTAAAACAACTACTACCCATTTCTTACAAGCCATTTACAAAGCAGCAGCACGCCCTTGCGCTGTGATTGGTACAGTTGGCATCCGGATAGATAAAGAGTACTTATCCGGTGGCCTGACGACGCCTGAGTCTTTTGATTTGCACAGAACCTTTCAGGAAATGCTGGAGCGGCAGCTTCGCTATGTGGCCATGGAGGTTTCTTCGCATTCGCTAACCTGGCAGCGTGTAGAACATGTAGAATTCAATACAGTAATTTTTACTAATTTAAGCCATGATCACTTGGATTTTCATAAGAATATGGAAGACTACTTTCAGGCTAAAGCTCACCTCTTTGCATTATTAAAGCAAGAAGAGAGTGGCCGACCACAGGCAATTATCAATGCTGATGATCTTTATGGTAAACGACTGCTGACCATGGCTGATGTAGCTGTACTATCTTATGGCTTACAAGATGGTGCCGATGTACGGGGCTTCATTACCAGTACTAGTGTAGGTTCCACCTTAGTACTGGTACGTTACCAGAATCTAGAGTTTGAACTGAATGTCCACTTGCCTGGCGAATTTAATGTTTATAATGCCTTGGCAGCAGTTGCGGCCGCTTTAGCAGAAGGCATAGCGCCGGAGCAAATCAGTGAGGGTATCGATAACCTTGAAGCTGTGCCCGGCCGTTTAGAGGCCGTTAATTACCAACAGGAGTTTAATATCTTTATAGATTTTGCCCATACGCCGGATGGCTTAGAGAAAGTACTGCAAACATTAAGTGAAGTGCCACACCGTAAATTAATTACCTTATTTGGCTGCCCCGGGGATCGCGACCGTACCAAAAGACCGGTAATGGGTCGTATTGCCGAAGTATACAGCGATGTAGTGGTCGTAACTTCTGATAATCCAGCATCCGAATCACCGGAAGAGATTATTCGCGAAATTTTAGCAGGCATGGAACATTTGCCTGTAGTTTTACCTGACCGGCAAGAAGCTGTACGTTACGCCTTATCGATTGCGGGAAAGGGCGATATTGTGCTGTTAGCGGGCAAAGGACATGAAACATACCAGCTAATTGGTGATCAACATATTCCTTATTCTGATAAACAAGCTGTGGAAACATTCTTTATCCAGTAACAAGCAAGATGTTTATAAATCAGCCACTTTACACTAGTGTAAAGTGGCTGATTTGTTAATGCAAAAATTATTGGTGGCGGAAGAGGCGATGGAGTAAGGAGCGATAGCGGGGCAGGCCGGTTTGCCATAACCAGTAGAAAGCAGGAGAGAGAGGTTTATCCCATTCGCCGATAAAGGCAAGATAGTCGCCGCCAAAGCTTTGCTTAAATTGGTAAAGTCCAAATAAAGGATGGTCTTCCTCGACGTTGCCGGGTACACCATAAAAGTCAAACCAAACGGCACCTTTACGATGTGCCCACTTAATGCGCTCCCAGTTCATGGCGTGATAGGTATAGAGCTTACGATATTTATTAGTTTGTCCACCATAAACAGCCCACGCCTTGTCACCTAAGGCAAAGGTAAGAGAGGAAATAACAGGCTCCCCTTCAATATAACCTGTGCACAGCAAGACGCGGTCGTCTTTTTTTAATTCATCGTAAACGCGTTGAAAATACTCAGGGGAACGCGTCATAATATCATTGCGCTCACCAGTTTGGGAAAGAGCTGTATAGAAGTCGGCAATGCTTGTTTCTTCGTTACTGCGGAAAGAAAGGCCGTTTTTGGGGCCATATCTTATTTTATAACGCATTTTTTTAGTGAAACGAGCGAAAATCTCATCCTCACTGCCTGTTAAGGGCAGGCGGAAGGTGTAGCGTGGTTGGGTGCCGCCAAACTCATGGTCCGTACCAGTTAAATGAAAACCGTTATCTTGCAGATCCTGGGGTGATAAAAGACCTTCAGGAATGGCTGGATCTATCTTAATGACAATGGCACCGTGTTGTCGGGCCAAAGTTGTTAAGGCCTCCAGAGTATAATGAATTAGTTGGGAGTCTGTCGTGTCTGCTAAAATCGGACCCCTGGGTACATAAGCAATTGTACGATTAATTAGTGGTATGCGTCGCAAGAGAATAGACATCGCAGCACAAATTTGCTGGTTATCGTCTTCGACAACAGCACGGACTGCTTCCCAGTCTGTTTTTTTGATTTCGCCCCAACTGAATGTTTGTAACATATCACCATAAGCGGATTTTGCTAAGAACTCATCGTAAAGTTCCGCCCCGTCGTGATCAACTATGCGGGTTTGCATCTATTTTCCCTCCAGTATGCATTTTGCCATTTGAAGTTGTTGAGCTCAATAAAACCTTTTTGTCCCTGTAAGTGGTCTAGAGAGGTATGATCATTTGTAACTGCAGTTCGCATTCCGGACAGTATAATTGATGCAGACAACCATCCTGTCCGCGCAGCTGACTGTTTTCTTCATAGGGTGCATAAGGCCCCAGAGCATTTTGTAAAGCACCGTAATCGGCCATCTTCCCTCCACAAGCAGGGCAAGTAAAATGCAGTTCTTCTAAACCATTACAGTATGGGCAAATATGTCCAAGCATTAGCATAACCCCATTTTCTTTTTAGTTTGCCCTGCACTGGTCTGAGTAAACGCGGGGTTATATTTGAACTTTCTTTTGTTTTCGCAATTGTTAACCGTGGCAGCTGGTTAATAAACTCTGGGTGCACATTACTGCTGCCAGGCTCTTGCTGCGGGAAGAATAAGGGCCAGCGGCGTGCGTAGTACGTTGAGATCCCGCAGGGGGTTTCCGCTTAGCACCAATAAATACGGGTTTTTTCCTGGCGTGATACTGCCTAACTGCGTAAGCTGACAGGCTTGAGCAGCTAAGGAGGTAGCTGCTTGCAAAGCGTTGAAGTTTGTTAAGCCGGCATTATGTAAAAGTAGTATTTCTTCTGGCAGTGCTGTGCCATGTAAGACGCCAGGTGCTCCAGCATCAGTACCTGCTGCTATTTTTGCTCCTAGTGCTGCCCCTTCAGCAATTAATTCCTGATGACGTAGTAATGAGCGCAAGATGACGGTGTGCATAGAGGGGGTCAGAGCGGTAAACAGCTCCGGCTTTGTCAGCTGAGCATTAACCGGGGAGAGCGTTGGTATCCAACAAGTATCGCTGGCTGCTAGTTCTTGCAGTGTTGCTCGCGACATAAAATAGCCATGTTCGATGGTGGTAACACCTGCCTGCAGACAGCGGCGTACAGCTTCATCACCACTGGCATGAGCCATAACTGGTAAATGATAGCTTGCTGCCTGGTTAACAATCTCGGTTAGCTCAGCGGCACTAAAAGTGGCGGCACCAGTTTTGCCATAGGTGGAAAAACTAAAGATACCAGAGGCAATCACTTTAATTTGTGCTGCACCCGCCGCCGCGAGCTTGTCCACGGCTTGTAAAGCCTCCCGCAGGTTGGCTGTGGCTATTCCTAAGGAGGAGCCATAAGAACCTTGCTGGTAAATTGCGTTAATGGACTGCAGGTGCAGTAGTGGAGTGTTGGTTGTGCTGACACTGAGGGTACTGCCTGCATCACGTACTGCAGCTACCCCGGCAGCTAGATACTGCTGTGCCCGAGTGGTAAAAGGCGTAGTGTCTTCTTCAGGAAAAGCTAGGTGAATATGAGCATCAATTAACGCTGGCAGTATGGTGGCTTGACTAAAATCCCACACTGGATAATTATCATGAGAACTACTATTTACCTCAGCAATTACCCCTCCATTAATTAAGAGGGTACCGCTGTTATGTAGATTTTGTGAAAAACCATCCCAAAGCTGAGCATATTTTAGAGCTGCTTGGGCGGGGATGTTAATTACCTCCATATCTTACCTCCTGCTACATTCTAACCGCTATTATATCATATAATACAAGGGAGGCGCACTGAAGAGTTTCTCTAGCGTGTGTCTTTCAAACTGGCTGGCTGCCGGTTAGGGCGATAAAAGCAAATAGATTGTAATTTGATTGTCTATTTGATAAACTAAATAAGATTACTATCTCAGTGCGATGAGAGGGAGACTTATGGTAACTGCATCCGCTCAAAACTTAACAAATTTTATACAGCAGCACGGTGTCTGGGGTTTAGGAGTTGGGATGTTTCTCGAAAGTATTGGCATTCCTTTTGCCTCTGCTTTTGTGGCTTTAACTGCTGGCACAATCATCAGTGCGGGCAAAGCTTCTTTTCTAGAAGTACTGCTGATTACCACTACCGGTTTAACCTTAGGCAGTATCGTTAGTTATTTTATCGGTTACTGGGGTAGTTCTGTAGGTCGTTTGCTGTTAAAAGACAGAAAAAAGAATGCGGAAAAAAGCCGTTTTCTAGAGCACTATCGGCGCTGGGGTGAAGTATCCATTCTATTTGCTCAATTATTTGGTACAACCCGCACCTGGGCGTCGATTCCAGCTGGTGCCATGAAGATGAAATTGCAAAGATTTATTCTCTATACTGCCATTGGTGGAACAATTTATTGTACGGCAGCTATTGGTTTTTCTTTTGTCGTTACCAAACTGCTAGCAATGCTGCAGCTGCAATATTTAGCATTGGTCTTATTATCCTTAGTCATTGTTTTGGCTGGTGTAATATTTTTCCGGCTGCGTGATCATCAAGAAACGCATACTAAAAAAGAGCCAAAAACCCCTGCGAAGTAAAACGCAGGGGTTTTTGCACTAACTAGTAAAGTTGTTTTAAGGCAATTTTGCATTTTTGCACACATTGTTCCAATTCTGCTGCGGCTTGCGTAAAGGAGTTTTTAGCAGCAATATTTGCTGTTTGTGAAGAAGCTGTGCGTAAATCTGCTGCAGAGCTTTGGCATTTTTCGATCGAGTTCTCAACCAAGTTACGGTAGTCTGACATCTTAACACCTCGCTTTCTAGTTGTCCTAGCATAGTTAAGCAAGACTACAGCGGTAATTGCGCATAATAATCCAGCAATGGCGGCAGGTGAGGGTCAAACTGTTCCGCAAAGGTCGCAGCCAGCTTATTGGTTTCCAGATAGCGAGGAAGGCCATCAGGAGGGATGATAAAATCAACAGAAAGCATCACACGACCCTGCTGAAAAGCTAGTTTTTCTACAAACCTGGGGAATTGATGGATGCTGTCAACTCGTCCGTCAGTGATTTCTGGTTTGCCCACAAACTCACCTAAAGCTAGTTTCCTTTGCACCTGCAGGGCTTGCCAGTTACAATGATAAATGAACCTTTGACAAAACCGGCCATAAGGCCGGGCAGCAGCACCGTTTGCTAAAAAGGGCATTTTATGCACTACATGATCAGCATCTTGAGCGTAAGGATCTGCGGTGATCACAAACTCACTACAAATTAGTTTATCATCCTTGGCCAAAGCTGCCAGCAGGGAGGGCAAGTTTTCTTGCAGCGCATCTTTTAGCCAGACTGTATAAGGTGTGCCGTTACTATTGTTGCCAGCGGAGCCAAAAGGAGTCTTAACAATCCAGACAGCTTGTTCACCAGCAGGTAACTGCGCTATACTATGCTTGGTATAGGTCTGTTGTAGAGGTAAATAACGTTTACCGCCATTTTCCTCCAACGCAGCGGCTAGATAGGCTTTAGAGGCAAACTTTTCCGGTAAATAGCCAAAGATCTTAATCCCCTTACTTGCTAATTGAGCAAATAAGACATCATCAACCGTACAAAACTGGGTATCAAGATAGTCGTAAGTCAGCTCGGCTGTTAACAGGCTTTGTGGGCTTAAAGATACGGCAGCTTGTCTAGAATAACACTCAACTAGGCCGGCTAGACCTTTTAAGTGATCGCCAAAAAGGTACCAAGAGGGATACGGGGTATTCCCTCTCTGGTACCTTAAGGCACGCGCCCGCAGGGTTTCCTGCGGACTTAGCTGCCGTCTGATTTCCGGTACCGCTAAAGCAGCGGCTAACATATTGTCATGAACGGCGATACATAAAGTTGGCAAATTTCTCACCTGTGGTAGCCACGTACAAGCCTTTCCCAATAGCGGCGTAATAGTGACTCTTGATTCGGACCGGAAGGTTCGTAAGGCGGGTCCAGAGCCTCCATGGCGGACATATCTTCCGCTATTTCTACATCAGGGTCATTGATTTTCCATGGTTCAGGATAATATGACATCTGGTTACACCCCCCTAGGTGTTTTATTCGGTCTGCTTTTAGTATCTGTAAAATTACGAAAATGTTACCGATAAAACTTTGGCAGGACTACCAATTTAAAAAAGTGATCTTGAAAAACATCTTTAAACAATGCGTTTCTATTATAAGAAGAATACAAAAAAATATACAAAACTAAAAAGATCAGATTTGTCAAATTGAAGTAAAGCTAATCAGGGAGGTTTATAAAAATGCAATTAACTGTTTTAGGTTGTTATGGACCGTACCCAGCAGCAGGACAAAACTGCTCCGGCTATCTCTTGCAAGACGATGGTGTCAATGTTTTATTAGATTGTGGTAATGGCGTGCTTAGCCGGTTACGTTATCATTGCCAACCAGGTGAGCTTGATGCTGTGATGCTCAGCCATTTACATAGTGATCACAGCAGTGATGTTATGATCTTACGGTATGCTCTTCAAATTAATGGGAGACAGAATACTGAATCTCCACTTAAGGTTTATGCACCACCGCAGCCAAAAGAAGAATATGCCCGTTTAGCTTACAAAAACTATCTACAAAGCCAACCGCTATCTGCTGATTCAAAATTAACTATTGGCAAGCTGCAATTTACATTCAGCAAAGGTGTGCATGCGGTACCGAGTTATGTAATAACTGTGACAGCAGAAGGCAAAAAATTAGTTTATAGTGGTGATACTGCCTATTTCCCTGCTTTAGTTGAAGCCGTGCAAGGAGCTGATCTCTTCCTGTGCGAAGCAAATTTTCTTAAAAGTGATCTTCAATTAGGTAACCCTAACCATTTGGCTGCTTACCAAGCGGCAGAAGTGGCCAAGGCCGGTGGCGTGAAGCAGTTGGTACTGACACACCATCACCCTGAACGGGATCCCCAACAAGCACTAGCAGAAGCACAAGCAGTTTTTGTAAATACTACACTGGCTCGTGCTGGCAGCTTGTATCGTTTGTAGTTGAGGCTATTCTTTTGTTCGACCTTTGCGGTGGCGAGATACTGCCAACAGCTCAGCCATGGGGTTAGTGGGTCCGTAGCCGTTTCCTACAGCGAGACCATGGGCAATAGCCTGGGTAATAAATCGTTTGGCTGTTTGTACTGCAGCTAATGGTTGTTGACCTTTAGCCAGTTCGGCGGTGATGGCTGAAGCGTATGTACAACCGCTGCCATGAGTGTGTTTAGTGTGCAGCTTGGGCTCGGCAAAGCGATGAATAGTATCGCCATCATAAAAAATATCGACCATTTCTTCCCCCGGCAAATGACCCCCTTTAACTAGTACCGTACGACAACCAAAGCGATGAATTTCTTTCGCAGCCATGATCATCTCTTCAACTGTACTTATTTCGCGACCTAACAAAACACTGGCTTCCGGTAAGTTTGGTGTGACAACCAAAGCGAGAGGTAATAATTTCTTGCACAAAGCCTCCACAGCAGCCGCTGGTAAAAGAGGGTCACCACTTTCGGCAACCATTACAGGATCTACAACCAACTTACGGACATTGAATTTAATTAGCATTTCTGCTACGGCAGAAATTAATTCTGCATCACCGAGCATCCCAGTTTTTGCAGCATCAATATGTATATCGGAGAGCACAGCCTCCATTTGGGCGGCAACAAAAGCGGCAGGAACAGCATGAATACCATGCACACCAATAGTATTTTGCGCAGTAAGTGCTGTAATCGCACTAGTACCGTAGACACCTAGGGCGGCAAATGTTTTTAAATCTGTTTGAATGCCGGCACCGCCGCCAGAATCAGAACCGGCGATCGTCAGAGCTTTGAACATCCTTGCTCTACCTCCTCTTGTGGTCAAGTTTGACCTCTTAACTTTAACTTCATCCGCCACTTAGCAGCCCTATTGTACACAGAGCTTGTCAATGTTAGAATAATACTTGCCAACCTTTAAAGGAAAGGGTGCTAAATTTAGTGGAGAGAGAGTTATCATGAATATACAACAAATTTTAGCACAATTTGAACCTATTTGCACGCCCAGACTAATGATGAGGAAGATTACTAGAGACGATGCAACACAACTATATAAACTGACTTCTAGTCCGGAAATGACAAAATACTTACACTGGTATCCTAGTCAGAGCTTGTCAGCAGTTAAAGTTGTGATTGAGCAGAGGTTAACTGAATATAAAACAGGAGAAACAAGAGCTCTAGTATTAGCTATTGCTGATTTACACACCAATCAATTAGTGGGTAATATTGCTTATAAATTAACTGATCGTGCTGGTTTGACTTGTGAAATTGGCTATTGGCTTGGCAAAGAGTACTGGCATCAAGGTTATGCCAGTGAGGCCCTCAAAGCATGTCTACACTATGGTTTTACAGTATTAGGTTTCGAACGGATTCAATGCTGCTGCTCCCCAGAAAACATTGCCTCTTGGCGTGTCATGGAGAGAGCAGGGATGCAATGCGAAGGAATCTTGCGCAACTCCTATTATCTGAAAGGCAAATTGTACGATGATAAAGTCTATGCGCTTTTAAAAGCAGAATACCAAGCATTGCAGGCACAAGCTACAGATTAAACGGCAGTTTGAATAGTTCATTTTAAAAAAGCGAAATCAGCAGTTCTGTGCAGGAACTGCTGATTTTTTTATCGGAGAGGAAATTTTATCAAACTAACCATTAATTTTGGAATTGAACATCGCAGAGGCTTTTGTACAGACCAGCTTGGCGCAGCAAATCCTCATGGGTACCTTTTTCGACGATCTCCCCTTCTTTGAGGACAAGAATTTGATCAGCGCGTTTGACAGTGGATAAGCGGTGGGCAATGACAATAATTGTGCGAGTGCCGGCTAGTTCTTGAATTGCTGCTTGGATTTTAGCTTCTGTTGCTACATCTACGGCGGCAGTGGCTTCGTCTAGAATGAGAATGGGTGTGTTGCGCAGGACAGCACGCGCGATGGAAAGTCGTTGTTTTTGTCCACCAGATAACCTGACTCCACGTTCACCGATATATGTGTCATATCCCTCCGGCATTTCCTGAATAAAGTCATCGGCTTTGGCAATTATTGCAGCTTCTCTAATTTCTTCAGGTGTGCATGCTTTAACACCGTAGGCAATATTCTCGGCAATGCTTCCGTTAAATAAGAAGACGTCCTGCAGTACAATACTGATTTGATTACGTAAAGAAGCCAGCGTAAGATCTTTTAAGTTATGATCATCCAGACTAATAGTACCCTCCACAGGTTCATAGAAGCGGGCGAGCAAACTAATGATGGTGGTCTTGCCAACGCCAGTCGGACCGACTAAGGCAATCATTTCGCCGGGTTGTGCGGTAAAAGTTAGATCTTTTAGTACGGGAGTATCTGCTTGGTAGTGGAAAGAGACATTTTCAAAGCTCACCCGTCCTGTGCTTGTGGTCAAGGTCAGGGCATTTTTGTGATCCTGAATATCTGGTTCGGTAT
The DNA here is from genome assembly GCA_035647835.1 of Oscillospiraceae bacterium. Lineage (GTDB taxonomy): Bacteria > Bacillota > Dethiobacteria > Dethiobacterales > Dethiobacteraceae > UBA9865. The sequence goes on from DASRMS010000188.1 coordinate 26,960, forward strand.
CAAGCACTTCAAATACTCTTTCTGCACCAGCAATACCTTGTTGTAAATCTTCTGTGACGCGGGCCAGCGTGGCAATCGGTTGATAGAAAAGTGATAAGTACATTAAAAAGCCCACAATGTCTGCCACAGAGAGATTGCCTTGCAGGGCTAGATAGCCGCCGAAGCCGACCACAATGACTGTGCCAAAAGCGCTGACTGCTTCTACGGCAGGGTGAAAGAGGGCACTTAATTTCAGGGCATGCAGAATTGCTTGAGCATGAGCGGCGGCTTTTTCGGCAACTCTCATTTTTTCTTTACGCTGTTGGTTAAATACTTGGATCTCGCGCATGCCAGAAAGGTTATCCTGCAGTACGGCATTTAAGTCGGCTACCGCTACTTGGGCAGTACGGAAAAAGGGACGGACTCTTTTCGTAAAAAAATAGCCGCTATAAAGCAGGATAGGGACTGGAATTAGGGTAAGCAGGGCCAAGGTGGGATGGATAACAAAAAGAATCATGGTTACCCCGAGTAGAATTAAAAGATTGGCAATTAAGTCTGGCACAGCATGCGCAATCAGGACTTCAAATGTCGCAGTATCATTGGTGGTACGTGACATTAGTTGACCGGTTTGTTTATCATTGTAGTAACTCATGGATAACTTTTGCAGATGATTGTAAACAATGACTCGCATCTCGGCTACCAGTCTCCAGGCCGCTAAATGACTAAGATAACGATAGAAAAAAGTGAAGAGAGCACGACTGACATAAAGGACACTAAGTATCAGAGCGAGAGTGCGAATTTCGCTCATAGCGTGGGGTCGTACGGTCAGTTCAGTTAGGATCCCAGTTAACCTCATAATCAGATATGGTGCTGCCAGGTTGAGGCCAGTTATCGCCCAACAGGCTAACTCCTGTAATAATAAGCAGCCACCAATAGGGTTTGGCGTATTGGACTAAGCGCAGTACGTGTTTCATATTTCCTCCTAGGTAAAAAGTGTATGCTGTGAGATTAAGCTGCTGCGGACAGCTCTATTACTATTCGCAAGCTTACTGAAGATTACCTTCTTTTGATAGCATAAACAGAGTAACTGACTTTATAACTAGCGACACTGATGATTTCTATCAATTATTCCTGCCGCTATCATATATATTTAGAGAACTCTTAAAATCTTCTTACCGCTGACATGAGCTAGTCGTTTATTAACTATTTTAACGGCTAATTTTATGTAACAAAGCATTGATGTACAAATAGGGTTAAGCGGAGGGATACTATGCGGGTTATTATTGCCGGCGGCGGCGAGACCGGAAAAGCGCTGGCTGTCGTGTTATCTGCGGTGCAGGAAGTGGTAGTAATTGAAAGTAACCGCAGCCGCGCGGACTGGCTTGCGCAACATCTAGACGGGCAGGTAATATGGGGCGAAGCACAATCTTTACAGACTTTATTGGCTGCCGGGACTGGTGGTGCCGACTTATTTGTAGCGGCCACTGGTGTGGATGAAATAAATCTGCTCGCCTGTTTGACAGCAAAAAGACTAGGCTGTATTAAAGTAGCGGCTTGCCTGAAGAATCCAGATTACTGGGAGGGTCAGCATCTTTTAAACACTGAACTGAAGTCGCTAGATGTACTATTACACCCAGTTTTATTGGCCGCACATGCAGTTGTTAAGCAGCTTATTAATCCTAGTTTTGTTGTCAATTTAAGTTTCGCTAATGGCCGCGTGGCTTTATTGGCCTTAGAGCTGACACAGAATTCTCATTTTGTAGGGCAGCAACTACAGCAGTTGGAATTGCCGGGGCAGGCAGTGATCTGTGCTGTTACCCGACAGGGTGAAACGAGTGCGCGTGCGAAAAATTTTACTTTGTCTGCAGGTGATCAGATTTATGTGATCGGTGATGCTTTACGCAAAAGCCATTGGCTGCCCTCAAGTGAGCAAATTTCGCCGCCGCAAAGAGTATTGATTGGTGATGGATCATGGTTAGGGCAGCAAATCGCTTCTTTAATGGGCAGTTCTTTGCAGCATATGGAAAATGTTCTCCTGGAAGCTGATCTGGTACGGTGTGAGGAACTGGCAGATGGTCTGCCCCGTTCACGAATTTATCAAGGAGCAATAACAGAGCATACTTTCTTAGCTGCGATTGTTAACGCCAAAACAGATTGGTTTGTTGCCGCCAGTGATAATGACCTGGTGAATATTTTGTCAGCCCTGCTCGCCAAAAATTTGGGCGTGCGCGGCATGATCGTGGTGGCGCGCAACCAGTCCGCTCAGGTAGCGCTAAAGACGGCGGGTATTAATAATATTATTTCTCCTAAAACGCTGGTGGCTGAAAAAGTATTAAGCTTACTACAACGGGATAATTGGCATAATTTTGCCATTATCGGTGACGGACCGGTGCAAGCCATAGAGGTTGTGGTGCAGGAGGGAATGCCCTTAGTACATAAACGTTTTGGTGAAGATCGTTTAGCTGATGGTTTGATCTGGGGTGCCATGGTACGCCAGGGACAGCTTATTTCACCGCATACTGCTGAGCGGGTACAAGCCAATGATCATTTAATATTACTGATGCCCCAAGGATTGAGTACAACTAGTAGTGCTTTGCTTACTGTGGAAAATGTTATTGTGAAAAAGAAAACGTCGCCCAGGTTGAGCCAGTCATGAGGTGGCGCGGTATTTTTTTTCTGCTGGGTTCTGTTTTGCTGTATCTAGCTTTTGCGATGCTTGTTCCACTACTCTGGGCAATGTGGCAGGCAAGTGCAACACGTTTGGACTTTAGTATCACAATTATTTTGACGATTACTGTCGCCTGGCTGTTTCTGCGACTGGGACGACCGCCTACTGAACTACGACTGCAGGATGCTTTTGCTTTTGTAACTTTAACCTGGTTGTTTGCTTCTCTCTTTAGTGCTTTGCCTTATTATTTTTCTGGTTGTGTGCCAACTCTAATTGATGCATATTTTGAGGCTATGTCTGGTTTTTCAACTACCGGTGCTACGGTTATTATTTCTGTAGAGAGTGTAGATCAAGCTATCCTCTTATGGCGGGCTATGACACATTGGCTGGGTGGCATGGGGATTATTGTGTTATTTGTAGCTGTGTTTCCACGTTTAGGAGTCAGTGCCGGCTTATTGCTGCAGGCAGAGACACCAGGACCGATGACCCAAACTGTAACACCCCGCGTTGCTAATTCAGCCAAGATTTTATGGTTAATTTATATCGCTTTAACAGCAGCACAAACTATCATCTTAAATTCAGTTGGTTTTACTTTTTTTGAAGCGCTTACACATGCCTTTGCGACCATGGCTACTGGCGGCTTTTCCACTAAAAATGCCGGTGTGGCTAGCTTTGACAACCCTGCCGCTGAATGGGTAATCATCGTGTTTATGCTGCTAGCAGGTGTAAATTTCGCCCTTTATTATCATTTGTTGCTGGGAAACATCCGACAAGTGCTCAAAGATGAAGAATTACGTTTTTATTTAATTGTGGTAATTGTGGCCACGCTGTTGTTGTTTATTTCCCTGCTGCCTTTACCACATGCTCCACTAGCTGCTCTGCGTCACGCCTTGTTCCAAGTTAGTTCAGTGGTTACCACTACTGGATTTGCCAATGTAGATTTCGATCTGTGGCCGGAATTTTCTCGGATGCTCCTCTTACTGTTAATGTTTGTTGGTGGCTGCGGTGGTTCTACCGGTGGTGGACTGAAGCAGATTAGAATTTTAGTTTTGGGTAAATATTTGCTGCGTGAATTACGAAAGGCCATTCGACCTTGGGAGGTAGCCCCGCTGCGGATCGGAGACCAAGTTATCTCTCAACAGTTGATCAATAGGATTATTGCTTTTGTCTGCTTATATCTACTCATTTTTTCCTCTGCTGTTCTTTACCTGACATCTTTAGGTTGTGATTTTACCACATCTCTATCAGCAGCAGCGTCTGCACTAGGCAATATAGGTCCCGGCCTGGCCGCAGTCGGCCCCATGCATACCTATGCTAAATTAACTGCTGGTGCTAAAATATGTTTAACATTGTTAATGCTCATTGGACGTTTAGAAATCTATACTGTATTATCCTTTTTGCTGCCCGAATCATGGTACCGGCATAAAGCCTCATGGCGACAGCTTAAGTAGCATAACTTCACTTTAGCAGTACATACTAGAAGAGAATAAAGGAGGATTCCCATGCCAAAGTATAAGAAAAAACCGGAAAAAATGACGCTGCGTGAACTAGAGATGGAAAAAATGAAAATGGAAATTGCTGAAGAATTAGGTTTGAGTGATAAAGTAAAAGAAGTTGGGTGGGAAAACCTAACCGCTCGAGAAACAGGCAAAGTAGGTGGCGTAATGTCACGCCGTCTACGCAAAGAAGGAAAAAATAAATAAAAGTACTAAAAGCTCCTGCAGGAGCTTTTTTGATTGCCGTTTCTCGCCGCTGCGCTCGTACTTGTATTTACTCTTTTACGTTTGATATGATATAAATGAAGAAAAGCATTATTACGTAGGAGGTACATATGCGTCTCGGTGCACATCTATCTATTGCTAAAGGTTTTGATAAAACAGCCCATACTGCCCTGGAAATAGGTGCTAACACTTTTCAATTTTTTACGCGCAACCCGCGGGGGGGTAAAGCTCGGACCATCTCAGAACAAGAAATTACTGCCTGGAAAGAGTTACGCCGAACATATGATATTTTTCAGATTGTTGGTCACCTGCCATATACAGTAAACATGGCGGCTAAAGAAGATCGTCCGTATAACTTTGCCAAAATGGTGATTACAGAGGATTTACAACGTATGGAAGCCGCAGGAGTAGAATATTTAGTGATTCATCCTGGTTCACATACAGGAGCTGGTCCCGAAAAGGGTACCGAACGCATTGTTGCCTGTTTGGCAGAAGCCTTTTTACCTCATCATGGCCAGACGATGTTACTTTTAGAAACGATGGCGGGACAGGGATCGGAAATTGGCACCTTAGCAGAAATTGCTGAGATTATGGAGAAGCTGAACTTTCCGGAGCGACTGGGTATTTGTCTTGATAGCTGCCATCTAACAGGTGCCGGCTATGATTTCCGGCAAAAAGAGGAAGTAAAGCGTTTAGTTACTGATTTAGAAAATACAGTAGGGATCAGCAGAGTTAAAGCGGTACATTTAAACGATTCTAAATTTGAACCTGGTACCAATAAAGATCGCCATGCGCGCCTTGGTGAAGGTTATTTAGGCAGGGAGGGCATTATCAATTTTGTTACTCACCCTGTGATTAAAAAATTACCCATAGTTTTAGAGACCCCTGTTGATGATTACAAAGAATATGGTGAAGAAATAGCTCTTTTACGCAGCTGGCTTGCGGAAATAGCATAAAAAGATAATTTACTGGCCAAGGCACAAAAAGGACGGAGTCAGATGCTGACTCCGTCCTTTGGCTTATATTTATTTAACTTTTAACATACTCCAAGATGGACTTCCAGTTACAGTATTCGCTGATGTTGTCTTGGGCAATTTGTACTGCATGCGTATCGCTGGGATGAATGCGTCGTGATACTTCATGCAAGCGCTCGATCGCCGTGTAGGTGTCATAATGAACCAGAATGACAGGTACTTTTTTCTCAGTGGCTTTGGAAATAACACTAACATCGGGATAGAGCCCGCCTGTAAGGATTAAGACAGAAGTGCTGGTTTCCAAAGCGGTGATGGCGATATCGGAACGATCTCCGCCGGTAATTACTGCTTTGTTCGGCGCACGCCGCAGATAACTTAAGGCACCCTCTATGGTCATGGAGCCGATTACTACTTCTTCTACTAGGCGCATCATTTTGCTCTCATCACCAGCCAGCAGTTCTCCGCCTAAACTATCATAGTACTCACGTACCGTTGGCGCAGCAATCTCAGCTTTTTGGGGAATAACGCCGAAGACAGGGTAGCCTAACTTTTCTAGAATCGGCGTATAGACACCTTTAGTTTTATCTAAAAGGGTGCGGCTAACATTGTTAAAGATATTGCCTAACATTGGCAGTCCGGCAAGACGAAAATGTTCATTATGGAAAACAGTTTTATCAAAGCTATAATCATCTGTTAAGCGCACAACATAAACCATGGCGCTGCTGAGCATTTTAGCTAAGCTGATTGCATCTAAACCTACACTAGCTGCCGTATAGGGAGAGAGCGAACCATCAACAATCACTGTATCTACACCAACTGATACCTGTTCATAGGCCTCCATGATTTTTTTCCGGTAAGTGGAGGTCTCCAGATTCGAACCCCACGACAATTGGAAGGGGCCCGTGTGGACAGGAGAGAGTACAGATTCATCATGGGGCAGATTTAAAACCTGTTTTAGTAAACGGACATCGTCATCGCTTTTATTCTGCGACCCCCTGGTTGGATCAAGTGGCTTAAAGTAACCTACTTTAATTCCTTCCTCACGCAATTTAAGCGCCAAGCCTAAAGCAATTGCAGTTTTACCACTGCCGGCCATACCGCTAATAAATAGACTTTTCATTTACTTCACCCTTTCTACTCCAGATTGTCGCCATACGAAACAGTAATTTTCACATCCAGTGCTACGGCACTGTCAGGATATGCAATTACCGGATTTAAATCAATTTCCGTTATTTCAGGGAAATCCAAAGAAAGTTTTGCGATGCGAGCAATAGTTTGTACCAGTGACTCGATGTCAGAGGGGGTGCTGCCACGGTAACCCCGTAACAAAGTATAAGCTTTGGTTTCCGTAATCATTTCCTCAATATCGTGCAGGGTTAGACTTTGGGCTAATCTAAAGGAAACATCTTTGAGAAGGTTAACGTAAATACCGCCCAAACCAAAGGCAATTAAAGGACCAAACTGTAAATCGCGGCTCATGCCCACAATTAATTCATTGCCAGGGGGCATCATTTTTTGAATTTCAATGCCATAAATAGGTGTACCTGGCATTAAACGACTAACACTCTCCATGATGGCTACATAGGCATCCTTGACTTCCTGTGCTGATTCTAATCCTACTTTTACGCCACCCACATCGCTTTTATGTATAATTTTGGGGGAGGCGATTTTTAGTACTACCGGATAACCCATGCTTTCGGCTTTCTCTATAGCTTCATCAGGACTGTTTACGAGATAAACAGGAGCAACCGAGATACCGTACGCTTGTGCCACTTGTGTTGCCTCGTTACCCAATAAGACTAGGCGGTGGTCACGCAGCACATCGTACAAGGTGGCCTTCACAGCTTGGTGGTCAATATCTGTGAAATTGTAAAGAGGTTTGGCAGATTCAATTACTTGACGCATGTTAGCGTAGCCCACCATACCAGAAATAGCTTTCAGTGCCGGTTCTGGGAATGTATAGCTGGGTATGCCAGAGTGGGTTAGGAAGCGGCTGCCTTCGGCAAGTCCTTCGCCCCCCATAAAGGCTGCAAATAGCGGCTTCTGAGGATATTTTTGCCTCATTTCTACCATTAATTCAGCTGTTTTCAGCGGTTCGGTAACATCGGCAGGTGAAAGTAAGACTAAAGCACTTTGTGTGCTCTCATCATCCAACACCGCTTCCAGTGCTACACGGTAACGGTCAGCGTTTGCATCACCCAGCACATCCACTGGGTTATAAATGCTAGCTTCTGCTGGCAGTAGTTCCCGCATTTTAGCAGTGGTTTCTTTACTGAAACGAGCCATCTCCAGTTTATTGCGTTCCACGCTATCAGTTGCAATAATACCAGGTCCACCGGAATTGGTAACAATGGCAATTTGCTTACCTGCCGGCACAGGCTGATTGACAAAAGCAATGGCCAAATCAAATAAGTCTGCCATGTTATCAGCCCGCAGCACACCGCACTGGCGGAAAGCAGTATCGTAGGCAATATTACTGCCAGCCAGAGCACCGGTATGAGAGGAAGCCGCGCGGGCACCAGCAGAGGAAGTGCCTGCTTTTAAAATGATAATGGGTTTACGTTTACTTGCTTCACGTACGACTTCCAGAAAACGCTGCCCATCAGAGACATCCTCTAAATAGCAGAGGATAACACTTGTTTGCGGGTCTTCACAAGCAGACCAGATGAAGTCTACTTCATTTAGATCAGCTTTGTTGCCCATAGAGATAAAGCGGGAAAAACCTAAGCCTACGCTGCGGCTCCAGTCTAAAATAGCCAGCAGCATGGCACCACTTTGGGAGATAAAAGCAATTTTCCCTTGTGGTGGAGAACCGGGAGTAAAAGAGGCATTAAAGGGGGTATGATTGTCCATGATTCCCACTACATTGGGACCAACTAGACGCATCTTATACTTTTTGCAAATCTTTACAAGCTCATGCTCCCGTTTTAAACCTTCCTCACCAGTTTCCTTAAAACCTGCCGTCACAACAACTAAAAACTTTACACCTGCTTCACCGCATTCTTGCACCACGTTAATTGATCGTTCGGCGGGGACAGCAATAACAGCAACATCAACAGAATCCGGCACTTTTTTAATTGAAGGGTAACATTTGTTGCCAAAAATCTCTGTTTCTTTAGGATTAATGGGGTAAACATGACCGGTATAGCCGCTTTCCTGTAAATTTGCCAGGATGGAATTACCGATTTTCCCTTCTTTCTTGGAAGCACCAACTACAGCAATAGAACTTGGATTAAAAAGAATACTTAAATCGCTCATCAGATCACTCACCTTCTGACGTGGCTTAATAGTGAAAAAAATAACAAATTGCTCATCTTTGATTGTACCAGTATTCAGCTCAACTTTCAATGCAATAATGGTGAAGCTAACAACATAGTAAAATTTTCGATAAATGGCAAGATTCTGTAATTACTATATTTCACCGGGTAAGCGCCCCTAACCATGATTTGGGAAACCACTGCAGCAAATTACAGTTTTAGTCTGAAGTAGAAGCAACGAAAATATCCCCACATTTCTACGTTATAGGTAAGGAGCTGCACAGCAATAACATATTTCTGTCGATTAGATCACAAGTGAGAAGGAAAGTAATGGAATTAGTCGAAATACTTAAGAAAGGCAGCATCAGATAAAGTCTGTGTCTGCCAGTACACCTTGCTTGACCTAATTGCGAAGCGAAGTGTCATAGTTTAGCCAGTATTAAACAATCAGGGTGGTGGGTAGCTTTGCAAGATTATAACCAGCTCGAACAAGTCTCTACTAAGCTGCTCGCAGCCGTAGTTGAGGGCAGAAAACAGATTATAACCTTAGTAAAGCAGGCGCGTGCTGAGAAATGTGTGATGATGGCTGAGCTGGTAGAGTTAAAAGCAGATATACTGAAAGTAATTACCCAAGCAGATCGTCTGGAACAAGACTATAAATTAGCACGCAAACATGTGCTGGCGGTCAACGGTAATTTTACCAAGTTTACTGACCAAGAAATACAAATAGCGTATGAAGAGGCTCAACACCTGCAAAATCAGTTAATCAAGATGCATGAAGGTGAGGTTAGCAATCAGCAGCAGCAAAAGGAGCTGGAGGCAAATTTACTGGAGCTGAATGAGAAGCTAAATAAGGCGGAAAAGCTGGAAGGCCAGACAGACTTGGCCCTGCAATTACTGGGCGGTGAGATACAGAACACTAATGCTAAATTAGACGAATTACAATTGCGACAGCAATTAAGCGTACGCATCATTAAAGCTCAGGAAGAGGAACGCTTGCGTGTCGCAAGAGAAATTCACGATGGCCCCGCCCAATCCATGGCTAATGTTGTGCTGCGAGCGGAAATTTGCGAGAAGTTAATGGTGCTGGAGCCAGAAAAGGTCAAGGAAGAGCTGCATGATTTAAAAGCCATGGTCAAAGAAAGCTTGCAAGAAGTACGTAAAATTATCTTTAATCTCCGCCCTATGGTTTTAGATGATTTAGGCATCGTGCCCACCTTACGTCGCTTTATTAGCGAGCTGCAAAAACATGCCAAACTAACAATTGATTTGGTGGTTTTGGGCGGCGAAGAAAGTCGTTTGCCTAAAACCCTGGAAGTTGCTATTTTTCGCATTGTACAGGAAGCACTTAACAATATCAACAAGCATGCGCAAGCGCAGCGCTGTATTATAAAGCTGGAAATATTGCCAAATCGTCTAAACATTTCAGTTATTGATGATGGACGTGGTTTTGACACCCAACTTTTTACCACTACCAATACGGAAAGCTTTGGCCTCATAGGGATGCGGGAGCGAGTGGAACTATTAAGGGGCGAGATGGAAATTACATCTGCTCCAGGCAGTGGTACCGAGATTCAGATTATAATTCCCATCAAGAGGTGAAGCAGATGCAGAAAACAACAATTTTAATTGCTGATGACCACCCTCTTATTCGTGATGGGTTAAAGCGCATTTTAGAGTTCCATGAAGAGTTTACCGTCGTGGGGGAGGCTGCCAACGGCGAAGTGGCCTGTACGATCGCCCGTCAATGCCAGCCAGAAGTTGTTTTAATGGATATAAATATGCCGCAGATGAATGGCATTGAAGCCACCAAACAAATTAAACATGATTGCGCCGCTACAAATGTCATTGCTCTCACCATCCACGATGACGATGAATATATTTTTGAGTTAATTAAAGCTGGCGTCTCTGCTTATGTCCTCAAAGATATTGAAGCCGACTCCCTGATCAATACGATTCGGGCCGTGGCCAGCGGTGAAACGGTCTTTGATGCCACGATTACCGCGAAAATGTTTACGGAGTTTCAGCGACAAACTCGCCAAAACAGTCTGGACGAACCTTTAACCTCACGGGAAGCAGAAGTGCTTACGCTCATTGCTCGGGGCAGGAATAATAAAGAGATCAGTTCAGAACTCTATATTAGTCAAAAAACTGTAAAAAACCATATCACTAATATCTTCCGGAAAATCAATGTGGCAGACCGCACTCAAGCTGCCCTTTATGCCGTAAAAAACCGCATCGTCAAACTTTAACCTAGAACCTCGCGGGGGGTTCTTTTTGTTTGGGTAAGTTAAAGTGTAGTTAATCCACCCCCAATCTTGTCAGCTATTAGAGAAAATAGGACTATAGTCCTGTCATAATTAAGACTTTGGCTTGATGGCAACTTGTGGAAGTAATGTTAAACTGGTGACAGCAGAAAGCTTTCGGAGAAATAATTATATATATATTTAGGAGGTAAGAAGATAATGAAAGAAATGGTAAAAAGATTTATCAGTGAAGAATCTGGACAAGGAATGACCGAATACGCGCTGATTTTAGCTCTTGTTTCTATTGCTGCTATTGCTGCATTAAAGGTGCTAGGTCCCAAAATAACACAAGTATTTAAAGAGGTTAATGAAGAGTTACCAACCGTTCCAGAGTCGTAAAAATTGAACTAATACTAGAGGATTTAGCCCTGCCCAACGAGGGCAGGGCTAAATTCTGCTTTGGAGACTAAAGAAGTGGGTGAAAGATGATGGGAAAATGGTTTAAAAATCAAAAAGGACAGGCCATTGTGGAATCAGCCATTGTGCTGCCCATCATTTTGCTGCTGCTCTTGGGGATGGTGGAAGTCGGCCGTGTCTGTAATGCATATCTGGTAGTGACGCAGGCTGCCCGCCATGGGGCTCGCTATGGGGCAGTGGGAGCAAATGATGTGGAAATAGCTGACCGTATTGCCAGCGTAGTTACCCCCCTGAATCCGACAGACTTAACCATTACCATCACTCCAGCAGGAGCACGCCACACAGGTGAGGACTTACAAATCCAAGTGAGCTACCCGGTGCAGTTAATCACGCCCTTAGCTGGCAGAGTGGTTAGTAATCCTTGGCTTGTCAAAAGCGCCATCACCATGCGTGTGGAATGAGGTGAGAGGCATGCGCTTTAATAGTTTTAAAAGATATTTGCAGAATGAACGTGGTACCGCCATCGTGATCTTGGCTGGGGCGATGACGCTGTTGATGGCGTGCACCGCTTTAGTAGCAGACATTGGCGTTAATTTTGTTACCCAGTCCCGTCTGGCGGTGGCAGCTGATGCTGCTGCCCTGGCTGGAGCAACTAAATTTAAGGATGGGGCAGCGCAAGTGCAGGAAACGGCACTGGCCATAGCCGCGCAAAATGGTATCAAGGCTGAAGACGTGATTGTCAATGTAGCTGGCAGTGGGAAAGAAGTGACCGTCACAGCGACCGCACCTGTACAATTGTTTTTTGCCAGATCATTTAGTAAGCAAGAGGGAGATATGGCGCAAAGTGCCCGAGTGATCGCTGGGCGCCCCACAGCCATGACCAATATTGTCCCTTTGGGTATTAATGAAAATGCTAATTTTGAGT
>DASRMS010000189.1:0-1171 GCA_035647835.1 Oscillospiraceae bacterium
GTTGTCTAGCAGCCACCTTAAAAACGTGTTTATACCTCTATCTCCTACATTATCCTGCAGGAATTTCTTTTGAGATGGCGTGACCAGTAAGGCCACGCGCTCTGTGTGTTTTTCAAGATTTGGCGTCATCTGGCTCTCCTCGCATTCAGGTTTGCGCCGCTGCCAAAGATCACCAGCGTGGTACGCATCAACCAACTGCGCCTTGGTGTAAACCTTACTGTTTACTTCGTATGCATTGTTACCGTTTAGAGTAAAACCGCACTTTTTATAAGTACCGCCGGCCGCTTCTACTGATTTGCGAATCTGGGTCAGGGTTACGTTTTTCATGGTGACTTCCTTTCGTTAGTGTTTCGTTTTGCTGTTTATGTGTCCTATTATACGCATACACATACACATAGCAACACCTTTTCCGTTTATTTTTATTTATTTTGTTTTGCGCCTTTATTGCGCGGCGGCTCGCTTTTTAACGCCTTATTTATCTTGTCCATGCTATCCAGCGGATCAGTGACGAAAACACCGTCACGGCTGACTGGTGTTGTTAGGTTTTGTCTATGAACTCGACAACATCTTCACGCGATAGAAACTTATGCATAACACCTTTATACGTCACAAAATAAACATCATGAGGGAGCTGTGACAGGTACACAGTGAACTCACCTCGCCGCCATGTGTTGAAGCCTGTTTTTGCCCACTGCATATCTGTCATCCATAAAAAAACCCCGCATAACGGGGCTGTGTTGTGCTAGATCAGAAAGGAATATCGTCATCGAAGTTATCAATCGGTGACGGATTGGTTGCGGAGTGACTATCGTTTGGCGGCCTGACCAACTGCTGCTGTTGCGCTGGCGGCTGATATTGCTGTTGCTGTGCCGGAGCTTGGCTTTGTTGCTGGCCATCTTGCTTGCCACCTAGCATTTGCATAGCGCCGCGCATATCTACGATAACCTCAGTAGTGTAGCGCTTCACTCCGTCCTTTTCCCATTCGCGGGTTTGGTTTCGACCCTCGATATAAATCTTTGATCCTTTGCGTAAATACTGACCTGCAATCTCTGCTAGTTTCCCGAAAATTGAAACACGATGCCACTCTGTTTTCTCGACTGGCTGGCCAGTTGTTTTGTCTTTCCATTTTTCGGTGGTAGCTAAACTGAAATTACAGACCGCATTGCCGTTA
>DASRMS010000190.1:0-4854 GCA_035647835.1 Oscillospiraceae bacterium
AAACTTGGAGGAAAATATGACTATTCCACTGGGAGATTTTCTGCAGCAATTGGTCTCTAATCCGGCTTTATTGGTTATCGCCACCCTGACAGCAGCAGTTATCTTGGTAAATGGCTGGACAGATGCACCAAATGCCATTGCTACCTGCATTTCCACACGTGCTATCGGTCCGCAAAAAGCTATCTTGATGGCTGCTATCTTTAACTTCTTTGGTGTTTTGGTCATGACTCTGGTTAATGCCACTGTAGCCCACACCATCTATAATATGGTAGACTTTGGCGGTAATAGTCATAACTCACTAGTGGCGCTTTCTGCGGCGCTGTTTGCCATCGTTCTCTGGGCAACAGCCGCCTGGGCCTTTGGCATACCCACCAGTGAAAGCCACGCTTTAATCGCAGGTATTTCCGGTGCAGCCATCGCTCTGCAAGGTGGATTTTCCGGCATTAATGGTGCAGAATGGATTAAAGTTATTTATGGTTTGTTTATTTCCACAATTCTGGGTTTTTGTCTGGGCTACTTAGTCGTAAAGTTAATCGAAGCAATCTTTAAATCCACTGACAAACGTCAAACAAGAGCCTTTTTTGTCAATGCACAGGTTGCGGCGGGAGCAGCCATGGCTTTTATGCACGGGGCGCAAGATGGGCAAAAATTCATGGGAGTTTTTATGCTCGGTATTTTTCTTGCCTCTGGGCAGGGGACCGTCACCAGTTTTACCATCCCTTTGTGGTTAATGGTGCTTTGCTCTTTCTTAATGGCCTTAGGAACATCGATTGGCGGTTACCGTATTATTAAAACTGTAGGCATGAATATGGTGAAATTAGAAACCTACCAGGGCTTTGCCGCAGACTTAACAGGCGCCATTAGTTTGTTAATCTCCTCTATCTTAGGACTACCTGTTAGTACAACTCATACCAAAACAACAGCCATCATGGGGGTCGGCGCCGCCAAGAGACTATCTTGTGTCAACTGGAGTATCGTTAAAGAAATGGTTGCTGCCTGGATATTAACCTTTCCAGGCTGTGGTCTCGTTGGCTATCTCATGGCTCACTTGTTTTTAAAAATATTTTAATTCTGCAGGAACGAAAGAAGGGGAAAAATGGTACTTAAAAGTGACACTAAAAACTTTTCATACTTTGCTGGTTTTGTTCAGTTGGCTCACTTCTCATTAGAGGCAGCAGAAATTTTAAACGATACGCTGCAGGAGTTTACTGTCGCTAAATTAAAACAGCAGTTAGCTAAAATACATGAAGTAGAACATACAGCTGACGTGGGCAGACACGAATTACTTAATCGATTAGCAAAAGAATTTCTTCCCCCCATTGAAAGAGAGGATATTATCCGACTAGCTGAGGAAATTGATGATGTCACAGATGCCATCGAAAATGTCTTAATTAACATCAGTATTTTTAATGTGCAAACCATACCAACTAAAATTAATGAATTTACCGAAGTAATTAAGGACTGTTGTAACTCGATGATCGCCGCTTTAAAAGAATTTGAAAACTATAAAAAATCGCAAACGCTGCATGATGAAATAGTCGAGGTTAACCGTCTAGAAGAAGTAGGGGACGTCTTATATAGGCAAAGCATCCAGAAACTGCTGCAATTTAATAAGGATCCCTTTGCCTTAGTGGTCTGGAAAGAAATCTTGGTTAGCCTGGAGAATTGCTGCAATGCCTGTGAAATTGTGGCCAATGACATAGAAAATATCACGCTGATTAATTCATAAGACTTTACGCAAAGAACCCCAGAGAGAGCGCTCTCTGGGGTTCTTTTTAGTCAAAAATAAGTTCCTTAAAACTTTTACCTTGTGTGTAGTAGCCAACTACACTTTTGACAATTAAAAAGATGACGGGACCAATGAGCAGACCGACGGCACCAATTAGTTTAAGACCTACATACATGGCAATCATCGTGGAAAGTGGATGGATGCCAAATTGATCGCCCAAGATTTTAGGGCTGATTAGCTGCCTGACACCCAGCACAATAACGTACAAGATAAATAATTCAATGGCTAATTGTTGTTCACTAATAATGAGAAGATATAGTGACCAGGGGATAAAAAACAGACCAGCACCGATCGCCGGCAGCGCATCAAATAAGGAAATAATGAGAGCAAGAATAAAAGCATATTTAACTTTTAGCAGGAGCAAGCCCACTAGCAAGAGGATAAAAGTCACGAAACTGAGAATCACTGTGGCTTTAAGGTAACCAAGTAAAGCGGCAAGCATGTCTGCTTTAATAATGCGATATTGTTTTAGCCAAGTATGGGGAACGTTGTTAATGACGCCAGCACGTATGGTAGGATAATCTTTAGTAAAAAAGTATGTTGCTAACACTGTTAACAGTACAAACAGGAAAAGGAAAGGTAATAGTTTCGCTGTGTCGAACACAAAAAACGCCGCCCCTGCTGTGTATGAAGAAATAGTCGTACCTAGATTAACAATGAAATTTTGTATGCCCTGCAAAACATAGTCGGGTAAAATACTCATTTGTTCACCAAGGCCGCCCACAAAAACACTTAAGTTGTGCTGTAAGTTTGGTGCCAGATGGGGCAGTAGTTTAATAATTTCTGTTGCTTGCTTAATTAGCAACGAGCCCAGATAAAGCAGCAGCCAGAAGATAACCAGCAGCGTAATTGTGGTAGTAATTAGCGCTGCTAGCGAGCGGGGAATAGTGAACTTCCGTTTTTTAGCAAGCCAGCACACCAACGGATTAATGCCCAGGGCTAGTAAAAATGCAATTACAAAAGGTGCAACATAGCTAAAAAACACCACGGCCAAATACAACCCGCCGCAAGTTCCGGCAATGACAGCAAGTAATTTTAAGATGTTTGCCAGAGGCACAGGTATTGCTTTCAATTTATCACCCCTAATTTACAATTAGTACTGAGCCTTGTTAAGCATGTGCTTAACTGCTTAGTTACATTATCTTCGTTTTTGACTTGCTTGGCAAGCACGATCTATGCACAGCGTTTCAGTTCAGCTTCACAATACAACAAAAAGCGGGGTAGCTACCACCCCGCTCTCTTCCTCTCCCTTAACTTGTTAAAAGGCTCATAAATTCATCGCCGGTGATTGTTTCTTTTTCTACTAGAAACGCCGCTAGCTCATGCAATTTATCCATACTCTCTTTTAGAATAGAAATTGCTTTTTCATGTGCCTTCTTAATAATCGCCAATACTTCTGCATCTACTTGGGCCGCCGTCTCCGCTGAACAGGCAAGAGTTGTATCGCCGCCCAAATATCTATTTGCTTCTGTTTCCAAAGCCATCATATCAAAGTTTTGGCTCATCCCTAAACGCGTGACCATGGCACGAGCCATTTTAGTAGCCTGCTCGATATCATTAGCCGCACCGGAAGTAGAGGTGCTAAAGACAAGTTCTTCGGCAGCGCGCCCACCGGTATAGGTAGCAATCCTGTTAAAGGCTTCGTCTTTAGTGAGCAGAACATTCTCATTTTCGGCCAGTTGCATCGTATAGCCAAGTGCTCCTGAAGTGCGGGGAATGATAGTAATCTTATGCACAGGTGCTGATTCAGTTTGTTTGGCAGCAACAATGGCGTGACCGATTTCATGATAAGCGATGATCTGCTTTTCTTTAGGCGAAATAACAGCTCCTTTGCGCTGGTAACCGGCAATAACTACCTCTACTGCTTCCTCTAAATCGCTTTGGTTAACCTGCTGACGTCCACATTTTACTGCCCGCAGGGCAGCTTCATTAATAATATTGGCAAGATCTGCCCCCGACGCCCCGGGAGTCGCTCTGGCAATGGCGTTAAAATCAATTTCCCTGACCATCTTTACTTCTTTGGCATGCACCTCTAGAATAGCTTCCCGTCCCTTGAGATCAGGCAGCTCCACAGGGATACGACGGTCAAAACGGCCCGGGCGTAATAACGCCTTATCTAAAGAATCGGGGCGGTTGGTAGCGGCCAGAATGACCACACCTTTTTCACCACTAAAACCATCCATTTCCGTTAGTAACTGATTCAAGGTCTGCTCCCTTTCATCATTACCACTGAAGCCGCCGTTATCTCGCTTTTTACCGATGGTATCGATCTCATCAATAAATACTATACAGGGAGCTTTCTCTTGAGCCTGCTTAAATAAATCTCGCACCCTGGCTGCACCCATGCCGACAAACATTTCCACAAATTCAGAGCCTGAGATGGAGAAAAACGGGACTTTTGATTCTCCCGCTACCGCTCTGGCCAGCAGTGTTTTACCGGTGCCAGGAGGTCCGACAAGTAAAGCGCCTTTGGGCATAATCGCACCAATGGCTTTATACTTGGTGGGATTATGCAGAAAATCTACAATTTCCGTTAATGCTTCTTTTGCTTCATCCTGACCGGCCACATCAGCAAAAGTAATCCCGGTCTGTGCTTCCGCGTAAACTTTGGCATTACTTTTACCAAAAGACATCGCATTGCCGCCCATTTTTTTCTGCATTGAATTCATCAGCAGCTGCCCCAGCCCCCAAAAAAGCAGCACAGGGAAAATCCAGGTAAGAATAATATTTAAAAGCGGCGAATTCTCCTTAGGAATTACTTTGGAAAATTCGACATTCGCTTTCGCTAACTGATTAACCAGTTCTGGATTATCAATGTAGCCTGTAACAAAAATCTCTTCTGTACCGGAATCGTTTTTGGTCTTAAAGGCAATTTCTGTCTCAGTTTCATTAATTTCTACAGTTTGCACTTGCCCTTGTTCTACCTTCTTTAAGAAGGTACCATAATCTACTTCTGTAATCTTCGGTTTTAACAAGGCAGGAAAAACAAAGGCGTTAAGCAGCATTACCACAATCATCCCTACTAAATAAAAGTAAACAAGATTTTTATTTGGTCCCTGTGGTTC
>DASRMS010000191.1:0-1980 GCA_035647835.1 Oscillospiraceae bacterium
TATTTGGATGTTGCGGCTGAAGCATTTAATGACATTGTAATAACCCTCGGTCCATGTGTAAATGAAGGTGATAAAATAATTGTTGAATCCTTAACCGCCAAATATTGTCCGACGGCAATTGTTAGAAATAGTGTACTTGAAAATAGTATAAGATTATAAATTACCTCAGGGCAAGGAATAAGCATATATGGTAGGAATTTCCCCCTATTGGAAGCATTCCTGTAATAAACAAAAATGAACTTTGAAAAAAAGAGTACCTCCTGTTAACATACGAGGTGTCGACTTCGCGAAGCGACCCTTAAATAACAGAGGAGGTACTCAAGATGAAGTATACCCAGAACAAAAAGATTTTGCAAGTAACAGAGAAGACCCTAATTGTTGGTGTGGACATAGCCAGCGAAACTCACTACGCCAGGGCTTTCGACTACCGGGGTATAGAGGTTGGCAAGCTGCTTAAATTCAGCAATGATGCTGAGGGTTTTGGACAATTCATAGCCTGGGTTGGCTCGATTGAACAAAAACAATGCAAAAATAAAGTTATGATAGGAATGGAACCGACAGGTCATTACTGGTTTAATATTGCTCAGCAACTCAAGGATCACAATCTAAAGCTAGTACTGGTGAATCCGTTTCATGTAAAAAGGAGCAAAGAACTGGATGATAACAATCCAACCAAAAACGACCGTAAGGATCCAAAAACCATAGCTATGCTGGTCAAAGATGGCCGGTACATGGAGCCGTATATTCCGGAAGGTATTTACAGCGAGCTAAGAATAGCTATGGAAACCAGGTGGCAAATAGTAAAACAACTAAACAGAATCCGTAACCGTATGAAGCGTTGGCTCAGCATATACTTTCCAGAGTTCAACCAGGTATTTGCTAACTGGGAAGGCAAGGCAGCCCTGATAGTGTTGCAGGACTTTCCTACCCCCACGAGGATACTGGAAAGAGGCGTAGAAGGCATTGTAGGGCGTTGGAAGCAAGACAAGCTGAGAGGAATAGGCAGAAAGCGCGCTATGCGCCTGATAGAGGCCGCTAAGCAATCTGTGGGTGTACGGGAAGGCCTTATGGCTGCGGAAAATGACCTGCTCAACATGCTGGAGAACTACAAACTGCAAATGCAGCATTATGAAAAAACCATGAATATGGTGGAGCAGCTTGTGAAGCAAATACCCGGCCTGGCTGAGATTGTGAAGATTAAAGGTGTGGGTTTAGTAACTGGGGCAGGCTTCGTTGCTGAAGTAGGTGATATTAGCCGTTTTGAACACCCCAAGCAAATTCAGAAGCTGGCCGGCCTGAACATAAAAGAAAACAGTTCAGGAAAGCACAAAGGCAAGAGCAGTATCAGTAAGCGAGGGCGGCGCCGGTTAAGATCACTGCTGTTCCAAGTAGCCATGCCGCTGGTAGCCAACAATAAAGAATTTCAGGAACTGCACAGCTACTACACAACCAGGAACCAAAATTCGTTGAAAAAGAAGCAATCGTTGGTACTGTTAAGTTGCAAGCTAATCCGGATATTTTTCGCCTTGTTAACTAAAGATATCGCCTATGACCCGGAAAAGATGATGAGTGACATAAAAAGACCACTAATGCAGGACGCAGCCTAAATACGAACCGTTTAAAGATAGCTTCGGATAAAAGACGCACATTGACAAAACGAGCCGGGATTAGTTAGGTTGAATAAAATCCATAAGGGCAAAGACCCAGTTTAGAAGCATGACTAACATCCACCTCATGGATAGGCACAACGAAGGAATTTAGGGCACAGACCCTGCGAGACATGGGAGGTTTGCCACCGGAGAGCAAGTGGATATCCAACGGCCGAAATAAGCTTAAAACAACAGGTGCTTGTTTAGGTCACCCTTGTCCATCCAGGTTTATGCATAAATGAGCATGTTATCCATGTGGCACGATTTGGAGAGTGCGAAATACTAAGAAATACAAAGCTATCAAGAGAAAACCTTAGGTTATAGAGGGAGG
>DASRMS010000192.1:0-1097 GCA_035647835.1 Oscillospiraceae bacterium
CATCTGTGCTGCAAGCTGGACCACGTAGAACGCTGCACAGCGACCGATTGAACACTAATCCTAGACAACCCCATGCAAGACTCTAAAGAGCAGTTTAGAGGGCTACCAGCGGCTTTCTATCTGCAAGCTATGTATGTGTTAGTAATGAACTGCTATAAACCCACTCCCTTTCATTACTAACAACAGATATAAATATCTTTTTAGAAGCCTAAGAGCAGAACCGCAAGAGCCCGTAGGCTTCGCCATTAGTAATACGCAGGGACTTGGGACACTACCCTTTTCGACATTGAAATAAGCAACCCCAGCAACCAGTTAGCCTGCTATAAGCTTCTAAACTGACCTCTACTATGGTGAGCACTCACCTTAGCTACTAACAACAGATATAAATATCTTTTAGAAGCCTAAGAGCAAAACCACAAGAGCCCGTAGGCTTCGCCATTAGTAATACGCAGGGACTTGGGACACTATACTTTCCCAGGCTGTATATAACGGCCTACCGCTGTTTTACTGATGTCCATTTGCTCTGCAATCGCTCGTACACTTAGACCTTGCGCTCTAAGCTCTTGTGCTTGCGCCTGCTTGTTACTAGCAGCCTTTAGGTACGTTTCCCTATCCACTGCACCTGCTGCACGTCTACGCTCTGTATCGCGATCTCTGTGGCGCTCTGCAGCCATACCTTTACTGATAATCGTCCGTAGTTCTCTTTGCTCATCATCTGTGATTTCAAACAGGTTGATTAGAGTGTCGTTACGGGGCGTGTAGAGTGCTGGGTACTCTTTACCGCCAAAGCTAACCTTTTCACCAGCCTCAAACTGCTTAGCTTTACTGTAGAGCGTCATTAGCTCCTTGCAGTTGTAACCCCAGCCGTCATCGATGGCTCGGGCTAACGTGGCTGCTTCGTGATACATCAGACGACTATTGGTTGCACCTGATAGCAGCAGAAAATTTGTCTGCCAGTGCAGGTGCAGCATTCTGTCACCCTCGGCCACACCACCGCGCAACGACATCAAGGTTCTTAAATCCTCTAACCGGTGCCAGGCCAATTGGCGACCGCTAAAACCGCGTAAGTTATCCGACTTACCTCCGTCGATTAACTT
>DASRMS010000193.1:0-1577 GCA_035647835.1 Oscillospiraceae bacterium
TCTATATAGTTTATATCCTCTTTGATTGCGATTTTTATCAAATCATCAATATAAAAATTGTTTAGCATTATTCGTCAACCTCTCTAAGAATTATTGTTGCAACTGTTGCAAGGCTTAATGCTTCGCAAAAGTTGGTAGTCAGTGCAAAACGACCGCTTTTAAGCCTTGTAAGTATTTCTTCAAGCCTACGGTGCCCTTCATGAATTGCCTTTTCGTCGGGCATTACAAAGTAGGCACGCTGCATAATTTCTCTTATCTGTGTGCGAAAACCCTTTGGCAAAGGTGCGCCTTTAGGGTTAATTCCGTAATCTGCAACCTCCACGGGAGGATAACCTGAGCAGAGAGAACGCATAATATCATGTGCGGCCCGCCTGCCAAAAACAAGTGCTTCAAGCAGTGAATTACTTGCAAGCCGGTTGCCACCGTGGACGCCTGTGTGAGCACATTCCCCTGCCGCATACAGTCGCGGCACGGTGGTTCTGCTGTTTAAATCCACATCTATTCCGCCCATTAGGTAATGTTGGCACGGGAATACAGGGATTAAATCCTCGGCCATATTAACGCCCCTTTGACGGCAGGCGTCACTGATTGCCGGGAAACGCTTATTAACAAACTCCTTGCCCCTATGGCGAATATCAAGATAAAAATTGTTGCTGCCCGTTCTGCGTGATTCAAGAATTATGGAGCGTGAGACAACATCACGGGGGGCAAGCTCAAGTCTTTCGTCATATTTATGCATAAAGCGTTCAAGGTCGTTATTGAGAAGATATGCCCCTTCGCCTCGCACCGCCTCGCTGATTAAAAACTGCTCTCTGCTGTTTGGTGAATTAAATGCAGTCGGGTGGAACTGAACAAAGCTTAGGTTCTTTATTTTTGCGCCCATTTCATAGGCGAATCTTATCCCATCCCCCGTAGCGATTGAGGGGTTTGTGGTGAATTGATAAACCCTGCCGATACCACCTGTTGCGATTATCATGTAGCTTGAGCACACGTTTAAATATTCATTATTTTGTAAAATTATCAGTCTAAACCCGTTATATAGTTTTGCGGTGCTGCAAATCATTGCGTTTTCTTGCAAATCAATATTAGGTCGTTGTTTAACAGCGGCAAGGAGTTTGTCAACCATTTCTTTGCCTGTTTGGTCTTTGTGGTGAACAATCCTTCTTCTACAGTGACCGCCTTCAAGGGTTTTTAAAAGCTTGCCATTTTTGTCTCTATCAAAATCAACACCCATGTCAAGAATTCTTTTGATATCCTGTGGGCCTTCGCTTATGAGAACTTCAACTGCGGAATATTCGTTTTTATATCTGCCTGCAATAAGAGTGTCCTCAATGTGCAAATCGAAGCTGTCGTCTTCGTGGTCGAGAACAGCGGCAACACCGCCTTGAGCAAGGGAGCTGCCTGAAACGGTTTTCTCCTGCTTTGAGAGCAATAGAATGTTGGTATTGTTATCAAACTGCAATGCAGCATAAAGGCCAGCAACGCCGCAGCCGGCAATAATTACATCATACTTGCCTTTCATTCGTATCGTCTCCCTATTATTACAGATGGGTTTTTACCACAATACCATTATATAT
>DASRMS010000194.1:0-17233 GCA_035647835.1 Oscillospiraceae bacterium
GGATGGAGCAGTCTGGTGGCTCGTCGGGCTCATAATCCGGAGGTCGTTGGTTCAAATCCAACTCCCGCAACCATATTTTCAACAATAAAGTCCTGGCGGCGTAGCTCAGTTGGCTAGAGCATACGGTTCATACCCGTAGTGTCAGCGGTTCGACTCCGTTCGCCGCTACCATCTAACAGCTTTCATTGGCCCCTTGGTCAAGCGGTTAAGACACCGCCCTTTCACGGCGGTAACGCGGGTTCGAGTCCCGCAGGGGTCACCATGAAAAAGTTAAGAGACCTTAACAGGTCTCCTTTTTTTTTAACTTTTTTAAGAAAAGTTAATATTTCCTTAACTTTTAGCAGGAATATTAAAATAACCTGCCGAATATAGCTAAAGGTTAATTTTTAAAGGCGTCACTTTATGCGTAACAAAATAGACAACATAAGACGGACAGCGAGGCGACAAAGATAAAATATGAGGTGATTTTATGGAAAACAAACAAACGGATGCTAACGAAAATAAAATAACGGCGGATTCAGAAAAAGATGAAAGCTCTTACCAGCAGGGTAAAAACTCCTGGGCAGGGATGAGGCATCAACTAAAAACTATGGCAGCTAGTTGCCTGACACGCTTAAAAAGGACTAGCAGCCAAGTAAAATATAGTGCTTTGGTAGTTTTAGTTTTTGCTTTACTGGTAACAGCTGGCAGCGTTTCTGCCTATTACGATTCCTTTACCTATGTAGTATATTTGGACGATCAAGAAATTGGTTATGTGGCTTCAGAAACTGTTATTCCGGAGTTTGCAGCAGCCTGGCAGCAAGAGCAAAGTGAAGCGCTGGGGATGGAATTGGTTACTGAACAAAAACTTAAAGTTGTACATGAACAACGAAAAGGTATCTCTGAAGATGAGGAAGCAGTTAAAACACAATTACGTGAGCAGCTGGATTTTGCTGTTTACGCTTATATGCTGATGATTAACGATAAGCCTGCGCTGGCAGTGGCCACTACTGCGGAATATAATCAGATCATCGAGCAATTAAAAGATACATATGTTTGTGAGCAAAAAAACGCAGTCGTCAAGAACGTAGTTTTGAACGATAAAGTGGAAGCAAGATTAACACTAGTAGAGCCCGATGAAATCTATAGTGTCAGTAAAGCTGTGGAAATTCTCTGCTATGGCACAAATAAACGTCAAACATATCTAGTTTCCCGTGGTGATTCCCTTTGGTCTATTGCCGCTCATAATGAACTGTCTGTCACAGATATTCGGCATGCTAATCCCCAGCTAGCTGAATCAGACAGCCTAATGCCTGGTGATAGCTTAAATTTAGTTGTTTCTGAGCCCCTAGTTAGTGTACAGGTTACTCAGGATGTCGTAGAAACCGAAGCAATTGCCTTTGAGACCAAGACGGAAAAAGACAACTCCATGTACAAAGGTACCAGTAAAGTTCTCCAAAATGGTAAAAAGGGTAAAAAGGAAATAACCTACAGCGTAACCTTGGAAAATGGCAAGCAAATTGCAAAAGAAGTAATTGGTGAAAAAGTATTGTCAAAGCCCACAGAAAAAATTGTGGCCCAAGGTACGAAAGCTGTTCCCGTGCCGTCTGCAGTTAGCGGCGCCCGTGGGACAGGCCTTTTTCTCTGGCCAGTGGCCGGACGCGGCACGATTACTTCTCGCTACGGTTATCGCGGGAGAGGTTTCCACCGCGGTTTGGATATTGGTACACCTACCGGTACAGCAATTTTAGCCGCTGACAGCGGCACAGTTACACAGTCAGGCTGGTCAGGTGCGTATGGTATTTTAGTGACGATCAATCATGGCAACGGTTATGTTACAAAGTACGCACATAATTCAGCGACATTAGTCAGTGTGGGGCAGCATGTACAAAAAGGCCAGCAAATTGCCCGTTCCGGCAGCACCGGTAATTCCACCGGTCCCCATTTACACTTCGAAGTAATCAAAAACGGTTCTAATGTCAACCCCTTGTCGTATCTCTAAATTATCACGAGCACTTCATTGAGAAGTGCTCGTTTTATGTTTGATAATAATTACCTGGTGTCACGAAATCATAAAATCACTGTAATATGCTTGTAATATTCGTTCGCTATAATAAAGACAAGGTTTGACCCCCTCTTTAAATATATTTTTCTTCTAACGTGGTGCGCCACGTTATTTTTTTGCCCACCTTTTTGCAGAAACTGGCTTGCTTTACCAATGAAAATCGCTGCTAGACCTGTTACAATATTTAAGCAGGCATCAAGGGGGGAGGCAGACCAGTGAAGACACAAAGATTACCACGACAAACCATACCAATAGTCGCCCTTTGTCTTTTGCTGCTGACCTTACCTACTTTGCCGTCGGCAGCCCAAAGCACAGTGCGATATTTTGCTGC
This sequence comes from Oscillospiraceae bacterium, assembly GCA_035647835.1. Taxonomy (GTDB): domain Bacteria; phylum Bacillota; class Dethiobacteria; order Dethiobacterales; family Dethiobacteraceae; genus UBA9865. The sequence goes on from DASRMS010000194.1 coordinate 2,376, forward strand.
TCTGGCTACCCGCTGGCCTTATCGTGCCTGGCAGGAGCAAGAAACAGATTATTTTCAACTACGTTTTACAGAAAGCGACCAAGCTTTGGCAGCTTGGTTGGGTCAGCAGGCTGATCAGGCGGTAGAGCAGGCCACTCAGCTCCTACCGTACGAGCAAGAGCATAAACCTTGGCTAGTCATCGCTCCGCATCAGGCTATGCTGCAAAAGGCTTTTGGCTGGGGTGAAAACACAGGCGCCTTAGGCGTTTATATAGCCGAGACGATTATTATTCTTTCTCCTCAGGCTTGGGAGTGGGAGCAGCCCAGCTTGCGAGAGGCAGTTTTTGCGCGGCAGGGGCCGCTTGTGCACGAGTATACCCATTTTCTTTTAGATCAAAGTGCGCAGGGTAACTACCCACGTTGGTTCAGTGAAGGTCTGGCTCAGTATGTGGAGTTTCAAGTGCTGGGCTATGAATGGTTAGAAGCAGGCAGTTCCCTGGCTAACCCTCTGTATTCGCTGCAAGAATTAACACGCCAATTTGATCACTTGCCTAACCAAGCTCTCGCCTATCGTCAGTCCTTAAGTATGGTTAGCTTTTTGGCTGCACGGGGCGACACTGGTCTTAATCGCTTGATTACTCTGCTTGGTCAGGGCAAACACTTTGATGCTGCGGTAGCACAGGTTTATGGACTAAGGCCAGAGGCATTGATGACGGCCTGGCAGCACTGGATAGCCGGTGATTCGCGCTGGCTGCAAATAAAATAGTAACCAAAGCGTGTTCTTTTCAGTTTTCTGAAAGCACGCTTTTACTTTAGAGCACTATCTGCATGGCGCACGCAGCGCACCAACCAACTACTAGATTATGTAAAGCAGGAAATTAAGTTCTGAAACAGAAGTATTTAGTAATTTGGGAAGAGGTGATCATGTGGCGCGTGGCAAAATCCTAGTTGTGGATGATGAAAAACCAATTGCAGAAATTTTGCGTTACCATTTGGCACAAGAAGGCTATGAAGTAAGCTTGGCCTTCGATGGTGTGGACGCGCTAAAACAAGCACGAAACTCGCAGCCAGATCTCATTCTGCTCGATATCATGTTACCTAAAAAAGATGGCTTTGAGGTCTGCCAGGAAATTCGTCGTTTCAGTAATGTGCCAATTATTATGTTAACAGCTAAAGATACAGAATTGGATAAGGTCTTGGGTTTGGAACTAGGTGCTGATGATTATGTCACAAAACCTTTCTCCGCACGTGAGGTTTTAGCCCGGGTCAAGGCTAATCTGCGGCGTACGGCACAGCAGCAGGACGTACAGGCAGAAATTCTCACCTGTCAGGATCTACAAGTTGATACGGGCAGCATGGAGGTACGGCAGGCCGGGCAGCTGGTAGAAATTACCTATCGGGAATATTTACTTTTAACCTATCTGATGCGCCATGTAGGGTTTGTGATCAGTAGAGAAACCTTACTGGAGAAAGTCTGGGGTTATGACTTTTATGGTGATGAAAGAACAGTTGATGTTACCATTCGCCGTTTGCGGGAAAAAATCGAACCTAAACCAAGTGAACCACGCTATATTTTGACTAAACGCGGGGTTGGTTACTTTATGGGAACTAAAAGTAATGTTTAAAAGTATCCAATGGAAGCTTGTGCTGATCTATTCTTTACTCATTTTATTTGCCATGCAATTTTTTGCTGTTTTTCTCACTCAGTCCCTGGAGGATTATTATGTTACCAGCTTCGCCCAGAATTTAGAATCACAGGGCTCGTTGTTAGTCAATTTTTTGCAGCGTTATCTAGCTGAAGATGAAGTTAGTACTACCGCTGGAGACATTGATAGTTTAGTGCTAGAATACTCGCGCTACGCCGGCACGACAGATATCATGGTGCTGGATAATTTCGGGCGCGTTATTTCCGCTACACGCCAGAGTAATGAGCTGCGGGGGCAGCGTATTATTCAAGAAGAGATCACACAGGCGCTCACGGGTACACGTAGTGAAGCCACACGTTTAGATCCAGAAACAAAGGCACGGATGAAGTATTTAGCTCTGCCCATACGCGTGGGTGATAGAAACCAGGGCGTTGTCTATTTAATTGGCTCACTTGAACCAATTTATGATACTTTACGTGAAATTCAGCTGATTTTTTTAACTGGTGCCTTGCTGGTGCTGGGCGTGACTGTACTTTTAGGTTTTGTCTTAGCTAAAACGATTACTGGACCTATTCAGGAAGTGACCTCTAAAGCGGCGCAAATTGCGCATGGCGATTATCGCCAACGCATTACTACGCATGCTGATGATGAAATCGGCCGGTTGGGGGAAATGTTTAATTACTTATCCCGGCAGCTGGAAGCAACCTTACAGGAGATATCATCAGAAAAGGGTAAAGTGGAAGCGATTCTCAACCATATGACAGATGGGATTATTGCTTTGGCCAGTGATGGTCAAGTTTTACACGTTAACCCAACCGCGAAACGACTACTCGGTTTAAAAATAGAAGCAGAACCAGCGATGGAAGCTCTAGCCCAACTTATTATGCCGATTAATTTAGCTGAATTATTAGCTACAGGTCAACAAACAAGCCAAGAATTAAGCCTGGCGCCCGAACAGCGTCATATTCAGGCAAATTATGTGCCTTTTCAAACTCAGGAGATGGAGCCTGGCTATTATACAGGGATCCTGATTGTTTTGCATGATGTCACACAAGAACGAGAACTAATTCGTAGGCAGCGGGAGTTTGTAGCCAATGTCTCCCACGAACTGCGTACCCCATTAACTACCATCAAAAGCTACACAGAGGCCCTAATAGACGGGGCAAGGTTACAGCCAGAACTGTGTCTTTCCTTCTTGACCACGATGGAAAAGGAAACAGACCGGATGGTGCGCTTAGTAAAAGATTTATTAGCTTTATCACAAATAGATTATCGCCAAGCAGGCTGGCATAAAGAAAACCATGCTTTAGACGAGCTGATTGCTGAAGTGATAGAGGAATTAGAAGTTAAATATAAAGCGGCCCCGCGTCACATCCTCGTCTCACTACCTGTACAGCCAGTGACGGTGTATCTCGACCGGGATAAAATGAAGCAGGTCCTGCTGAATATCATTCATAATGCTTATAAATATACGGCAGAGGGTGGGCAGATTACCATTACACTCACCGAACAGCCAGAACTAGCAGAAATTCAAGTGATAGATGATGGTATTGGTATTCCCGCTGCAGATGTAGAGCGCGTGTTCGAGCGTTTCTACCGGGTAGACAAGAATCGCTCCCGTGAGTATGGAGGGACTGGTCTAGGCTTACCCATTGCCCGTGAGCTAGTAGCCGCACACGGTGGCAGGATCAGCCTGACAAGCGAGCTGCAGCGCGGCACGACAGTGACCATTAAGCTGCCCTTGCCGGAAGCAAAGGGGGATAGCGAAGTATGCGAGAGCGCATAAAATCAGTTATCCTATTTGTCTTAATTATCACCAGTGTTTTTTTAACAACAAAATTGCTTTTTGGGCGGCCCTACTGGGAGACTGCTTCACCGCCAGCTTATGAACAAGTAACATTTGGTGATTTGCGTCCCCTCCAGGAACAAATCCTGCCGGTGTTACGTCTAGGAGAAGATGTGGACTGGCTGCAGCTGCAGCCCTGGGATGAGGGTTATCAGGAAGCCTGGGAGTGGTTAAACTGGCTGTTTAGGCCGCGACAAGCGCCCACCACAACTTCCTTGCCTGACTTTACCGGCTTACAAGTACGACTAGACTTTTCTTTGCCTGTGGAGCCTAACTGGTGGGTTACTAACCGTCAGCTTAACGGTCTTGAAATTCGACAAGCAGTCTGGTTTGCTGAAGCACCACAAGCCGTCTGGTATCAGGCAGCCAACGGCAAATGGCTGCGTGGTGAGTTGACACTGCCTGAGCAGTGGGAGTCTCAGCTGAATGAACTATTTGCTGTCGGCCTTAAACTCCGTGCCGCTGCTGCAGAAGAGCTGGCTATACAACCAGCCGCTGGCAGTGTGCTTTTACCGCAAGAGGTGCCACGGCTTGCTGTGCACACCATTACTGCTGAAAACTTGGAAACTGAAAAACTGCTTGGTAGTTTCTTTGTCAATCTGGCTTTAGTTAGACGTATTGAGGAAGGTGACGGAGCAGTCATCTATACTGACGGGCAAAAAGGTTTACGCATCTTTAGCCATGGCGAGCTGGAGTTCAATGCGCCAGAAAATATACCTGGTGCTAATCCCCAGTCGCTGGTCGATACCTTGCAGCAGGGTGCTCAATATTTGCAATTGATGGGAGGGTGGCCAGATCACCTCTATTTGCAGAAAGCTCAGCTGACTGCACAATCAATCAAGTGGGAGCAAAGATATACCCAGGAGTTAATTTTTCAATCTGTACAAAAAGGGGTGCCCTTGCTGGGGACTAACCCGACTTTGCGTTTATATTTTTCAGATCGTGGTGTTATCTATTATCACCGTCAGATTTATTTACTGGGTAGTCCCGTTGGAACCCCATCCCCGCTAGTTAAGCCGCATCAAGCCGTAGCGGCAGTAGCTGCTGCTTTGGGGACGGCGGTGGAAGAACAGAGACTGGTGGCGGTATCCCCAGTATTATATTTTGGCAGTAAAGCCACACGACAATCATTAGCCCGACCCGTCTGGCAGGTACAACTGCAGGACGAGCAGACAGCTGTAGTTGATGGTTTCACAGGTGAGTTTATCACCTGGTTGGAATAGGAGGTCAGGTTACGTGGATTTATCGAAAGCCAAAACACTTTTAATTCTGGCATTTTTAAGCTTAAACATTTTTTTAGGCTATAAATTATGGATAGCGCCGCAAGCACTGCATCAGGGCAGTGTTTTAACAGAAGAGCAGCTGGCGCAAGCAAAGGCCCTGATCAAGGAGCATGGCTTCGAACTGAAGACTACACTGCCCAAACAAATACCTCGTTTAGCTTTGCTTAATGTTTCTCGTTTAGCAACAGACGATTCCCACTGGCTAGCCGCTTTTTGGGGTGAGGAAAAGGTGCAGAGCCGGCGTGAAACGGACAAGACAGTCTATACGGCCGGCCAGGAAGCACTGACAATTTTAGCTGACGGACATTTGGTTTACACTAATAATTTACCAGGCACAAGCGAAGCTAATACGCGGTCGCTCGCCGAACGTTATCTGCGCGAATGGCAGCTCTGGCAGGGAAATATGAAGCTAGATTTAGCCATTCCTTGGGGAGAGCATGGTTATCGCTATCGTTTCGTGCAGAATTATCAAGGCTTTCCTCTCTTCTTCAGTGCGATTGAGGTTTATTTGGCAGAAGGAAGGCCGCGTGAAGTACATTTGTACCAAGCATTACCACATGGTTTTAGTGACAAAGAAGCTACTGTCATTTCTGCTCAAAAAGCAGTGGAAACGTTCATGCGGGAAGCGGCCGAGATCTCCAATAAAAGTATCATTGATATCTCGTTAGGCTACTATAGTTTAAGCTATGATGCTGAACGGTGGGAAAGTGCACCGGTGTGGCGAATTGCTACTCAAGGCGGCAGTGAGTCCTATATTAATGCCTTTACCGGTGAAATTGAAAAATCCACCTTATAAAAAATAATTACCAAACAGGAATTCATTCTTTTAGCAAGAATCTATATACAAGAAAAGTACACTTCTTCAGTTTCCTTAACGTGTACTTTTCAGTACTGGCAACTGCATGAGCTTCGCTAGCTGCGAAGTGATACAATGTACAAGTCAGTGCAAGAAAAGTACACTTCTTCAGTTTCCTTAACGTGTACTTTTCAGTACTGACAGCCGCATGAGCTTCGCTAACTGCGAAGTGATACAGCGTGCTGTCAATGCCAAAAATAAATCTATGACGCCAGCTAACAGGTGACGATTTCAGGAGGAAAATTTCGATGCCTAGACTTCTTGTAACCGGGGGCCACCCGCTTGCCGGTGCCGTTAAAATAAGCGGTGCTAAAAATGCTGCGGTAGCAATTATTCCCGCGGCGCTTCTCACCGAAGCGCCGGTACGGATTGAAAATTTACCGGATATTGACGATATTCATGTGTTGGTAGAAATATTAGATTACCTAGGTGTACGAGTAGAGTGGGAAACACCGACCACGCTGTTTATTGATGCCTCTACCTTGACAAGAAAATGTCAGCCACCATACGAGCTTGTTAAAAAACTGCGTGCTTCCTATTATCTACTAGGGGCTTTACTGGGGCGCTTTGCTCGCGCCGAAGTTCCTGTACCTGGAGGCTGTGATTTAGGTCCACGTCCTATTGATCAACATATCAAAGGCTTTGTCAGTTTAGGAGCTAAAGTAGAAACGGAACATGGGTTAATTAAAATAACCGCTGACAAGCTTGTCGGTACGGATATTTACCTGGATGTCGTTAGTGTCGGTGCCACAATTAATATCATGTTGGCAGCGGTACGGGCAAGCGGCAAGACCATCATTGAAAATGCGGCTAAAGAGCCGGAAATAGTAGACGTTGCTAATTTTCTCAATGCCATGGGCGCCAAAATTCGCGGCGCTGGTACCGATGTAATTAAAATCACAGGCGTGGAGGAATTAGGTTCAGTTACTCATTGTGTGATCCCTGATCGGATTGAAGCCGGTACCTATATGATAGCGGCGGCGGCAACACAAGGAAATGTTTTACTGCAAGACGTTATTCCTAAACATTTAGACGCCATTACTGCTAAATTACGGGAAATGAATATCACTGTAGAGGTGCGCGATGATCAGCTGCGTGTGATTGGGGCAACTCGTCCGCAGGCTGTAGATCTGAAAACTTTTCCTTACCCTGGCTTCCCGACTGACATGCAGTCTTTAGTCATGGTGCTTTTAACCCAGGCTGAGGGCAGCAGTATTATTACGGAAAATATCTTTGAAGGACGCTTCAAGCATGTGGATGAACTTAAACGCATGGGGGCACGCATTAAAGTGGAGGGACGTACAGCCATTGTCGATGGATGTACAACGCTAACGGGAGCACCAGTTAGAGCTACAGATTTACGGGCCGGTGCTGCCTTTATCATTGCGGGGTTAATCGCCCAAGGCGATACCATTATCAGCGAGACCAGCCATATCTACCGTGGTTATGAACATGTTTGTGAAAAATTATCTTCACTAGGTGCCAAGATTAGAGAAATTGAATAATAAAGGTGAAGCATATGCGTATTCTGCTTGCCAGACATGGCGAAACAACTGCTAATGCCGAAGCGCGCTTTCAGGGTTCACGGGATTACCCGCTAAATGAGCGCGGCAGGCAGCAGGCTGAACAGTTGGCATCATTATTAGCTCACTATCAACCAGGCAGATTATACACCAGCAATCTGACGCGCAGCAGAGAAACAGCTAAACCGGCAGCCCAGCTGTTAAAGCTGAAAGCTATCGCCCTGCCCATCTTTCGTGAATATTCCTGGGGAGTGCTGGAGGGGCTTACACGAGCAGAAATTAAGGAGCGGTACCCCGCTCTTTTTTCCCGTCTCCAGGAGAACTGGCGCCAGGCTGTGATTCCTCAACAGGAACCGCTCCCGCACTTTCGCCAGCGCCTGCAAGCAGGTTCATCAATTCTGCTGGCTGCAGATAACCCCTCTACCGTTGCCCTGATTGGGCACGGTCGTTATTTAAATGCGCTGCTGGTGGAATTACTAGGTCTGGATTTTACTGGTCCTTGGCCCTTTTCCTTTCTGTCTGGGACCTTGACTATTTTGGATTGTCAGGCGGGTCAGTGCCGTTTAATATCTTTTAACCAACAGAGTCAGCTGAGAGGAGACAAAAATGCTTGAAATCTGCATGCTAGCAAGTGGATCTTCCGGTAATGCTATCTATGTGGCGACGGGAGAAACAAAAATTTTAATTGATGCCGGATTAAGCGGCAAAAAAATCGCCGCTGCTTTATGCGCCGTGGGTGTAGAGGCCAGCGAATTGTCAGCTTTACTGCTTTCTCATGATCATGTTGACCATACTAGTGGTGCCGGCGTGATGGCACGCCGTTATGGTCTGCCTGTCTATGCCACAGAACCGACTTGGCAGGCGGCGGGTAAACTAATGGGGCGGATCGCTGCAGAGCAGTGCTGTAAATTAACAAACTGCGGTACGATTACGCTAGGTGATTTAACCGTAGAAACCATCCCTGTGCCTCACGATGCTGCCGATCCGGTTGGTTTTGTGTTTCGTCATGGCCCCCATGCCATCGCTCTGGTCACTGATTTAGGTTATGTTACGCCGTACATATTGCAGCGACTGCAGGCGATGGACTGTCTGGTGCTGGAAGCGAATCATGATGAAGAAATGCTGCGGCAGGGACAATATCCCTGGCCGCTGAAAAAAAGGATTTTAAGTGACAAAGGTCACCTATCCAACAATCTTGCCGCCGCCAGTCTGTCCCAAGTGATTAGCGAGCAAACTCAGCATGTGGTCTTGGCTCACCTTAGCGAACAGAACAATTGTCCACAACTGGCTTTTGATACTGTTTGCTGCCATTTAGAAGAGACAGGACAGTTAAAAAACCTAGCAGTACATATAGCAGAACGCCATCTCCCTAGCTGTCATATTCGTCTGGCCTAGTATGTAGACTAAAATATAGGGAAATAATTCCTTGGTATAAATATTTTCGCTGCTTCTTCATATTATTGTCACAACTTACTGTTATATTTAAAATATAGTTTAGTTAAGGGGGGTCTAAAGCAATGGATTTCTTTAATGGTTTTTCTCATCAGCCGAGACGAGCAGGGCTGCTGGGTTTTCTCTTGACTGCTCTGTTTGGGGCCATTGTCGGTGGCTTGCTGGTGGCACTCATTGTCGTACAGGTTGTCATTCCTGGACTAGCCCAAGCCCAAGCCCCTAATGACACAAACGTGGTGCCTGGCAGTCAAGTCCAACAACCCGACATTTCGTTTAATGAAAATGATTTGCCCGAATATCAAAATACCGCTATTGTGCGTGCCACCCAAAAGGTGATGCCGGCGGTGGTAGGTATCACGAATAAAGCCATGGTTTACGATATGTGGCAGGGGCGTTCCCTGCTGCAAGACAAGGCTACTGGCTCTGGTGTGATTATTGATGCTAATGGCTACATTGTGACCAATAACCATGTGATTGATGGCGCCGCAGAAATTTTTGTCACCCTAGGTGACGGTCAAGAACACCAGGCTGAATTAATTGGTGCTGACCCAGCCACAGATTTGGCCGTAATTAAAATAGACCAGACAGGTTTACCTGTAGCTGATTTGGGTGACTCTGATACTATTGTTGTTGGTGAACAAGCCTTGGCCATTGGTAATCCTTTGGGTCTCAATTTTTCACAAACCCTGACCGTGGGCTATATTAGTGCGAAACGCCGCACGATTACCATGAATGAATATACTTTCACCTTTATTCAAACAGATGCGGCGATTAATGATGGCAATAGTGGTGGCGCTTTAGTTAATTTAAATGGCGAAGTAGTTGGCATCAATACGGCTAAAATTAAAATTGCCGGTGTCGAAGGTATGGGGTTTGCAATTCCCGCCAACACAGTAAAAATAATTGCTCAGGAATTGATCAGCAATGGTAAAATTGTTCGTCCCTGGTTAGGTGTTTATGCTGGCGGCGATATCGACGAAACACTGGCAAAACAGCTGCAATTACCAGTCGATTATGGTGTTTTAGTGCAGGATGTGGTTGAAGACAGCCCCGCCAGCCGTGCCGGCATCAGCCGTGGTGACGTGCTTATTAGCATGGCAGGGAAAAAAGTTGAAACCTTTAAAGACTTACGTGATCTCATTTATCAACAAAAGGTTGGCGCGATAGTTGAAATTGTCTTGATTCGCAATGGTAAAGAAAGCAAAACTGCTGCCACCCTCACCGCAATGGAGTAAGGTGGCGGCAGCTTCAACCGAATTAACCTAATTAAGCAGGCCGTTCTTTGTGCCTGCTTTTTTATCTGGTATACAGCAACCTTGAATTTCCTTTCAGCTTAAAATATGATGATCAGAAAAAGAGGTAGAGCAGATGCACATCATTCTTTTCTTTATTGATGGTTTAGGTCTGGCTGCTGAAGGAGCTGCTAATCCCCTGGCCACAACGCCCCTGCCGTGTTTGCAGCAGCTGCTTGAGGGTAAGAGCCTAACGTCGGAAGCTGTGGGGACTAGTACGGCGACAACCACCCTTTTAGCCCTTGACGCGACGCTAGGTGTGCCCGGAGAGCCACAAAGTGCTACGGGCCAGACATCCCTCTTTACTGGTGTTAATGCGGCACAAGCTGTAGGGTACCACGTCCGTGGTTTCCCCACAGCGCCTTTACAAAAGATTTTAGCCGCGGAAGGAATTTTAAAAAAGATTACGGCACTAAATAAAAAAGCAACTTTCCTAAATACCTATCGACCTCAATATTTCCAGCAGCCACCGCAGGACCGCCAGGCTGCGGCTACCACTTTATTAAGTTTAGCTGCTGGCTTGCCGCTGCACACCATTGATGATTTACTGTCCGGTCGTACCTTAAGTGCGGATATTACCAGTGAGCTATGGCGGGAGCAGGGTTTGCCCGTCCCTTATGTACCGCCGCTAGAAGCGGGGCAGCGGGTTACTGCCAACGCCCAGCAATATGATTTTGTTTTTTATGAATACTTTCTGACCGATCACTTTGCTCATAAGCGAGCACAAGCTCAGCTGGCCCAGAGTTTGACGAACATCGATGGGTTTTTGGCAGGCATGCTGCAAAAGCTTGATCTTGCAGACACGATGCTGATAGTCACCAGCGATCACGGTAATCTAGAGGATAACACTAGCTCGCTGCATACTCATAACCCTGTACCGTTGTTGTTAGTGGGCGCCGGGCGTGAGCAGCTGCCATCCCTAACTGATTTGACAGATCTTACGCCTTTTATCCTCACAAAACTGCAAAGCTAACAACCTTATTAGAAAGTATGGGAGGCAACAATGCAGATTCAGATTCTCACAGTTGGTAAAATTAAAGAAAAATATCTTGCCGCAGGCATCAAGGAGTACCTGAAAAGACTATCTGCTTATGCCAAAGTAGAAATTCGTGAAGTTAAAGATGAAAAGACAGCAGAAAACGCCTCTGCCGCTGAAATTAAACTGCTGCTGGAAAAAGAAGCCGCTCGGCTAGAGCCGCTGCTTCATCCTCAGACCTATCTGATTGCTTTGGCAATTGAAGGTCAGCAGTTTACATCACCTGATTTTGCTGACCACCTCCAACAGCAGACTATTCATGGCAAAAGCCATTTTACCTTTCTCCTTGGCGGCAGTTTAGGCTTAGCCCCGCAGTTATTAGTGAAAGCAGACCTGAAGCTGTCTTTCTCCTCCCTGACCTTTCCCCATCAGCTTTTTCGCTTAATGCTGCTCGAACAACTCTACCGCGCCTTTAAAATTAACCGTGGGGAGCCCTATCATAAATGAGCACGGCGAGCGTTTAAACGCAGCTATACCAGACTGTGAAATAAACATTAAGCAGCTAAAGGAGGCTGTCGATGAGCAAACATCAGATTTATACCATGAGTGTCGCCAGGGTATATCCGCTTTATGTGACGAAGGCGGAGAAAAAAGGACGTACAAAAACAGAAGTCGATGAAATTATCCGTTGGCTGACAGGCTATAGTCAGGAAGAGTTAGAGGCACAACTAGAAAAGCAGGTAGACTTTGAGAACTTTTTTGTGCAAGCCCCCCAACTTAATCCTTTGCGTTCTTTGATCAAAGGGGTGGTCTGCGGTGTCCGCGTGGAAGATATCGCCGAACCAACGATGCGGGAAATTCGTTATCTGGATAAGCTGATCGATGAGCTGGCAAAAGGTAAAGCAATGACCAAGATTTTACGTAAATAAGAAAAAAGCAAGCAACAAGGCTTTTGAGCTGAACAGGCCCCTACGGTGGAGAATGCTGTAAAGCTTAACTAAATATAATCCTCCTGAATACTATGAACAAATTCGAGTGTGGGAGGAGGGTTATGATGTTACAATTTTTTGCCACACTGCGAGGTTCAGAGGAAGTTCCCCCTGTCGCCACTAATGCTACGGGAAATGCTTCCTTTAAAGTCAGCGCAGATCAAAGAGCAATTCATTACCAACTGACAGTCAATAATCTTGCCAATTTAACTGAAGCTCATATTCACCTGGGACGCCGCGGGGAAAATGGACCGGTAGTGGTCTTCCTCTTCGGGCCTGTAGATCCGGCAATTACTGTCAGCCAGGGTGTGGTACGCGCCAGTTTTAGTGAACGTGCTTTAGTGGGACCATTAGCAGGGCAGCCGCTCGCTGCTCTCAGCGCGGAAATGCAGGTGGGTAACACTTATGTTAATGTTCACACCAAACGGCATCCTGCAGGAGAAATTCGTGGCCAAATTAGTCATAGCAAACAAGCAGGGTCTGCTCGGGATGAATGATGAAGATGCTGCATCCTAGGGGGACGCCCAAGCTCCGGCCCTAGGATGCTAAAAACGGAGTTCGTAACTGGGCTGTGCTGCGAGGTTTGCAAAGCAGCCCAGTTTTTCATTATCGTAGTCATTTCTTTTGATTATTAGTGGCAATCTATAGAGGAAAATCGCTTGTGATGAAGAATTACAAGTAGTATGAATCTTGTTAAGGGAGGGTTTATTTATGGCAATGTCCGCAAAAAGTAGTGATTACTTCTTAGATGAACTTGCTTCCAAGGCGCCGACACCAGGTGGTGGTGGTGCTGCCGCCATGGGTGGTGCTATTGGTATGGCTCTATCTAATATGGTAGGCAACTTGACAATAGGTAAAAAGAAGTACGCCGCTGTAGAAGAAGAAGTAAAAGCTCTGGTAGAACAAGGCTACAAGATTATTACGGAACTAAAAGCTCTAGTAGATAAAGATGCCGAAGTTTTTGCGCCCTTATCTAAAGCATATGGTCTGCCCAAGGATACCCCGGAACAAGCTGCTCATAAGGCAAAAGTTTTAGAGGATTGTTCAAAATTGGCTTGCTCAGTGCCGATGGAGATTATGCGCAAGTCATATGAAGGTATTAAAATCCATGAACGCATGGGTGAAATTGGTACAAAGCTTGCTCTTTCTGATGTAGGTTGTGGTGTAACATTCCTTAAATCCGCACTGATTAGCGGCTACTTAAATGTACTGATTAATGTTAACACGATTAAAGATGAACAGTTTGTCAGCGAAACCTTTGCAGAAACAAGCCATTTGATAGAAGATGGCAGCAAGGTTGCAGATGCCACATTACAAAAAGTAATCGACAAGCTTAAAAAGTAACAAAAGTAAATACATAAGGTGGGAGGATTACAATGGCTGAACAATTAAGAGGTAAAGCAGTTGCCAATGCCATGAAAGAAGATTTGGCAGCAAGAGTGGAAGCATTAAAAGCAAAAGGTGTTACTCCGAAACTAGGTTTTATTCGTGTAGGTGCCCGTCCAGATGACCTCTTTTACGAAGGTGGAGCGAAAAAAACTGCCGACGGTATTGGTTTAACGTATGAAGTTTTCGAGTATGCCGAAGATGTCGCCCAAGCTGATTTTGAACAAGCTGTTACCGAAATAGGCGGCAGAAAAGATATTAATGGAATTTTAATGTTCTCGCCTCTGCCCAAGCATTTGGATGAGAAAAAAATTCGTTCTTTAATCCCCGTGGAAAAAGATGTTGACTGCCTGACTGTGCATGGTGCAGGTAAAGTTTTTGCTGATGATCAAACCGGTTTCCCTCCTTGCACACCAACAGCGTGCATGGATATCCTAAAGTTTTATGACGTGCCTTTGCACGGCAAAAAAGTGGTCGTTCTTGGTCGTTCCATGGTTGTTGGTAAGCCCGTAGCGATGCTTTTACTCCGGCAAAATGCCACTGTAACCATTTGCCATTCCCGTACAGAAAATCTGCCCGCAGTCTGTGCTGAAGCTGATGTGCTGGTAGCTGCTGTCGGTCGGCCCAAAATGGTTAACGCAGAGTATGTCCGCGCTGGTCAAACTGTGATTGATGTGGGTATTAACCCGGATCCCGACAGACCCGGTAAATTCTGTGGAGATGTTGACTTTGCTGCAGTTGAACCCATCGTAGAAAAAATTACTCCCTCTCCCGGCGGTGTAGGTTCAGTTACCACCATGGTCCTCAGCAAACACACCATTATGGCTTGTGAAATGCAAAACGCTTAAATAAAAATATTAACTGCTTGAAAAACCGCTCTAGCAAATGCTAGAGCGGTTTTGTTTGTCGCGGCGAAAGGACCTGCTTTAAATTTCAGCTTTAATGCATAGTGTGCCGGCCACTAAGAGCAGCGTTCCCAAGCCACCCATCCATAAAAGCGGCTCTAAGAGTGCTGTCAGCCCAGCGCAGTGCCCGTGGTAGAGAGAAACCTTGGCCATCATCTTTTACTGACAGCAGCACTTGCCCTTCAAGGTCGCTGATGCGAATCGTCACCTGCTGGGCTTGGGCATGCTTTTCAATATTTGCCAATGCCTCCTGGATGATACGATAGATGGTCATTTCTACTTCTGGTGAGAGTAAGGCAGTGAGTTCGTAGGCCAGCTCTACAGGGATGGTTTGTCGTTGTGAGAATAATTCACTGGCCGCTTGAATTGAGGCTGCCAATCCTTGTTCTACCAGCAGTGAAGGTTTTAATTCTTCAATTAAGGCACGCAGCTCATCTAGCGTGGAGCGGGCGGTGGCCTCGAGATGTTGTAAAATATCAGCCACCCGCTGCGGGGGGCCATCTAATTCATGGCGTAAGGAGTGGAGCGCAAAGATTAGACCCTGTACACCCTGTGAAATGGAATCGTGCAGCTCAAACAGCTTGACAATGACCTCTTTTAAGGTCGGCCAATAAAACTCGTTATATTGTTTAGGCGAAAGATATTCATTCAAGTGCAGCGGAATAAAGACTTCCTTTGCTCCCACCTCTTTAGACCTCAAGGCAATTCTCAACAGCGGCTCTGTT
>DASRMS010000195.1:0-1194 GCA_035647835.1 Oscillospiraceae bacterium
CCCGGCGGGCAACTGCCAACCGGCAAACGCCCAACTTTAAATCCAACAATTCATATAATTCTTTTTCTTGTTCTAACAAGACATCTTTACCAACTACCCCTAAATCTGCAGCCCCATATTCGACATAGGTAGGGATATCTGTGGGTTTACCAAGAATAAAGCAGAGCTTTTGTTCAGCAACTGTAAAGATTAGTTTTCTGGTATCCGTAGACAGTTCTTCACAGTTGATGCCGGCCGCCGTTAAAAGTGACAAGGTGGGAGCTAAAATTCTTCCTTTAGCTAAAGCAATTGTTAACCACTCTTTATCCATTAACATCTACTTTCACCTGCCTCTTTCTGCAAATCCAGGTCTAAAACTCCGGCATCACTATAGTACAAAAGACGTTGAGCACCCCTGGCTGTACTTTGCCGCCGTGCTTCTGCGGCGCTAACTTCTGCTACCGCCAGCGCAGCCGTAGTGTGCGCAGCACGTAATGCCTGCACCACCGCTACTGCCGCTGCTCGCCCGCCTGCACCATAGGCCACATCAACAGGCAGTGACAAAGCAGGCAGTTTTTTCTGTTTTGTTAAAACTGTAATCAGGTGATCGATACTGACGGCAAAACCAACCGCTGGTTGAGAGGGACCGAAATTATCTAACAACTGGTCATAACGTCCACCACCACAGAGGGCATAACCAAGACCGCCTGTATACCCTTCAAAAACCATGCCTGTATAGTAGTCTAATAAACGCACCAGGCCCAAATCTAATTGCAGATATTTAGTGACGCCATACTCCTCTAACACAGACCAAACTTCAGCCAGCGTTGTTAAGGGCAGCGCAGCCTGCGGCTCCGGTAGTAGTTCTCGGGCCGCCGTTAAGACCTCCCGCCCACCACGTAAGCTAGGTACACGTAAGATATTTTCCTTCTGCCACGCGGCTAAGGGCAGTTGACTAACCTGGTTTTTTAGCGCTACAAAGTCCTTTTTATTAAATAAGTGTTTGATCAAAGCACGCTCGGTAGTATCTACCTGATAAGCAGAAAGTAAGTTTTCTAAAAAGCCACTATGACCAAGACATAAGGTAAATTCTGTTAAACCTGCTGCTTGTAACACTGCTGCAGCCAAAGCAATGACTTCGGCATCACTGGCAGCACTTGGGGAACCCAGCAGCTCCACACCCGCCTGCGTTAGCTCACGCTGCTTACCCTGCTG
>DASRMS010000196.1:0-4976 GCA_035647835.1 Oscillospiraceae bacterium
AAGAGGCGGTTGAGTGCTATTATGCGTTGATAAGCTATTGCAAAGGGCGTAAATGCGATAGCTGCCCGTTTTGGGGTGGTGGCTTTGGATGTGGGATTAATGGTCCTGCAACGTGGGAGGGCGGTCAAGGTGTTTGATAAACAAGAGACGATAAATCGTGCGAGAGCATTGAAGGAAATGTGCAGCAAGTTGAGGCTGTATAATTGCATGGGTTGTCCATTTTTCTTTGAAAAAATGAATGGGTGTGTACTGGCAGATGATAATCTTCCAAGAGACTGGGAGCTGGACGAGGTGTGTGAAGATGATTAGGTTTGATAAGATAAAGAGCATGGAACTGGGAGAGCTGGCTGATTACTTGGACAAGACTCTCAACGCTCCATGCTCAGTATGCGCTTATGATGAGGATGATTGGCATTGTTGTAACAATTGCAAAGGTTGTGCTGAAGGTATCAGGCTATGGCTGGAGGATGAAGATAGATAAAGATAAACTGATTGCATACGCAGATGCGTTACAGGATTTTTGCAAAACGAGAGGCGGCTGGTGCGTGTATAATCAGCCTTCTTCATGGGATTATGGAGGTGAACGATGAGAGATTTAAGCCGCATTGATATGGATCATACGGAGCTTGTTGATTCGCAGTTACCCTTCAGTTGGATATGCCCGCATTGCAGGCAAAGAAACATAACGGATAAGTGTGCCAATAATATACTGCTTGAATACTTAAAGGTTATGCGGCACTGTAAGCGTTGCGGGCATGTACATCTGTGGACGTTGAAGCTGACGGCACAATTTAAAGAACGTGTTGTGGATTATTTAATAAACGGTGGCATGTAGTCACAGAGGTGTTTATTCATGAAAGGAGAGGACGATAAAATGAACAAAGTTATCCTGAAAGGTAGACTGGCTAGAGAAATCGAATTGAAATGGACTACCAGCGGCAAAGCCGTAGCGACGTCTTGCATCGCAGTAAATCGTCGCGGGAAGGATGCCGGGGCGGATTTTATAAATATCGTCGTATGGGGGACCATTGCTGAGGTAATAGCCAAGTATCTGGCGAAGGGGAATGAAGTGCTTGTGGAAGGCCGGCTGCAGGTGCGCAATTATGATGATCATGACGGGAATAAGCGCTATGTCACAGAGGTGGTAGTTGAAACCTTTGAGTTCTGCGGCAGCAAGAATGGCAGCACCGGCAATGCTGGTGATAGCGCTGCTTCTTCTTTTGGGGGCGGAACGTCAGGCTATAACGATGATATACCGTTCTGATTAGTGGAGGAGCAAAATGGGGAAATTCAGTAAAAAGTGTAAAAAGAATAAGGCACCACAAATGCCAGCGTTTAAAAAAGCTGAGGCTAAAGCAAATTCTATTGATAAAGAAACGTCGGACCGTGTTATTAGTGAGCAAGATAAGCTCAATACCAGTTTGACGCTGGTTACGATGGTGCATCTTAACTACATAATGCATAGCGAGTATGGCTTTGGTGCCAAGAGATTTGAGAGGCTTAACAGCTGGATAGAGTGGTATTCTGATGCAGTTAAAGAAAAGAGATTTGATTATGACAGCCTTGAAAAGGAGGTTGTGATAGCCGTAGACCCGGAAATAAAAGGCATTGGCTGGAAAGACTATAAGCCGATGAGAAAAGTAGAACCTTTTGGCGCGAATCAGGATATGCCGAAAAGCTATAAGGAGCTGAAGGACCGTATGATTATTCACAAGCGCCGTATTTTCATTGAAGAGGTTTTTACTGCTCTGGAATTGCTGATTGCTACGACCTTGTTCGACTGTTATGACTGGGGGTTGAAGCGAATAGAGCGCGTAATAACGCTGCTGCGCGAAGCCCGGAACTGGGATATAGGGAAGTTTTTCTGTATATTGAAGTACCTGTCAGAGCATAAGTGCATGGATTTTAAAAACCGCGATATTAAAGACCTGATGGCGTGCAGAAGAAATATGGGAGGCCTGATGGCGTAGATATGAAAAAATTCAGGAACAAAAAAACTATAGTAAAAGGCATAGAGTTTGACAGCAAAATGGAAGCTGATTATTATCGGTATCTTCTAGGACGGCTGCAGGCAGGGGAGATACTGCAAATAGAGCTGCAGCCAAAGATAATGCTGCAGCCAGGTTTCAAAGTGGCTGGCCAGACCGTCAGAGCTATCACATATACACCTGATTTCCTTGTTTTCTATGGCGACGGCCGGCAGGAGTATATAGATGTCAAGGGCTGCCAGAGCCAGCAGGGAAATCTGCGTTACAAGATGTACAAATACATGTATGAGAAGGATGGAGGCGTGCCGCTTCAATGGATCACCGCATCCAAAAAATATAGCGATAGCGGCTGGATTGATTACTTCGAGCTTAACCGGATACGCAGGAAAACCAGAAAGGAAAACATAGATGCAGATTGAGATATATCCATGCATATGCGTGGCCAAAGATGTTGTGGACAAGTACGGGTTTGAACAGCTTATTGTAGACCTGCAACAAGAAATAAAGGAAGTAGAAAAGGCGTGGCTGAAAATGCCTTCCAGTGATGATTCGGCCCTCGGAAAAAGGTTTGCCGAGGTCGGCATGGAGCTGGCTGACGTTGCAACACGGGCTGTGACTATGCTGCATGTAATGGCGGAAATGCAGCGCTGCCCCAGCGATAACTTTATAGAGGATGTGTTCGGCTGGGTGGCTTATAAGAACAAGGCACGTGGTTATCATGACGATTCTGTTAATAGCTTTTAGGAGGATAAAAATGAAAAAGATGAAGCTGTCCCAGAGATATGTGTGGACTGAGAAAGCGGCCAAGCTGAACAAGAATTGCAAAGCTGGTGAGGAGCTCAAGGGCGAGCGCGAGGACTGGATACTTAAAAAGATGAAAGAGCACGGAATTATCAAGGAAATCATCATGGAGGTTGACAATGCGTAAGAATGGCATGCGGGCTTGGTGCTACCGGTATGTAGATAAACTCCTGTTCAACGAGGAGAAGATAAGGCTTGAGGTCGAGAGCATTCGGAATGACAGGCATAGCGAGCGTGTGGGAGGAGGAGGCAACGCCTTTATTTCCGACCCTACCGCTACGACAGCGCTGGCAAACATCAAGCCAATAGATCATGTGACTATTGACGGTGTAGTATACCGCCAGCCTGAGGAATGGCTGAAGATTATGGCGCACGTCAGAAGCCAGTGCTGTGACCTAGAGCTTAAGGTTCTGGAACAGCGCTATCACAAGCGTGCCAGAGTTGGAACCACTATTGACCAGCTCTACATCAGCAGGGCTACTTACTTCAATATCGTCGACGGCATCATAAGCTACGCTGTAGAGCTTGGCTGCCAGTCAGGGCTGCTGCAAGTCAGCCGGATTTAAAATGAAAAAGCCTAGGGCTTATACCCTAGGCTTTACTTTATCATAATTGGAGAGAAGACCGCCTCCTCTAAGTGAAACGAAGGTAGCGGATGAATCGCCTTTAACTTGACTATTCACATTACTTGCTATATAATATCTATATAACAAAGGAGGTGAATGATATGTTCTTAACACAATCAAATGTAATCCGCAAACTATCTAAGTTAGAATATTCTATGCTTAAAGAAATGTGCCAGTACAGTAACAATCTATATAATGTTGCTTTGTACAATATCCGTCAGTATTATTTTCACGAGAAAAAGTTTTTGACTTATGAAAATAACTATCATGAATGCAAGACCAACGAAAATTATAAACTGTTACAAGCTGGCGTGGCTCAACAGATACTAAAAGTAGCTGATAGAAGTTTTAAGTCATTTCTCAACTTAGTTAAAAAGGCAAAAAATGGAGAGTACAGATTCAAAGACATTAAGATTCCTCATTATAGGGGGAAAGGCGGTCTTTTTAATCTGATACTTTCAACTAATGCCATTAACATTAAAGACGGCTATTTAATAATACCCATGAGCATAGAATTTTCAAAGTCACACTATAAGCACAAAATACGGATACCGTTCCCAAAAAGACTGGAAGGCAAGAACATAAAAGAAGTACGTATTCTTCCTGTCAATAAAGGAAGACACTTCAAAATTCAGTACTGTTACGAACAGCCTATAGAGGAACAGAATCTTAATCAGCAGAATACTATTGCTATCGACATTGGATTAGAAAACCTTGCTACCTGTGTAACCAATAAAGGGACTTCGTTCATTATGGACGGACGTAAACTAAAATCAATTAACCAATGTTGGAATAAGCAGAAAGCATATTTTCAGAGCATTGCCGATAAACAAAAACAGAAATCCACTAAGCGATTACAGAATCTTACTCGTAAACGTAATAATCGTACCAATGACTACATCAAGAAAACCGCTCGTTACATCATTAACTACTGTATAGCAAATAACATTGGTACAGTAGTATGTGGATATAACGGTGATTTTAAACGCAGTATGAATTTAGGGAAAATCACTAATCAGCAGTTCACGCAGATTAGCTTTGGTTCGTTAAGAGAAGCATTGGCAGGACTTTGTGAAAGATATGGAATGCAGTACATAGAACAGGAAGAAAGCTACACTTCAAAAGCCAGCTTTTTAGATTTAGATGAAATACCTGTCTATAATCCTGAACATCCATATACTGAAGGCTTCAGCGGAAAACGCATTAAGCGTGGCTTATATCGCAGCGCTGATGGCAAAGTAATAAATGCCGATGTAAATGGTGCTTGTAATATACTTAGAAAAAGTAAGCAGAACTTCGATTTCGAAGAACTGTGTAGTGGACTTTTGGACAGTCCATTAAGAATAAGGGTTATGTAACCAATCTTCTTAAGAATCTCCCACTTCAAACGCTGAAAGCGTTAAGTGGTGAGAATGTTCAACTCCTTAACTCAAATCGCTATGGCGCACCCGGAAATCAATGAGTGTCACCAGGTACTCTGGCGGGATTCGCTCTCCCAGCTCCCAGTTCTGGAGCGTGCGGTATGGCACGCCCAGAAGCTTGCACATTTCACCGCGGGAGA
>DASRMS010000197.1:0-1911 GCA_035647835.1 Oscillospiraceae bacterium
CGACAGAGCCAAGTTTAAAAACTTTACTAGAGCGTTTGGGCAAGTTAAAAGCAGAGGCTGCGCTGGCGAGCCCGTTGCTGTACTGCCTTATTGATTGGGTCAAAAAACGCCTCAGGAATACAGATATTAGGCGTAGTACTGCCTACCAACAATTAACCAGCATTGGAAAAAGTCTTCTGAGTACTTTTGATGAAACAGAATTGTTATCACTGACAGCAGAGGATTTTCAGGCTGGCTACGAAACCATGCTAGAAAACACACCATCAGCAATTACGCGACAAAATAAAGCAGATTTGTTGCGCAGGTTTCATGCTCACGCAAGCAATATCCTGCAGTTGGCACCCATAAAACTCAGCTACGCAGATGAAGGTTTTTTCGCATTACCGGACGCCAACATCATCACAGAAACTGAATACCAACTGCTGTATCAGTTTCTAAAGTCACAAAAAGACACATCACTCATTGCACACGCGCAATTGATTGTGTTGATTTTAGGTTGCCGGTGTGGATTGCGTATTAGTGAGGTAAGGCATTTGCAGCTAGTCGATCTGCAGTATCCTGGGATGCTGGAAATATTATCTACAGAGCGGTTAGAACAGCTCGGGGGGTATGCCGCAACTTTATTAATTCGCGGTGATCAGTTTAACAAACTAAAAAGCACGAGCAGCCGGCGTCAGTTGCCATTAAACATACTCATGAGCAGCGAGGAGCGAGTTGAACTGCTGAACTATCATCAGGCCCAGCGCGTTAAAGTTGGTAAAAGAAAGGTGCAAGGGAAGTTTGTTTTCTCTGAGGATAATGGCAAGACACCAATGGATTTCAATGAGTTACAGCGCAGCTTGCATGAGCAAATGCGTCAGTTAACAGGTGATCCAAGCCTGCGATTTCACCACTTGCGCCATAGCTTTGCCAGCCATGCTTTACAGGCGAGTCATAACTTAACTGAGCCATTACAACTGCCCGCGCATTGGAAAGGCCATATGCTGCAGGGAACCAGCAGAAAGCATTTACACCAGATTTCCAACTATGTTGGCCACTCCAGCGGCAGTGTGACATTGCAGCACTACACGCATAATCTCGATTGTGTTGTGCGAGATCTGTTGTGGCCTCACAGTTTTGACCATAAAAAAACTGGCCATGGTGAGCTGCAGCGATATAGAGGCTCTCTGGATGTCGCGCTCTGCGTGCAAAGCTTGTTAGATATCAGCGCTGACAACCTACGGCAACATAATCGCCAATACGACGGAAAGGTTTTAGGCTGGCTGCCGCGGAGACTTAAGCTAAAGTCTGCTATTGATCCTAACCAGTGGCAACCTTGCAGTGAAAATTTAGCAAGGTTGGTAACGGGCACATCAAATGAGCCCAGAGATCTGCGTGACTTAAACTTCGAGAATTGGTGTGATTTTCTTGAGCGCTGGAGCCAGTTACAGACTGGTGATGAGCTGATTAAAATGTATAAGCTGGACGAGACAAACACACGTGCTCAGATCTCACTGCTTTCAGATTTACTGAAGGCGCAGACTCGGTTTGATAATTCGCGGCTCAAACAGCCCCGTAAGATATTTAAGACAGCAACCACAGCGTCAAGCCATTATTTTATAGTGCGGCCACCAAGGTATAAGCTCGAGCGCGATATTGCTGCTCAAACCTACAAAAACAGTTTACGTCTACTGCAGTCTCCTCAGAACGGAGATATGGCTAAAACTGCACTAGAGTATTTTTATGACAATTATCGACACTGGGATAAGAGCGTCATTTGCCGTCATGACTCAAGCAACCTGCCTAAACTACAAGCTCTGGAGCAGTTTCTAGTCAGGGTGTTGCCTAATGATAAAGTCATAGTAGAGCAAGAACGTAACCCCGCTGGTCACAGATATCCGATGATTGGGAAGTTGCAGATAGTTACAGTAG
>DASRMS010000198.1:0-28239 GCA_035647835.1 Oscillospiraceae bacterium
GGTATAATAGTAAAATATTATATATTTTGTGCATTAATTTGCCTTTAGTGGTTATTTTTACAGTACATGTTATAATAAAATGAGATTGCAGGGGGAAAAAGCTCAATGGGGTGAGAACTTGACCAAGCAGTCTTTTGTTAAAGGAGCAGCTATCCTAACGTTAGCGGGGTTATCGGTGCGTGGGGTGGGTGCAGTTTTTAGAATAGTTTTAGCGATACTGATTACCGATGAGGGTGTCGGCCTCTATCAAATGGCCTACCCAGTCTACAGCACACTACTAGCCATTTCTACGGCAGGTATCCCGATTGCTATTTCTAAACTGGTTGCCGAGAATGTGACGTACGGCAATTATCGTGGCGCCTATAGGATTTTCCAAACCGCACTATTTTTGCTGGCCTTGTTTGGGCTAATTGTTTCGCTTGTCCTCTATCAGGGAGCAGACTATTTTGCCCGCGCCATCGCCATGGATGAACGAGCATATTTGCCCTTAATCAGTATCTCACCGGCAATTTTTCTTGTTTCTGTGATGTCTGCTTATCGTGGTTTTTTTCAGGGGCAGCAGCAAATGATACCGACAGCATTTTCACAGATTGCCGAACAATTAGGGCGGGTGGTGATTGGTTTGGTACTAGTTGTGCTGCTTTTGCCGCGAGGGTTAGCATATGCTGCCGCAGGAGCCAGTTTTGGTGCTGCCGCTGGCGCCTTGTGTGGACTTTGTGTGCTGGTGGTAACCTGGTGGCAGCAAAGAAAAGGGTATCTGCGTCACATGCAGCGGCAGACTGCAGTAGATCATCAGTCCTTCGCTAGTATCATCAAAAAGATCTTTTCGCTTGCTGTACCCATTACACTTGGTAGTTTGGTCATGCCGCTGATCTCCATTGTTGATTTATCTGTTGTGCCGCTGCGTTTACGGGCAGCTGGTTTTGACATCAGTCGTGCTACCGCCTTATATGGGCAGTTAGCGGGGATGGCGACGCCTATTATCCATATACCAACCATCATTACAGTATCTCTAGCTATCTCTTTAGTCCCTGCAATTTCTTCAGCCTTAGCCTTACATAAAACACACTTACTACAGGCGCGTGCGTATTTAGCCATGCGACTAACTTTGCTCTTAGGCATTCCTTCTGCTTTTGGCCTTTATCTGCTGGCAGAACCAATTTGTGTTTTAATATTCAACAATGCGGAAGCTGGCGGTGTCCTGGCAGTTTCGGCTTTGGGTGTGATATTTTTAACGCTCTACCAAACTACTTCTGCTATCTTGCAAGGCTTGGGAAGAATGATGATTCCAGTCATTAATCTATTTTGGGGCGCGCTAGTGAAAACCGGTGTGACGTGGCTGCTTACTGCCAGGCCTGATTTTAATGTGCGCGGTGCAGCTTTAGCCACTGTCCTTGGTTTCGGTATAGCTGCCTTGCTGAATGTTTATCAGGTGCAGCGATTAACAGGCATGCCCATGCGGCCGTTAGAAACAATTTTTAAACCGCTCTTGGCGTCTGCTGTGATGGGGATTAGTGTAGTTGCGTGCTATGGCTATGCTGAAACCATGTTTATGGCGCTGCAGATCGCCAAAGCTAACCACATAGCGACAATCATAAGCGTGGTAGTTGGGGCTGGCCTTTATCTCTTCTGTATGTTGATGATCGGCGGTATTACCAGGGATGATCTATTAATGATCCCGAGGCTGGGTCCTTCGCTTGTGACACTGGCGGCAAGATTTCATATTTTAAGGGGCTGATAGATTTGAAAACAATTTATATTATTGGCTTGGGGCCAGGTGACCCTCAAGCCATCACCTTACGCTCACTAGCTGCACTGAAGCGGATACAACATGTATATGTACGGACAGCCCGCCACCCAGGCTTAAAAGTATTGCATGATCACCAAATCGCTTATAAGGCCCTTGATTATTTTTATCAAAAATCGGGGACCTTTGCAGAAACATACCACCAACTGGCCTATTTTATTATGAATGCCGCCTTACGTCATGACGAAGTAGCATATGTTGTGCCGGGCAGCCCACTCTTTGCGGAAAAAGCAGTGGAAATTATGCTCTCCAAGGCCCCGGCAGCAGGAATCACCTGTCGTGTGCTGCCAGCCGTTTCATTTTTAGAGGCCTTGAGTGCAGATTTAAAGCTGCCACGTGAACAGGAACTGGTGATTTTAGATGCCCTGCAGCCGGACAAGCTGTTGAATTTTCCCAGCAGACATGTATTAATTATGCAAGCCTACAATCGCCAGATTGCTTCTCGTGTTAAGCTGCAGCTGCTCTCACTCTATCCGGACGATCATCCAATTACAATAGTGCGAGGTGCAGGGCTAAAGCGTGGCAAACGCCTAGTTACTGTGCCGCTCTATAAATTGGATCGGCTAACCTGGATTGATCACCTAACGACAATCTACGTGCCCCCCCGATCAAGTCATGACATTGGCGATTTATTGCAGGTAATGCGCAAGTTAAGGGGTCCCCATGGCTGTCCCTGGGATCAAGAGCAGGATCACCAATCTCTCAAACCCTATTTACTGGAGGAAGCATATGAGGTTCTAGCAGCGATTGACCACAACGACAGCGAAAATCTCTGCGAAGAGTTGGGCGATTTATTATTGCAAGTTGTTTTCCATAGTGAAATTGCAGCAGAAGATAACCGCTTTAACTTTTACGATGTGGTCACAGGCATTGTCGAGAAACTAATCCGCCGCCACCCCCACGTTTTTGCGGAAGTCAAAGTAGAAAATACAGCAGAAGTACTGCAGAATTGGGAAGAGATCAAAAAGGCAGAAAAAGAGGAAGGACAATCGCTCTTCGCCCTGGAAACTTATTTGCCGGCCCTTTTGCGTGCCCAAAAGCTGCAGCGTAAAGCTGCCTCCGTAGGCTTTGACTGGCCAGATGCTGCCGGTGCTTGGGACAAGCTCCAGGAAGAGCTAATAGAGTTAAAAGATGCATATAATACGGGGGATGAGGCCAAAATAGAGGAAGAACTGGGTGATTTCCTCTTTTCTACTGTCAATGTCGCACGGTTTCTTAATTTAGATGCAGAGCAGACATTAGCTAAAGGTGTACAAAAGTTTTTTCAGCGCCTCCGCTTCGTGGAGGATCAGGCTCGTGCCACTGGCAAGGAGATGTCGGCATTCCCCTTAGCAAAGCTGGACGAATGGTGGGAGATGGCAAAAAAGCAATAAAATAAATAAAAATAGTGAGTTTGGCAGGATTTATAGATATTTTAACGAATAAGCAAAGATATCCTCAACATTAAAATTTTGGTAACAGGAGGGAAACGTAGTGAACAAATCGGAACTTATTGGTGTAGTTGCAGAAAAAACCGGTATGACAAAAAAAGACATAGAAAAGGTCGTTAATGCCGTTTTTGATGGTATTGGTGAGAGCTTGGCCCAAGGGGATAAAGTACAAATTATTGGCTTTGGTACTTTTGATGTACGGGACCGTAAGGAGCGCGAAGGTCGCAATCCAGCTACGGGAGAAACTATTACCATCCCAGCCGTTAAGGTGCCTGTATTTAAGGCAGGTAAAGCTTTAAAAGATAACGTAAAATAAATTTTTATAAAAAGGCGCGCTCATTTGGTTTCCTGATGGCGTGCTTTTTTGTGCCTAAAAACGACAATAGTTGTGGGCTCAGCAGTGAGCTGATTTAGCAGCTAATTAACTAAAGAAGCGCTGCTTTGCCGAAGAGGATGTTTAATTTTATGCTTTCTCCCGAATACTAGAAAAAAGATGATTGCGGGAGGTTAGCTATGTATCACAAACGAGTCAGATTGCTGGGATTTTTATTAATTGCGGTGATGATCTGCGCAGGACCTGGTTGTGCGTGGTTACAACGTTCACCAGAACAGTCACCGCTGCCCAAACAGGCAGCACCAAATAAAGACACTGAACAGGCTCCAGCGCCACAGGCCCAGATTCCTAAAGCCATTAGTCAAGGCAAGAAAAAGGAGCCGCAGCTGCGGGTGTATATGGCCAAAAAGGGAGCGGTGGAAACAGTGCAAATTGAGGATTACATACAGGGCGTTGTTGCTGCAGAAATGGATCCAACTTGGCCGCAGGCGGCATTGGCCGCTCAAGCCATTATTGCCCGCAGCTTTACTCTGCAAAAAATAGCAGAGAATGGTGGTGTGCCCAATCGTAATGCTCATGCTTCCACTGATATCAAAGAATTCCAGGCCTACGATGCGTCGCGGATTAATGATAATGTGCGCAAAGCAGTAGCAGCGACCCGTGGGCAGGCAGCCGTCTATGGAGATGAATTTATCAGAGGTTGGTTTCATGCTTATGCTGGTCCGCGTACAGCAATGGCCAAAGAGGGATTAGAGTTCAAGGGGGCAAACCCACCATACATCCGTATTGTGGATAGTCCGGCAGAAGATGTGATCCCTGAAGAAGAAAAAAAATGGCAGGAGAGTTTTCCCTTGTCTCGTATACGAAAGGTTACAAGGGAAATTACAGGTAAGGATCCCGGCGCAGTAAAGAAGATGGAAATCGCTCAAAAGGGTCCCTCCGGACGGGTAGTTCGCTTTCGTGTCAATGATGTGGAGGTTTCCGGACCACAGCTGCGTTTAGCCTTAGATAGCACTGTAATGCGTTCTACATTTGTTGAGGAGCTTAAAATTTCAGGCGATAAAGTAACCATGAAGGGCAGCGGATATGGGCATGGTGTAGGTATGTGCCAATGGGGAGCACGGGGTTTGGCCGAAGATGGCAAGAGTGCAGAAGAAATAGTAAAATATTATTACCGCAATATAGAGATTGTTAAACTATGGGAGTAGATATAAACGGCCAAACGGCCGTTTTTTTATGCTGTCCGTAAAATGTTCTTGATAACATCAAGCGCCTGCTTTTTTATTTAAAAAGTCATAAAATTTTGTCCCCTTCATAATATGGAATATAAGTGGAATCAGGGAGGGATAAGCAGATGGATAATTATACACGGCCGCAGGGTAATCACCGAGTGGTAATTGATAATCGTGAGACACTAGATGTCACTGGTGTGGTGCATGTAGATAGTTTTGATGATGAGGAGGTAGTTTTAGAAACAGAACAGGGCCTTTTGGCAATTCGGGGGGAAGATTTACATATTAAAAAGTTAAACCTGGAGATCGGTGAATTGGCAATTGAAGGTTTAATCATTGAATTGGCATATTCAGAAAACAAACATCTTCGTGACCGGGGTAAAAACCTTTTTGAGAGGCTGTTTAAATAGGCAACTAACGGGGAGGAGCACAAGTGCAAGCTAGCTTTGTCACGGAACAACTGATCACACTAGCTGTTACCTGCGGTCTAGGCATCGTGATAGGCATCGGCTTCGATGCTCTCAGCGTGCTGCAGCAGTTTATGCTTTTATCAAAAACTGCTCAGTTTGTCATTGATCTGCTTTATTGTCTGTTGATGACAGTATTTGTGTTTATAGTACTAGTATTAAATAGCTGGGGAGAGGTTCGAGCCTATACTTTCTTTGCTATGGGTGCGGGAGGACTTTTTTACTATCTGTTCTGCCACCGTTTCTGTCGACGCCAGATGGTACGCGGCGTGGAGGTCTTTATTGCTGTCGCTCGCTTTATTGGCAAGCCCTTTATCTGGAGTACGCGGCACTTAACTCGTCTGGTTCGTAGTTTGTCGCAGCTGTTAAAAACAGTGGTGCAGGCAGGCAGACATCGCTGGCAAAAAATAAAATTGAAAATTCACAATAAAAAGAAGGAATAACAGGTAATGGCAGAGAATCTAATAATACTCAATGTCGCGGTAAGAGGGGATTTTTATGCGTACGGTGTCTGTTAATAAAAAACTTACCTACCTGCCAGGGGCT
This sequence comes from Oscillospiraceae bacterium, assembly GCA_035647835.1. GTDB lineage: Bacteria > Bacillota > Dethiobacteria > Dethiobacterales > Dethiobacteraceae > UBA9865. The sequence continues at coordinate 5,817 of DASRMS010000198.1, forward strand.
AAAGCCAAAGCTAAACCTGCAGTACCTGTTAAGAACCGGGCTACGAGAGTACTGTTAATTATTGCGGTGCTCTATTTTACGATTCTCCTGGGTAGTCAGTATTGGCGTTCGGTACAACTGCAGCATTCTCTGGAGACTATTCATACAGAAATACAAACCGTCAAGGCGCAGAATGAAGCTATGTCCAAAGAAATAGAGCGTTTGCATTCACCAGCTTATTTAGAGCAAAAGGCACGAGAGGATTTAGGGATGGTGCGTTCAGGTGAACTACTGTTCTATTTTCAGAATAAGGACAAGCCATCGCCACAGCTTCCTTGACAAACGGTCAAAACCAGATATAATGAGGGTAGATAATTTTTAAGGGGGAATTTTTTTCGTATGTCTTTAGTGGTGGGCGCCATTGTTGAAGGGGTGGTCACCGGTATCACCCATTTTGGAGCCTTTGTTCAGCTCGCCAACGGGGAAACCGGCCTTGTCCACATCTCCGAAGTTGCTGATACCTATGTGAAGGATATTAATGAGCACTTAAACAAAAATGATAAGGTTAAGGTGAAAATCCTCTCCGTTGATGGAAATGGAAAGATTGGTCTTTCCATTAAAAAAGCGGCACCAAGTGCGGGTCGCGGCCACCACAACAGAGGTCCCCGAGTTTCGTTTGAGGACAAACTAAATAAGTTTCTTAAGGACAGCGATGAACGTCTGCAAGACTTACGCCGCAATACAGAATCAAAGCGTGGCGGCAGAGGTTCTTATAAAGCTAATATGTAAATTAAAACAGATATCCTTTGGGGATATCTGTTTTTTGTACTGCAGAAATTAAATTGCTTGATATTTAGTAAGCTGCTAATCTAAACAGATCATATCAAGCAGGAAATGTATACTTTGGGGTGGGTGATGTAATGCTGATAGCTGCAATTGATATTGGGACAAACTCTGTACGCATGCTGCTGGCAGCTACAGCAGCAGCACAGCTAACTGTCGTGGAAAGAACACTAACGACAACCAGATTAGGTGCTGGTTTACAAAATAGCGGCTATTTATCAGAGGCTGGCCGAGAGGCCACCTTAACTGCAGTCAAAACAAACGTACAAAAAGCTCGAGCGCAGGGGGCAGATAAGATCTTTATCCTGGCAACTAGCGCGATGCGTGAAGCGAGTGATGGTGCGGCCTTTGCACGTTTGCTTGCCCAGGAGACGGCTTGCAGAGTAGAGATTATTAGTCCTGCACAAGAGGCAGAATATAGTTATACTGGTGTCGTGAAAAGTTTACCTGAGCTAGAACAAGTTTTAGTTTTTGATTTAGGCGGCGGTTCCTGTGAATTTATTTGGCATTCCCAGCAGCAGCTCCATACAGTTAGTTATAAAATAGGGGCATTGTACCTGACAGATCGCTACTTGCAGCACGATCCTCCGCAAAAGAAAGAAATTGAGACGGCACAAGCAGTAATCCATGAGAATCTGCACTCATTGGCACCAGCGTCAAAGTCGCTGGTGGGTGTAGGCGGTACTGTAACAGCTTTAACGTCTCTTGTGTTAAAGCTGGCTGATTATGATGCTAAAAGTATGCATGGCTTCTGTTTAACACAGGAGATGGTACAGGCACAGCTGTCAAAAATGTTAGCTCTGCCGGCCTCAGAGCGGCAAAAGTTAGTTGGCATGCCCTCAGCACGAGCAGGTATTTTGCCGGCAGGTGCTTTAGTGATTGCTGAACTACTGACAGTCATGAAACAGCCATCCCTGATTGTTTCAGAGGGTGATCTCCTGCTGGGCTGCTTATACCAAGCTATTTCATCAACATTAATTTAGCACCGGCGGCCAGTAAAGCGACTCCCAGTGCTTTAAACCAAGTAAAGGGTATTTTCTCCAGTCCAAAGCAGCCTAAGCAATCTAGCAGCAGTGCTGCACCTACCTGTCCCACAATGATGGCTGTCGTGGCGTTGGCCACGCCTAGACGGGAAATGCCTGCTTGTACTGTATATAGAATTAACACACTGATGACACCGCCTAGATATAAATACCAAGGCACATTAGTGACTCTACTTAATTCCCCACGCCCAAGACGTAAGAGAAAAAGAAGCACTACCAGGACTATTGTACCAATGACATGGACAACAAAAGTTGATTCTACTAAACCGATTATTTTTCCTAACCCTGTATTTAATGTGCCTTGTACGGCCATAGCAATACCGGCAATAAAGGCTAAAAATAATGCCATGAGCACCATACTTCACGGCTCCTTCCCTTCTTACATATTTTTTAGTGTGTGCTCGCAAAGGATCCTCTATGCGCAATACTTAGGCAGAGAGGATCCTTTGTTTTTAGTGCCAGCGCAGGGCATGAGTCCCCTCAAGGACAAGAAAAACACTTTCTAAAAACGTATTAGTGTCTTTGCTGCTGCATAGAAATTAGGGAAGGAGGTGTGCAGGTGAAGAATGTAGCATTAATAGGTAACCCCAATGTGGGCAAGAGTGTTCTTTTCTATCATCTCACAGGCAACTACGTTGTAGTTTCTAATTACCCTGGTACAACAGTTGAAGTTTCACAGGGTGCGGCTCAACTGGGGGGCCGTACGGTCACAGTTTACGATACACCGGGCATGTACCGCCTTTCTCCCATTACTGAAGAAGAAGCTGTGGCACGTCGTTTACTGTTAGAGCGACAGATGGACTGTATCGTGCATGTGACAGACGCTAAAAATTTACCCAGAATGCTGCCGCTGACACTAGAGTTATTACAGTACAGTTATCCAGTAATTCTGGTCTTAAACATGATGGATGAAGCAGAAAAATTAGGTGTGCAGATTGCACAGACAGAGTTAGCTAGGCGGCTGGGAATCCCGGTTATAAAAACTTCATTAACGCAGGGGCAGGGACTGCAGGCACTAAAAAGAGCAGTGATCGAGATCTTAAAGCAGGGACAACTTAGCAAAAGAACGACAACTCCCCCTCGTGAGGAAAGCCCAAAGTTACTATTGCAGCGGCATCAAGCGGCCGCTCAGCTGTTGCAGGGGGTTTATCTGCAAGGTCCAGCTGCTGCTAAAAGCAGCTGGTTAGAAATGCTTACTCTGCACCCCTGGGGCGGTCTGCTGCTAATGATTGTCGTACTATATGCAGGACTTTATCTATTTGTCGGTAGGTTTGGCGCGGGTACACTGGTAAATTTAATTGAAGGTACTTTATTGGGACAAATTGTTTTACCTGCCCTGACGCACTGGCTGGACAATTACCTGCAGTGGGCACCGCTGCGAGACTTGGTGATCGGAGAGTTTGGTTTACTTACCATGGGTTTTCGCTACGCCTTTGGTATTATTTTACCTATTGTCAGTACCTTTTTCTTTGTTTTTGCCATTTTGGAGGATAGTGGTTATCTGCCTCGTTTAGCTTATTGGGCTGACAGGTGGCTGGGAAAGATAGGGTTAAACGGCCGCGCAGTAATTCCTTTGACGCTAGGTTTAGGCTGTGGTACCATGGCTGTTCTAGTGACGAGGACTTTAGAAAGTGCCCGAGAAAGAGTGTTGGCAACCTTTCTTTTAGCTTTAGCCATTCCTTGTTCTGCGCAGTTAGGCTTAATCCTGGCTCTTCTTTCAGCACAGCCTTACTACCTGTTGGTTTGGGTAGTAGTAATCTGCGCGATGTTTATCTTTAGTGGCTTACTAGTACATAAAATATTGCCAGGCCAACGCGCTCCTTTCTTTATGGAGCTGCCACCTTTACGGCTGCCCACCTTGAATGCCATTTTGCAAAAAACTTTAGCTCGTATGCGTTGGTATTTCATGGAGGTAATCCCTGTTTTTATAGCGGTCAGTGTATTTTTGTGGTTGCTGCAGCAAACAGGGGTGCTGACAACACTGGTCGCGCTGATGCAGCCATATCTAGGGATGCTGGGTTTGCCTTCCGCTTTGAGTACAGTTTTTCTGTATGGTTTTTTCCGCCGTGATTATGGCACAGCAGGTTTATATGATCTTTACCATGCCGGCCTCTTAAACGGTGCACAATTGCTTTTAGCCTCCATTGTGCTGACACTATTTTTGCCTTGTTTAGCACAGCTTGCCATGATGATACGTGAGCGGGGGGTCTTTGTTTCGGCATTAATCAGCTTTTTGGTTGCCGTCTTAGCTTTTATCGGGGGGGTAGTAGTGCGCATTGTTTTAGGATTACCGACACTTTAAGGAGAAAACCATGAGAAACGATACATTTTTAAGTGAACTAAAGGTTGGAGAGGTCGGGAAAATTGTTGAACTGACGACTACTGACCGCAAAAACATAGGTAAAATGATGAGTCTCGGCATCATCCCGGGGGTTTCTGTGTGTTTATTACGGCGTTATCCAGCTTTCATTGTGCAAATTGGTTATACAAAAGTAGCGCTAGACCATAAGTTGGCAGTGTTTATTCGCGTTCTGCCCCAGCCCTAATTCTTGTCGAAAAATTTTTTAAAGTAATCGCCCCGCTCTGACAAATTCCTGAGGACTAAAGCTTTATAATCTGAGGAAGCGAATAGAAAGGGGGGATACCCATGTCAGAGCGAACGCTGGCGGTTGAACCTTATGTGCGTACAAGCCGAGCGGAAGGGAAAATATCAAAGAAAAAATTTACATGGCTGAAGTTGGCGATGCCCCATGAGCTGCTTTGCTGGGAAACGGTAGGGGCTGTGTCAGCACTGGTGTTACTGACGCAGTTACAGCTGATGGGTGAGTTAGCGCCTTTTGCTTTGCCTTTCTGGGCTGTAGCCAGTCGTAATGAAACAAGACGTATGTATCTTTATGGTGCAGTCATGCTCATCGCGGCACTGCTGACAGAAGGTGTTTTTTACTCCGTTGAACTCTTGCTAGGGATTGTTGTTTACAGTTTACTCTGGGTTCGTGCTCGCAAAGTGTCTCTGCCTTATGTGATGGTGATTAGTATTGCCTTGCTGATTGGTGCAATACCGCGAATTTGGTTGGCACATTTCCAGCCCTATGAGATCTTTTTGTTAAGTTTAGAAATTGTACTAGCCACTCTGGCGACGGTAGTCTTTATTCAGGTTTTCAATAGATCACCTGCCTATCTTTGTCCTGAACGGCATATTGAAGGGATTACTGCCTGGATCGTCTTTATTGGTCTGCTCTTGTTAGCCATGGTGCAAGCGGCAGAAGTACTGGCTGTTGTGGCCAGCGGCCTTGCTAAGTTTGTAGTCCTTTGGGCTTCTTTTTGGCTTGGTCCCGGCCTGGCCGCGGCGGCTGGAGCCCTTTTGGGCTTTATGCTTGGTATACAAGGGACAAGTTTTGCCTGGGTCGGGGTACTTACCTTTGCAGGATTTGTGGCAGGCTTGTTTCGTCCTTACGGACGGCTTGCTACGCTGTTAGCTTTTAGTTTAGGCACTGGAGCTTTAGCCTTATATGTTTTTGGCTGGGAATCTGTCGTGGCAGAAATGTTAATTACTTTGCTTGCTAGCTGCATTTTTTTGCTCACGAACATTGCACCTGCTAAAGTAAAAATTTTAGCACCATTTCTGCGACGCGGGACAACTGATGAGGCGCAAAAGATGCGGGAATTGACAGCAGTGCGTGTACATGATTACGGACTAGTGTTTCGTGAATTAGCAGATGCCTTTGTCCAAGCAGCTGCCGTAGAGGAGGAAAGCAGACCAGCTTTAGCGCGGCTGGTAGAAGGAGTAGCAGCGCGCGTCTGTCACAATTGTGCCTCTCGACGGCGTTGTTGGGAGAAGGATGTACAGCGTACCTATAATGCTATGCTGCGTGTGTTAGCAGATTTAGATGCCGGAAAGTCGATTATAGCAATGCGCACACCTGAATTCTTTGAAAAATTCTGCTGCAAGAAAGATGATTTTTTGCGGACAGTGGCTTTCCTGCATGAGTTGGAAGCAAGTGGACAAGCTTGGCAACAAAAACTGCAGGATAGTCGTGAGGTAGTAACTACGCAGTTAATGGGGTTGTCACAAATTATGATTAATTTAGCACGAGATGTAAGGGAAGGTCTACCAGAACAACAGCGCATCAAAAACCAGTATTTTCACTTAGAACTTGGCATCGCTCAGGCGGCCAAAGGAGACCAGGAAGTCTGCGGCGATTATTATAGCTATCTGGAACTGCGCGATGGCAAGCAGGCCTTTATTTTAAGTGATGGTATGGGCAATGGTAAGAGTGCGCACCAGGAAAGCCAAGCTGCTGTTAAGTTAGTAGAACAATTATTGTTAGCTGGTTTTCGAAAAGATGCGGTGATTCGTACCGTGAACACTATTTTGCAGCTTCGTTCTCCTGATGAGATTTTTGCCACTTTAGATGTGTTGATTGTGGATACAGAAAAGGGGGAGGCAGAGTTCTTAAAAACAGGAGCGGCACCAAGTTACTTACACACAAATAAGCGTGTGCAGGAAGTTAAAAGCGCTTCCCTGCCCTTAGGAATTTTAAGTGAGGTAGAGTTAAAACCCGTTAATCTTACGCTGACAGAAGATAGCCTGATTGTGATGATCACAGACGGGGTGTTCGAGGCTGCACCGGGACAACCGGATTGGCTTAAAAAGTACTTAGTTAACCAGACATACACACATCCCCAGGTTTTAGCGGATGACATTTTAGTGAAAGCACGTCAACTGAATGGCCGAGCCGAACTGCGAGATGATTTAACAGTTTTAGTGTGCCGTGCTAAACGTTTAAAGCATAAAATCAGGGATTATATGACAGCCTAAATACGGGTAAGCCTATCCCCTCGACCAGAGGGGATATTTTTTCTTCACTAACTGGTAGTGGATGTTTAACAAGTAGTAAATTCATCAACTACACTCAGGCAAACGGTACTTTAAGCAGGATTTTAGCACCGCATCAAGAAGAATAAAAAAGCTTGCGCTTTCACTTGCTCTGGGCAAGCTGTAACTGTACTAAGGGGCGATCGTCGTGGAAAAGCGCGTACTGGAGACAATTAAAAAACGACAGCTGCTTACTGCTGGGGATAAAGTACTAATTGCCGTTTCCGGTGGTCCAGATTCTTTAAGCTTGCTGCATTTATTACATAAGCTGGCACCTGAACTGCGCATTAAGCTGCATCTTGCCCACATTAACCATGGCTTACGGTCAGAAGCAGCTGCGGAGGCCCTAGCCATAAAAAAATGGGCCCTGCAAATGCATTTGCCCGTTACAGTGAGCAGGATAAATGTAAAAAGCATTCAAGAAAAGCAGCATCTTTCTGTCGAAGCAGCGGCGCGTGAAGGCCGCTACCAGGCACTATTGGCAGTGGCGCAGCAAGTTGGGGCCTCACGTATTGCCACTGGGCACCACAGGGATGATCGCGTGGAAACGTTACTGCTAAGACTAATTACCGGCAGTGGTCTTGATGGACTGAAAGGCATCCCCAGCAGACGCTCTTTAGCCCCGGGGATTGAGGTTATTCGACCTTTGTACGACGTGCCCCGGAAGCAAATTGAGGCCTATTGCCGCCAAAAAAAGTTGCAGCCACTGTGGGATCCTTCCAACGCTGAACTGGTATATTTACGTAATCGTGTTCGCTTGCATCTTTTGCCCTTTTTAGAACGAGAATTTGGTCCCCATATCCGACGGACACTGGCACAGACAACAGAACTGTTGGCTGCAGATAGCTCTTTAATTGCTGAACTGACTGCACAGGCTTATGCCACACTTGCCTACACCGCTGATAATGGTACAATAGTGCTCAAGCTAGATTTATTGTCAGCCTTGGCAGAGCCCCTGCAGGCACGATTAGTTCGGCAAGCATTGTGGCAAGCTGGAGCTAAAAGGATTGGTCATCTACATGTCCAACAGGTTTTGGCGGTGATGCAAAGTAAATCTCCTTCCGCTCGCTGTCTGGTGCCAGGTGGTATTGTCGTACAGCGTGAATATAAACAGTTGCTAGTTGGTTGGCTCAAGAATAAGGACAGCTCTTCGCCTCAGAGTGTAAGTTTGCAGGTGCCGGGCAGGACCTATCTGCCTTGGAGTAAAGAGTGGCTAGAGGCCGAGCTCATTGCACGTTCGCAGGTAGCTACGCTGCAAGTTCTGCCCCATGAAGCATACTGTGCGGCGGATAAACTACAGCAACCGTTAACTGTTCGGATACGGGAACCGGGGGATAGAGTAAAGCTGTTGGGGAGCCCCGGCAGCCGCAAGGTTAAAAAAATCTTGATCGATAAGAAAATCCCCCAGCACAAGCGTGACCAGCTGCCAGTAGTTATTGCTGGTGAGGAGATTATCTGGTTGGGTGGAGTAGATATTGCCCATGCTTATCGTGTAACAGCAGATACAAAACAGGTGTTACATCTAAAGATTACATCAATGTAAAGGATGGTGCCTTATGTCACAAAAAACTGTGGAAAAAGTATTATTAAGCAAAGAAAAGATTCAGCAAAAAATTGCAGAATTAGGTGCACAGATTAGTAAAGACTATGCGGGGCGGGAATTACTGTTAGTTTGTGTACTAAAAGGTGCAGTAATCTTTTTAGCTGATTTAATGCGCCAGATTACTGTATCCGTACAAATTGATTTCATGGCTGTTTCCTCCTATGGTGCCGCAACTGAGTCTTCAGGTGTGGTCAGAATTCTTAAGGATTTAGACGGCAGTATTGAAAATCGGCACTGTTTAATCGTGGAAGATATTATTGACACCGGCCTGACGCTAAAATATTTAAAAGAAAATCTAAACTCCCGTCAGCCTGCTTCGCTTAAAATTGTTACTTTACTGGATAAACCTGAACGGCGGCAAGTAGAGATTGCTCCTGACTACTGCGGTTTTCAAATCCCTGATGAATTTGTTGTGGGGTACGGGTTAGATTTTGATGAACAATACCGTTCTTTACCAGACATTTGTGTACTCGGTGATAAATAAAAATAACTGTGGTACTAGTCATGAAAGTAGTGAATTTATGTGGAAGCAAAGGATATGACAGCCGTCATCCTAGCGGGGGGCAAAAGCTCCCGCATGGGACAAAATAAGCTATTCTTGCCGCTAGGTGAGCAACCGGTCATTGGTAATCTCATTAGCAGGTTACAGGGCAAGTTTGCACAGCTGCTGGTAGTGACAGATGAGCCAGACCTTTATGGCGGCTTCCCCGTGAAAGTAGTGTCTGATGAAATTATTTGTCCTGTTAAAAATTCTTTAACGGGTATTCATGCCGGCTTAAAGTATGCGCAGACACCCTACTCTCTGCTAGTCGCTGGAGATATGCCCTTTGTACATCCAGCTGTGGTCGATTATTTGTGTCGGCAAGCAAAAAATTTTGATGTCATCGTGCCACAGGAAGGTCATTATTTTCAACCATTATGTGCAGTCTATCATCAAAACTGTATTTCTCCCATTGAGCAGCAGTTAGCTCAAGAAAATTATCGCATCGTGGGTTTTTTTAAATATGTTCGCGTGCAAGCCATCGCCATGGATAAATTAATGAGTTTGGATCCCACCGGTCTTACTTTTTTTAATATTAACACGCCTGATGATTATCAAAGAGCGCAAAGTCTGCTTAACTGTGGTATAATCAGCGAAGCTAAACAAAAAGAAGATTAAAGTAATAAATTCGTTAGAATTAATTTGCAGCTATAAGATAGGATGTAGTAAGGAAAAAATATTTTCTAGCTGGTTTACGCTCAGTGGTTGCTTTGCTGTTAGTACAGGCAGTAGGTTTGCGCCTTGTCGCTAGGGACATAATATGTTACAATTAACAAATGAGGTAAACTGGGCCTTTGAAGAGAGGAGGCAGTTTTTTTGAATCGATTTTTCCGGCAGGCAATGTTTTATATTGTGATACTGCTGCTAGCTATGCTCATGATTAACTTCTTCAATAGACCATTAGATGCACCCAAGAAGTTGTCATATGATGAGTTTATTGCTTCGGTTGATAAAGGGCAGGTAAAAGAGGTTTTAATTGTTAATCGTGAAATTTCTGGGACGTTAGCAGATGATACCAAGTTCGAATCTTATAATTTAGAAACTGATGAGGTTTTAACACAACGTCTGTTAGATAAAAAGAACATTAAAGTGAGTGGGGAAGCACCACCAGAGCCAGGTTGGTGGACCAGTCTGGCCTCGATTGTCATTCCCTTTATTATTTTAATGGTGATTTTCTTTGTCTTTATGCAGCAAACACAGGGCGGCGGTAACCGGGTGATGAATTTTGGTAAATCAAAAGCCCGTTTACATGATAGTACGCGAAAACGTGTGACTTTTGATGATGTCGCTGGCGCTGATGAGGAAAAGTATGAGCTTATAGAAATTGTAGAGTTCCTCAAAGAACCGCGTAAATTTATTGAGCTGGGCGCACGTATTCCTAAAGGGGTACTGTTGGTAGGGCCTCCGGGAACAGGTAAAACGTTACTGGCTCGTGCTGTTGCGGGTGAGGCTGGTGTGCCTTTCTTTAGTATTTCCGGTTCGGATTTTGTGGAAATGTTTGTCGGCGTTGGAGCCTCCCGGGTGCGTGATTTATTTGACACAGCCAAAAAGAATGCTCCCTGCATTGTTTTTATTGATGAAATTGACGCCGTAGGGCGTCAGCGTGGTGCTGGTTTGGGCGGCGGTCACGATGAACGGGAGCAAACCTTGAATCAATTACTGGTAGAGATGGATGGCTTTGATGCCCATGAAGGGACGATTATCATTGCTGCCACAAACCGTCCAGATATTTTAGACCCGGCATTACTTCGTCCAGGACGCTTTGATCGTCAGGTTGCAGTAAGTCTACCGGATGTTAAAGGCCGGGAAGCTATTCTCAGAGTACATGCTCGCAATAAGCCTTTAACTAATGATGTGGATTTAGGGGTGATTGCGAGAAGAACCCCTGGTTTTAGTGGTGCTGACTTAGAAAATATCATCAACGAAGGGGCACTATTGGCAGGCCGTCGTGATAGAAAATTAATTAGTATGTGGGAACTGGAAGAAGCAATTGAGCGTGTCCTTGGTGGTACCGAAAAGAGAAGCCGCGTAATTAGTGAATTCGAGAAAAAAATAGTGGCCTTTCATGAGGCAGGGCATGCTTTGGTAGGTTATCTTCTGCCGAATACTGACACTGTGCATAAGGTTTCCATTATTCCTCGGGGTCGAGCTGGGGGCTATACTTTGATGTTACCCGAACAGGATCGTTACTATATGACGAAAACAGAGCTGTTGGCTCGCATCACTACATTACTGGGTGGCAGGGTAGCAGAAGAATTAGTACTTGGTGATATTTCCACAGGAGCACAGAACGACTTGGAGCGTGCCACTTCCATTGTTCGTCAAATGATCATGGAATACGGCATGAGCGACAGTTTAGGCCCCATTACTTTGGGCAAAAAACATACTGAAGTATTTTTAGGGCGTGACCTGGCTCGTGACCGTGATTATTCGGAAGAAATCGCCCGTTCTATTGACTTAGAAATTCGCACGCTGATTGATGAGCAGTATAAGCAGGCAAAAGAGCTGATTATACAAAACAGGACTAAATTGGATTTATTGGCAAATGCCTTACTAGAGCAGGAAACTATTGATGCTGAGGAAATAAAGGCACTGATGGAAGGTAAATCGCTGAGTGATGTACCAAAGCGGCGCAGACCAGGAAGTCAAACTGAAGGGCAGGATGTAGATGGCAGGAATCACCGGCCATCCAGTCAGGATAGCATCATAAAAAAGGACCCTTTACAAGTGTTAATTAATGACAAAACGATTGATATTAAATGACTATAAACAGCACTAAAAAAAACACGGATTTTCCAATCCGTGTTTTTTCTTGTTTGGTAAAAGGAAGTCAAGCTATTGAAGTCAAGCTATTTATGTTTGATGATAGAATACTTTTTTGATCTTAGTTTGATAATAACAGCGACATGTTGTTATCACAATATTTTATGGGACATTTGTGAAAAGTTGTTCTATGTAGGCAGGAATAACTAAATATGTGTAGAAATGAAACTAGTGGCACAAGTAATTAGTTAAAATCATAGTAGGGAGGGATTTTTTAATGGTACTTGACCCCACAAAGCATGCTGACTGGGAAATTGCCGAAGAAGCAGAAAAAACCATGAAAACAGTTCAAGAATTAGGTAAAGAATTGGGACTGGAACAGGAAGAACTGCTGCCTTACGGCCACTATGTAGCGAAAGTAGATTTTGCTAAAGTTCTGAAACGTCTAGAAGATCGTCCTGATGGTAAATACGTTGACGTAACTGCCATCACACCAACCCCTCTTGGTGAAGGTAAATCAACTTCCACCATGGGTTTAACCCAAGGGCTTGGTAAACGCGGTAAAAGCGTAATTGCTACTATTAGACAGCCATCTGGCGGACCAACCATGAACGTAAAAGGTTCTGCCGCTGGCGGCGGATTATCACAATGTATTCCGCTAACTCCATTCTCTTTAGGCTTAACTGGTGACATTAACGCCATTATGAATGCTCATAATCTGGCCATGGTCGCTCTTACTTCTCGTATTCAGCACGAATTTAACTCTAGCGATGCCTTCATGGAAAGAAGAGGCCTGAAGCGCTTAAACATTGATCCTCGGAATGTGGAAATGAAGTGGATTATCGACTTCTGTGCCCAAGCTCTGCGTAACATTACTATTGGTCTTGGCGGTAAGAGAGACGGTTTTATGATGAATTCTGGTTTTGCCATTGCCGTGTCCTCCGAAGTTATGGCTATTTTGGCTGTAGCTAAAGACTTAAAAGATATGCGTGAACGTATGGGGCGCATCGTGGTAGCCTATGATAAGCATGGCAATAATGTGACCACCGAAGATCTCGGTGTTGCTGGCGCTATGACCGCCTGGATGGTTGAAGCACTGAATCCCAACTTGCTGCAAACTTTGGAAGGTCAGCCTGTATTTGTACATGCTGGTCCTTTCGCCAACATTGCTATTGGCCAATCTTCCATTATTGCTGACCGTGTGGCACTTAAACTTAGTGACTATGTAATTACAGAATCCGGTTTTGCTGCTGACATCGGTTTCGAGAAATTCTGGAACCTGAAGTGCCGTATGTCAGGCTTAAAGCCCAACGCTGCTGTTATTGTAGCAACCATTCGTGCTCTGAAAGCTCACGGTGGAGCTCCACTGCCACTACCTGGCAAACCTTTAGATCCAGCATACTCACAAGAGCATCTTGAGTGGGTGGAAAAAGGTTGTGAAAACCTCGTTCACCACGTTAACACAGTTAAGAAATCTGGCATTAACCCAGTTGTCTGCATTAATGCTTTCCATTCAGATACTGATAACGAAATCAAGCTTGTACGTCGTCTGGCTGAAGAAGCTGGTGCACGTGTTGCCCTTTCCAAACATTGGCAGTATGGCGGCGAAGGTGCCCTTGAATTCGCCGATGCTGTAGTTGACGCTTGTAACGAGCCCAATGACTTTAAATATCTCTATGAGCTCGATACCCCACTACGCGAACGCATTAATCTAATTGCCACAGAAGTTTACGGTGCTGATGGTGTGGAATACAGCGCTGAAGCCGAAGCAAAACTAGCTCGTATGGAAAAAGATCCAGAAATGAAAAAATTAGGTACCTGCATGGTTAAGACTCACTTATCCTTAACAGATAACCCCATGCTCAAAGGTGTTCCTAAAGGCTGGAAACTACGTGTTCGTGACATCTTGACTTACAATGGCGCTGGCTTCTTAGTTCCGGTAGCAGGTACCATTTCCCTGATGCCTGGTACAGCAGCTACACCTGCTTTCCAACGTGTAGATGTTAACACCGAAACTGGTAAAGTTCAGGGCTTATTCTAAAAAATAAGACTGGTTATTTCAAGTCGGCTATGGTAAACTGTAGTTGCACAAATAAATAAAAAAGCGGTTTTTACTACATCATGGATTTGTACCGAATTCGTAAAAGAACTCGGAGCAAATATTTGCAGAGTAGGTGACATGCGTCAAGTGCTATGGGATGGGAAGTTGCCTGTAGACGAAAGGTCGCGCCTGCGATATGTCACCGCATCCGCTGTCGCACTGAAGAGTAAGGAAACCTCTTTCTCTTAGGTGTGGCACTCTCTGCCATCCTAAGGGAAGGAGGTGTTTTTTTGTGAAGCGAAATTATAAGCTTACCACAAGGGACCTTACTAATGCTGGGCTCCTGGTAGCGATGAGTATCGGGCTCAGCCGTTTTGCTGCTGTGCAAATTGTTTCAGGTACAATTCGTCTTTCTCTCGGTAACATTCCTATTTATGTAGCTGGTTTATTATTTGGCCCCGGAATCGGGGGGTTGGTTGGTGGAGTAGCTGATTTATCCGGCTACCTAGTTAACCCTTTCGGTGCCGCCTTTGTTCCACAGATAACTCTAGCCGCAGTGATGCGTGGTGTGATCCCTCCACTTGTGATCCGTTTATTTGGCAATAAGACACGTTTCTGGCAGCTAAAAATATTTCTCGCAATTATTGTGACAGAGCTTGTTGCCGGTGCAGGTCTGACGACTTGGGGACTAGCTTGGCTGCAGAAGACACCATATTTTACTGTACTAACTCCTAGACTGCTTGCCATGACGGTGCAAGTTCCTATTTATGCCATGGCTACTTATGTATTAACTGTTGCGCTCCGCGCCATAAACTTGCAAAGACATGAGGGGTGATAGTTGTGGAGGTTACAGAATTAAAGATTACCAATCAATCGCAGGCCAAAAAAGAAATTGCCAAAGTAGGTGCCAGCACGGTTAGTATAAATATTATGGCTCCTAAAGCCGTTTTTCGCGTCATTAAGATAACCGGTATTTCACCGATCGCAGCTAATATTCTTAAACAAGAAATGCTTTCCAAAGGCGGTGAAGCTGCAGTACCAGCTGGCGCCATAAATTGCAAAGAACCAAGTTGTGATGTGATTATGATGGGGACACTACAGCAATTTCGCAAGGTAATTCGCAGCTTGCGCATTCAACCCCTTACTCTGCCGGCGATAGCCGAATTAATTAAAGAGCAGTTATTTGAGGCAGAAGCTTAATAGTAAAACAATGTAAACAGCCCGGGTTTTCCGGGCTGTTTCTTTATAGTAGATCCGAGATGGCAGATAGCTGGCAGTGAAAGACCACTAGGCGTAACCTTCAACTGACTGGGCGGGGAAATTTAGCGTGATCTAGGTGTGTACTGCAGACGCAGACTTTTCATCTGTTAAATTGACAAGCTGCTTAGCACTCTTTACAATGAAGGGGTAAGAAAATCAGGGAGGCCATCATGAAGGGGAAAATTTTGCGTTTATTAAAGGAAAATAGGGAGAAGTTTCTCTCCGGTGTAAGTATCAGCCGGCAACTGCAAGTAAGCCGTACCGCTATTTGGAAGTATATTAGTGTCCTGCGTGACGATGGTTATCGTATTAAGTCGGTGGCGGGCCGTGGTTACCAATTACAAACTGTGCCAGATCTACTAACCCCACTGGAAATCGACGATGGCTTACGGACAAAGGTGCTGGGACAACAGATCAAATATTTTCAGGAGATTGACTCCACTAACCGTGTGGCCCGAAAATTGGCGCAAGCTGGAGCTGCTGATGGTTTACTGGTAATTGCCGAGAAACAAAAAGCAGGCAGAGGACGTTTAGGCAGAACATGGAGTTCACCTAGTGGGGGAATTTGGTTTTCACTAATTTTGCGACCACCCTTACCGCCCTTTAAAGTACAAGGGCTGACTTTATTGACTGCAGTGGTGGCTGTGGAGACAACTGCTTTGCTTTGCGGTTTGAATGTAGGCATAAAATGGCCCAATGATCTAATTGTTAATGGTAAGAAACTGGCAGGTATTTTAACAGAAGTATCAGCAGAGATAGAACGACTGCATTATGTAGTGGTAGGCCTAGGCCTCAACGCTAATGTCTCTTTGTCTCAGTTGCCAGCTGAAGTAGAAACCATTGCCACATCTATTTTGGCGGAAACAAAACGTCCGCTTAGGCGTGCAGAGTGGATACAGACTTTTTTGCAGCGTTTTGAAGCGGCATATCAGGAAGCCGTAGTAAATGGTTTCGCAGAAATACTAGCACGCTGGCGGAGATATTCGATCACGCTGGGGCGAACGATTGTGATACATGCTGGGGGCAAACTCATAACTGGTCGAGCCGTAGATATTAACGAGCAAGGTGCCTTACTGGTGGAAACAAAAAATGGCGTGGAGACTTTCTGGGCTGGAGATGTTTCGCTGAGCAATGATTAATTAAGGGGGAATAAAATGTGCTGTTAGCTATTGATGTGGGCAATACCAATATGGTACTGGGTATTTACCAAGGGACAGAACTTAAAGTATCTTGGCGAATTTCTACTCATCGTCAACAAACTGGAGATGAGTACGGCATTATCCTGAAAAACCTATTTTCGCAGACAGGCATCACGGCAGAGAAATTAAGCGGGATTATTATTTCCTCTGTAGTGCCGCCGCTAATGTCGGCATTAACGGAAATGTCACGACGCTACATGCACCAGGAGCCCCTGGTAATTGGTGCAGACATAAATATGGGCATAAACTTGCTAGTGGACAACCCTTGGGAGGTAGGAGCAGACCGGATAGTTAATGCTGTTGCCGGTTACGCGCTATATGGTGGACCTCTAATTATCGTGGACTTTGGTACAGCGACCACCATTGATGCGGTCTCCGCTGCTGGTGACTATTTAGGAGGAGCCATTGCGCCAGGAATTGGTATTTCCACGGAAGCACTCTTTCAGCGAGCAGCAAAACTGCCCAGAGTGGAACTGGTTAGACCGCAGCAAGTAATTGGTCGCAATACGATTGCGAGCATGCAAGCGGGAATTATTTATGGCTTTGCCGGGCAGGTTGACGGGATTGTCAACCGCATGGCCAAAGAATTTACAGCAGCGCCCCAGGTTATCGCCACAGGTGGTTTGGCAACTCTAATTGCCACGGAAAGTGAAACTTTGCAGACGGTTAATCCCATGTTAACTTTAGATGGCTTGCGGATTATCTATGAGAGAAATGCTCAGCAAATTTACCATGTAAAAGAGGGAAGTTAAACGTGCCTGTAGAAATAGTAGTTAGATGTAATGAGGGGGGTATGGGAGAATGCCCTATAAAATCTGTCCGTTTTGTGGTAAAGTTTCTTACTCTGCTGCAGAATCGAAGACAATTGAATGGCGTTGCCCTTACTGCAATGAAGATATCTCACATATAATCGGGCTTACTTCTTTACCAAAAGATAAAGAAGTAAAGTAAACTGTGGATAGGTTAAAACTAATCTGCAGTTTTTTTTCGAGAAGAATTGCTGTGACGCGAGCACAAAAAATGACTAGCATCAAAGGCAGCAGGCAGGCCTTTTTTTTATTTGTTTATTGGTGACTGAACTTGTATAATTAAGTGTAAATAAGAAAATTACTACTTGGTAAAAGTAAGCGGAGGTTGCCATGCATAAAAAAACTGTCGTTCTAGTACTTTTGTTAACCTTACTCTGTGCTGCGGTGGGCTGTAGAGCTAAACCAGCAGTGCCTGCGCGTTCAGGTAAACTTACGGTCTATACTTCTTTTTACCCACTGTACGACTTTACACGGAAAATTGGTGGTAATCATGTTAATGTCATCAATCTGGTGCCCGCGGGGGCCAGCGTTCATGATTGGGAGCCTGGGCCGCAAACGCTGGCTTCTTTACTAGAAGCCGATTTGTTAATTGTCAATGGTCTCGGCATCGAGCCCTGGTTAAATAAGCTAGCAGCTACACTCGAAGGAAACGTGCCTATTGTTAATACTTCAGCTGGTGTCGTCCTGCTGTACGGCTCTGATGATCATGTGCACAATGAGCATAGCGGTGTGGCTGACGATGAGGCGGCCGCAGCTGCAGTACCTGACCCCCATATTTGGTTAGATCCTGCCAACGCCTTACAACAGGCTGAAAGAATTGCCGCAGCTCTGATAGATTTAGCGCCGCAGTATGCGGAAGAATTCCAGGATAATTTGGCGGCTTTTCGTCAGGCCATAGCAGAGTTGGATTTAGCTTTCCAAGAGACTTTACAAACGGCAGCACGGCATGAATTTGTGGTCACGCATTTAGCTTTCAGTTATTTAGCAAAGCGCTACAATTTAACCCAGCTGGCTATTAGTGGTCTTACTCCACAAGCGGAGCCTAGTCCAGCTCAAATGAGCGAGTTAATCAAACTGATGCAAGAACATAACATCCGCTATATCTTTCAGGAGCCTTTTACCTCGGGTCGTTTAGCAGCAGCACTTGCTGCAGAGGTAGGGGCGGAAATTTTAACACTCCATCCCCTAGCAGGTTTAACGCCAGAGGAAGAAAAAAACGGCGAAGATTACTTTACAATTATGCGGCAAAACCTGGCTCAACTAGCTAAAGCATTGAGAGATTAAGGGAGGACTGAACAAATGATTAATCCAGTGATACAACTAGAGCATGTATCCTTTCACTATGGACCACAAATGATTCTCGAGGATGTTAATTTAGCAGTAATGCCAGGTGAATTTTTAGGTATCGTAGGTCCCAATGGTTCAGGAAAAAGTACGATGCTGAAAATAATTGTGGGTTTGCTGCAGCCTAATCAGGGGCGGGTATGCCTTTTTGGTAACGAGCGAGCCAAATTTAAACAGTATACGCGTCTTGGTTATGTAGCACAAAATGCTACTTCCTTTAATCATGCCTTTCCTGCAACGGCTTATGAAATTGTGTTGTCCGGCTTAACACCAAAACTAGGTATTTTAAGGCAGCCTGGTTCAGAAGCAAAGGAGCAGGTGGAGCAGGCGTTACAGCAAGTTGGCGCAGAGGAGCTGGCAAAACAGCCAATCGGCGACCTCTCTGGAGGGCAGCAGCAACGCATTTTAATAGCGCGCGCTTTAGTAGCTAAGCCCGAGCTATTAATCTTAGATGAACCAACGGTAGGCGTTGATTTACAGGCACTTGACCAATTTTATCAGCTTCTTCTTACGCTGCGGCAAGCGCATGGTTTAACAATTTTACTGGTTAGTCATGATCTTGGTCTGGTTAGTGAACATGTTACGACGTTAGCTTGCCTCAATAAAAAAATATGTTTTCATGGCCCGCCAGCAGATTTTTGGTCAACAGAGATAGCTGCTCAAGTGTATGGTCCGGCCGCTAAACATGTATTACCGGCACATCAAGGAGGGTTAGGTTAATTGGATATTTTACGCTTCGCCTTTATGCAAAGAGCTTTTTTGGCAGGTATTATGGTAGCATTGCTTTGCCCAACCATAGGTATTTATTTAGTTTTACGCAGAATGTCCATGATGGGTAATATGTTCTCACATCTATCGTTAGCTGGTGTCGCGCTAGGTATATTTACAGGTATCTATCCCTTGGCAACAGCTCTTACTTTATCTTTAGCGGCTGCCGCTGCCGTGGAAGTACTGAGGCGAGCCTATCGCATCTTTAGTGACTTGGCGATTGCTATTCTTATTTCTGCAGGCACTAGTTTAGCCGTTATTTTAATTAGCTTGTCACGCGCCTTTAATGCTGACTTATTTTCTTACCTTTTTGGCAGTGTCATTGCTATTTCCACACAAGATCTTTATCTGATAGCAGCGGTAGGCTTCCTGGTCTTCAGTATAATTTTAATGATGCAAAAAGAACTCTTTTATATTGCCTTTGATGAAGTAGGGGCAAGGGCGGCAGGAATCCGAGTAGACTTAGTGAATATGATCTTTGTAGCAGCTACTTCTTTGACCATAGCCATGGCAATGCGGGTGGTGGGCATGCTGTTAGTCTCCTCTTTGATTACTGTGCCTATTGCTGCCGGCCTACAATTGGGGAGAAGTTTTCGGGCCACAGTATACTGGTCTTATGCCATAGCGCTTATTTCCGTCGTTTCGGGTCTTGTGCTGGCCTACTATGGCGATTTGGCCCCGGGTGGTACCATTGTGATGTGTGCACTAGCTTTATTTGTCTTAGCGATATTCTATGGCAAGATGAAAAGAAGTGGAGGTAAAGAGCATGAGCAGACAGCCACTGGCGCAGTTGAAGGCAAAGGGTTATAAGTTGACACAGCAAAGGCAGCAGATTTTAGAAGTGCTGCTTACCGCTCCTTCCCGTCTTAGCGCCCAAGAAGTCCATAGCTTGTTAAAGCAACAACAAGTATCTATTAGTCTTGATACTGTTTATCGTAATTTACGGTTACTGGTGGAGATTGGTGCCGTACAACAAATATCTTTGCAATCTGGTGCAGTTTATGAATTAATTCTGCAGGATGAACTTCATTACCATGTTATTTGTGTAGATTGTGAAAAAGTAGTTTGTATTCCTGCCTGCTCTGCGTTGCAGAATTGTTTACAGCAGGCAGGAGCGGCAGGATTTACTATCCTTAATCATAGTTTGGAGATTTATGGGCGCTGTTCATACTGCGATAAAAAAAGTTCCGGCTGCTAAAACAGCCGGAACTTTTTCGTTTGGTTTTACGACGGCTAAATTACGCCTCGATAGATCTTAATAATGCGCTGAGTTAACTTTCTATTATCGTATTCTTTGACCGCCAAGTCACGCCCAAAGGTCTGCAGTTGTTCTAAATATAATTTGCTTTGGGTGAGCTTTGCGAGGTCGTAGAAAATGTTTTTATAACAGGGCTCATTGCCCGCTAGACCACTAAGGTCTAAAAACTTTTCTTTAGCAGCTTTTTCTGGGGTCAAGATGCCCTGGCAATTGCGACCGAGAATGATGATAGCATTTCCAGCGGCCATGCCCTCAATCAGAGCACGGCCGGTGCCAGCCATAATATCTGTTTGCGCCAGTAAGGGAGCAACTTCATTAGTCCAACCCAGATACTGTGCAGTTTTGCTGTTGGGCTTTTTGTCCGCTGCTACGTAAAACTCTACCCCCTCTAAGAGATCGACTGCTTTACAAAAATGGCTATATCCTTTTTGCTTGCCTGCATCTACGCGGCCGACATAGGCGATCTTGAGAGGTTCCGTTTTTTCTCCCGGTTTAAATTCACTTAAGTCCACACCATTAGGAATGACGTGAACTTTCTGCTGAAATTGGCGCATACTGTTAGCCACACGAACTGAAATGCAAATAAGCGCTTTAGCCTCTAGCAAAAACGGTTGGGCTTCGCGGCTGTTGATGCCTAAACCATGGCAGGTGATGACTAACGAGGCTTGAAAATGTCTTGCCAGGGTCATTGCTAAAGCATAAGTTAAAGGAGAATGAGCATGAATGACCTGGGGGCGCCACTGAGCGAGGTAGTTTAAGCTAGCTTGCAGATCACCAGGCTTAACAATGGCGGCACCTATTTCCTCCATCGTTTGTTTATAGAGAGCTAACGCTTGATAAGAGGGGTTGCCGTCCATAATCAAACGCGCATCAAGTCCTTGTTTTTGTTGCTCTCGCACGAGAGAAAAGGCATGTGTTGTTTGCCCAGAATAAAAAAACCGATTAAGATGAAGGATTTTCAAATTATTTCACCCCTTTCTTTTATTATTGTATGAAGAGGAAAAGTAAGGGGTGAACACAATATAATTGCTGCTCATAGAAAAAAGGAGTATGAAACGAGTTCATACTCCTCAGAGCTTAACGCACGCCAATAAACATTTGTGTCACATAGACTTGACGCCCGAGCTGATAAACGCCGATCCCCGTTTGATTAAAACGTGAATTCAGCAGGGCATTGCGATGTATGCTGCTGCCCATAAAAAGCTTTACAGCATTGGCAGCAGATGATGTTTTAGCTAAATTCTCACCAGCATAACTATAACGAATGCCGTTATTACGCATCATATCATAAGCACTGCCATAAGTTGGTGAACGGTGAGCAAAGTAACGGTTCTCTGCCATATCTTTACTTTTTAAGCGTGCTAATTTGACTAGCTGATAATTAATTGTTAGTGGTTGGAGACCTCTTAGTGTGCGTTCACGATTAATACCAGCGAAAACAGTTTTTTCTGCCAGGGTAAGGCTGGTTGGATTAATTGCGGGCGTGGGAGCAGGTGCTGGGGCAGGTTCCAGTTTAGGCGCTGGTGTTGGTTGTGCATTTTGGAATTGAGCAAACCAAGCAGGTTGCGGCCAACGGGGAGGGAGAGTTGTTGCGGATACGCTGCCTGCAGTCATTAAAACTACTAGTAAAGTCACTGTAAGAACCATCGAGAGACGTTTCATCTAAAACCTCCGCATGCGCATATTTTATAACATCTATAGCGTAACAAATTGCTTGTCCTTAGGTCAAACAGAAAGAAGTAGGGTACCCTAGCAATATCTTGTAGTAAGTACAGCCTGATTTGTTACAATCTCTATTCTGGACAGAAGAGGCTATTTTTTAGGAGATGTCTTATTCTGGAACACCCCTGCCAAAGTACCCCAAACACCTTTTTTATTTTCTAACTCTGTTTCTAGTAGGGCTATTTTCTTACTTTGTTCTTTTTCTTTGTTTAGTGCCGCCACAAGATCATTGCGTAAACGTGCCAGTTGTTTTCTTTGTTCGCTATTTAAGGATTCTGTGTGCGACAAAGTATTTTTTAATTCTGCATTACTTGTTTGCAGTGCCTGCAGTTCCTGCTCCAGCCCATGATTCTTTTGCTGCACCTCTTTACTAC
>DASRMS010000199.1:0-1295 GCA_035647835.1 Oscillospiraceae bacterium
CTAATGTGCTGACCACTGCGCTGGATTTGAGTACTCATGCGCATACGGTAATGGCGTGATGCTCGCGACCGTTGTTCAGCGACAGACTCTATTAACAGTCGTAGGCCTGCACCCCATTTAGAATCATTGGAATTTTTTTCAATCCATTCCTCTAACTCTGCCTGAACCTCAGTCAGTGATACTGCACCGCGCCAGTCAGGTAGTGCGACTGTTGGGCGTTTATCTGTTTTTTCTAGGTCGCGTATTTCACGCAAACCAGCCTCAAAACCACTGCTCAATTCTTTAATAACGCCGGCAGTATGCATTTGTTGGTAGGCAATAGCAGCGCTCATGCCAATCAGGTGAATCACTCTTATTTTTTCGATTTCTTCTGTTGGGTAATCAACTTCTGAAGCCGTCAGCGTGGCATAAATTGGATAGCTGCCAATTAGCTTTAATGGTCTGACCTGTTCGTTTGGCTGAATATCTGCCAGCGCTCTAGGGATGTTAGGTAGCTGCGACTGAATATCTCTCAGTAATGCTCGCCATTGCTCTGTAGGTAATTTGTCTAAACCTAGCTCTGCAGCCAGTTCTGAGTGTAGGCTAACGCTCAATAGCTCATTCAGATTCTCTGCCACTGCAATAAATTGCTGTAAGTTTTTCGGTGCTTGAATCCAGCCGCACAGCTGGGTAAAAGACGATTTATCGATAGGAAAACACTCGAGAAAAAAATCTAGGTTGTCTGCAGAAAATTTACACTCTGTCATGTTAGCTCCAGTAATCAGGTGTTAGTTTTTAAGTGTTTGACCATCAATTCCAAAGGGCTTTTTTTTTGAGCTTAGTTCGCAGATCCCGTGCACTGATACTTAGCGCATTTTTTAAAAACGCATCGCTCTTAATTAACTCCAGCAATTCTTGGCTAGAATGATTTTTTAGATGTTTTTTCAGCTCGCGCAGTTGTGGGTGAGGCGATTTAGCCGTGCAGTCATACATCAAAATAGTGTTGATACCTTGACGAAATGCACGTCCAGCACGAGTATTCGGGCATGTCTCAGCCGGCAGAATCTGAGCGTGTAAGATTTTTGCACCTGCTGCCTGAAGCAGCTGATAGAGGCGGACGTTGCCGCAGACTAAATAGCTATTCTCACGCTGCTGAATAACCTCAATAAGAGGAAGTCCCAGCGAATCAGTAGCGCTGCATTGCTGAATCTGCTCGAGTATTTGCCGCTGAGACGCGGCATTAAATTGGACAGATGATAAAACCCGGTAGACCTCGGCTAGTAGCCCTGTAGCTGGCTGGTGCACTGAATCCATTG
>DASRMS010000200.1:0-3388 GCA_035647835.1 Oscillospiraceae bacterium
TACGTATCCCGGCCTATATCATCATCATTGCCACCTTTGTGACGATGGTGGATATGCTGCTTAATGCTTATCAACCAGAGCTTCACTCCCAGTTAGGCATTTTTATCCCCTTAATTGTGGTGAACTGTATTATTTTAGGGCGGGCCGAAGCTTTTGCCTCCAAAAACCCGGTAGTTAGCTCTGTAGCGGATGGTCTGGGCATGGGTCTGGGCTTTACCCTCGCGTTAACTATTCTTGCTTCTATTCGGGAACTGGTGGCCAGCGGCACACTGTTTGGCGCCAATATTTTAGGGGCAGCTTATCAACCCTTTAAAGTGTTTGCTTCACCGCCAGGTGCGTTTATCGCCCTGGGTTTACTAATGGCGTTAGTGAATAGTTTAGCAAAAAATTCAGCTTGGCATAAGGAGGGGTAGATAATGACGAGTATCTTAGCAATTGTCTTTGGTGCGATCTTTATTAACAACTTTGTCTTGAGCAGATTTCTCGGTATCTGCCCGTTCCTGGGTGTTTCCAAGAAAGTAGAAACGTCGCTTGGTATGGGTATGGCAGTTACCTTTGTTATGGGTATGGCTTCTTTGGTAACTTGGCTGTTGGAACACTATATCTTAGAAGAATTTAATTTACAGTATCTGCGTACCATCGTGTACATTTTGGTAATTGCAGCGCTGGTGCAGTTTGTTGAATTAGTAATCCGCAAAGTAAGTCCGGTCTTGTATCAGGCACTGGGTATTTTCCTGCCGCTGATTACCACTAACTGTGCTGTTCTTGGCGTAGCGCTCTTAAATGTGCAGCTGGAGTATAACTTATTAGAATCTGTGGTCTTTGGTATTGCGGCAGCGATTGGCTTTACGCTGGCGCTAGTGATTATGGCCGGTATCCGTGAGCGTTTAGAGTTGGTTTTCATTCCTAAAGCCATGCGCGGTGTACCAATTGCCTTAATTGTTGCAGGAATTCTATCCATTGCTTTTATGGGCTTTCAAGGCATGATGTAGGAGGCGTAGTAAATGATCTTACCAGCAGTTATCTGCCTGGGAGGCTTGGGCCTTATTTTCGGCTGTTTGCTGGCTTATGCTGCACAAAAGTTTGCTGTTGAAGTGGACCCAAAAATAGCAGAGGTACAAAGCGTTTTACCAGGTGCTAATTGTGGTGCCTGTGGCTATGCCGGTTGTGAACAGTTTGCCAAGGCTGTGGCAGCTGGTGAGGCTCCGGTAGCTGGCTGCAAGCCTGGACGTGCCAAAGTGGCAGCACAAATTGCTGAAATTCTAGGCACTGAAGTGCCCAAGGCAGAAACCGGTAAGAAGTGATTGCCGCGCTATCCTTGAGTATTGTACGGTAAAGATGTAAAATATTACTGCAAAAAGAAAATGTAACGAAAAACGGTGCTGAAGTGAAGTTTCAGCACCGTTTTGGCGTGTAAAAGATGCAGAGGCATCTAAAGACTTTTAAAGGCATCCTGCCTCCTTTGACAAAATTCGCATATTCGTTGTACACTATTGTCAACACCTGTATAGAGAAGCTAGTGCGAAATAGGATAGGTATAATGGGAATCTGCAGATTCTCATTGTTTTTTGTTGCTGGCAACATTTTTTTTACTGTGTTTTGGCTAATCCCATTTCTGCAAAAGGCTGAGAAAATATTAACAAGGGCAGGATTATTAATTATTTTCTCGAATATTGCTATGTTGGCCCTTATTGTAATCTTTTATTAATAATTTAAGTAAGAGGTGAATTAGTATATGAGCCCTAAAACATTTAAGGGAGGCATTCATCCGGGGGATTTTAAGAGTCTTACGGAAAAGAAGCCTGTTGTTCCGGCAAAGCCCCCCGCAGTGGCGATAATTCCATTGTCGCAGCATATTGGTGCACCGTGTGAACCATTGGTAGCCGTTGGTGATGAGGTGAAAATGGGGCAGAAAATCGGTGAGTGTGAAGCTAGTATTTCAGCTCCTGTTCATGCCAGTGTTTCTGGTAAAGTAATTAAGTTGGGAACTTGTAAATCTAGTCAAGGACGTACAATTAATGCCGTCTTTATTGAAAATGATTTCCAGGATACTTGGCATGAAAGCGTAAAACCCAACCCTGACTGGGAACAAATCCCGGCCGAGGAGATACCTAAGATTGTTCGTGAAGCAGGTGTAGTGGGTATGGGTGGAGCAGCATTCCCCTGCCATTATAAGCTGGTTCCGCCGGAACAGGTTGAATATGTGGTAGTAAACGGCGCTGAATGCGAGCCTTATTTAACTTGTGACCATCGTTTAATGTTAGAACGTCCGGATGATTTAGTTGTTGGTGTTAAGTTGGTGATGAAAGCAGTAAACGCTAAAAAAGGCTTAATCGGTATTGAGGATAACAAGCCTGATGCTATTGAGGCCGTAAGAAAAGCTGCTGCTGATGAACCTGATGTGGAGGTTCATGCTCTACCAACTAAATATCCCCAGGGTTCAGGTAAACAATTAGTTAGCGTTTTGACTGGTCGGGAAACTCCTTCAGGCTGCCAATCAACAACAGTTGGTTGTCTGGTACAAAACGTTGGTACCTGCGTTGCCGTAGCCGATGCTGTACGTTTTGGCAGGCCTTCGATTGAGAGAATTGTCACAATCACCGGCGCAGGTGTTAAAGAGCCGAAAAATCTATTAGTGCGTGTAGGTACGCTTTTGGAAGAAGTAGTTGCAGAGTGTGGCGGTTTTAATGACAATCTGCGCAAATTAATTCTTGGTGGCCCGATGATGGGTCCGACTCAGTCCGGACCAGCAGATTTACCAGTAGTTAAGGGTACCTGCGGTATTTTATGCCTCACGGAGCAAGAAGTGCAGATGGAAGAAATTAATCCGTGCATTAAGTGTGGTAAGTGCGTCGACGTTTGTCCCATGGGGTTAATGCCACTCTTCTTAGCCTCTGCTGTAGAACATCAGCTGTACGATAAAGCGGAAGCTTATCATGCGGTAGATTGTATTGATTGTGGGTGCTGTTCCTACATTTGTCCTGCTAAACGGCCGATTAATCAGTGGATTAGTATGGCTAAGAACGAAATTAAAGCCAAAAAAAGACGGGCCGCTGCGGCTAAATAAGAAGCAAAGGTAAGGAGGGATACCCTAATGGATAAACAATTAGTTGTTTCATCAGCGCCACACTTAAAATCACCGGAAACTATCAAAAGTGTAATGGTGGACGTTTTAGTGGCGTTAGTACCAGCTGCGATTGCCGCTGTAACCTTCTTTGGCACTCGCGCTCTGCTCACCATGGTACTCACCACCCTGTCTGCCATGTTGACAGAAGCACTTATTCTGCGCAACAAAAATATTTTTGGCGATGGCAGTGCGGCTGTCACCGGTCTGCTGCTAGCCATGACTTTACCGCCGGCCCCCCCTTGGTGGCTATGTGTTTTAGGT